>JBFHGS010000245.1:0-7463 GCA_041582995.1 Desulfopila sp. | reverse complement strand
CAACAAACCCCATTAAGCTGAAATCACTCA
Organism: Desulfopila sp.; assembly: GCA_041582995.1. GTDB lineage: Bacteria > Desulfobacterota > Desulfobulbia > Desulfobulbales > Desulfocapsaceae > Desulfopila. Next base: position 7,433 of record JBFHGS010000245.1, on the reverse strand, counting down.
TGTAATCGATAGGTATTTTTTGTGTGCTCAGGTAGGTTCCTCTGCTTTTCGCATCGCAGGAGAGAAGTGCTATTTTGCCCATGAAGTCTCCTTTATCTATCCTCGGCGTAGGAGTTGTCTGCAGGTTGTATTTTCGGAATGAACGCAGTGATTGACTGGCAGAAATACGGTTTCCAAAGAGTATGAATGTTGAAAACCGTATCTTTTACAGGTTGTTAGCCTGAATATGGTGGATAATCAGTATACCCCTCAGCTCCATCTGTATACCATAGAGACATATCCTCGTATGGGGTCAGTGGCCAGTCATTCTGCCAGCGTTCCACCAGATCAGGATTAGTGATATATGGGCGGCCTATTGCTGCTATATCGGCTGTGCCCTCGGCAATGCGCTGTGCAGCATCATCTTTATTGTATCCGCAATTTCCTATGATGATTCCATCATAGTGCTCCCTGAATTCTGCAAGTGACATTGGTTCCCCTTTGTTGTGAAAACCAAAGGCAAGGCCATCCATAATATGCACATATCCAAGATCAAGTTTATTCAATTCCTTGATTACATAGAGGTATGTTTCTCTGAAATCTTCACTGCCCATATCATTAAAAATACCATTTGGTGATAGGCGTACACCAACTCTTTCAGAAGGCCAGACCTCAAGAACAGCTGCCAGTACTTCCCTCAGGAAACGATATTTATTTTCCGGAGTTCCTCCATACTGATCGGCACGGAGATTCGTTTTGGAATCAAGAAACTGGTTGAGCAGATATCCATTGGCACTGTGTACCTCAATACCGGAGAAGCCAGCTGCTTTTGCATTCAGGGCTGCCGTACGGTAGTCGTTGACAGTCGCTTTGATTTCATCAATCCTGAGTGGACGTGGCACCTCATACTCTTTTTTACCAAGCGGGGTATGAATCATGTCACCATTCAGCTTTACTGCGGAGGCTGAAACAGGTAGTTCCCCATTATGAAAATCACTATGAGATGCTCTTCCGCAATGCCACATCTGTAAAAACATATGACTGCCCGCCTCTTTAACCCGCTCTGTTACCTTGCGCCAGCCGGCTACCATTTCGTCAGTATAAATTCCCGGAGAGCCTACCCAGCCGTTTCCCTGAGCTGAAACTACCGTTGCTTCCGAAATAAGTAATCCGGCCGAAGCTCGTTGGACGTAGTGCTCGGCCATCAAATCGTTGGCGATTCTGGTGTTTCCAGCACGTCCACGAGTCATGGGAGCCATTGCTATTCGATTTTTAAGTTGAATTTCACCGATAGTCACAGGTTCAAATAAGCTCTTTGTCATTTCAGTCTCCTTTGAGGGGGATAGCCCATAGTGGTATGGAGAATCACTAATATTTGATTGTGCAGTTATTGTTGTAATGCGGCTGAAGCGCCGTAAACTGTTAGATCAATATTATACAGGTCGGCCTAAAATCAAGTGCTGGCGTCAGGGGTGCGGATATGAAGCATTGCTGCAATTTACATTATTGCTGCTGTGACCTGCTGGACCGGTTGGAGAATGATGGCTGGATTGAACGAAAACCTGACAATCAAGATCGTTGTTTGCTGCGAATTTACATGACACCGTACGCTAAAAGAATATAAAGAATCTATATTGAGTCTATTTGAAGCAACTAATCTATAAACCTGGTCTGTTTTTTTCATTACCCGGTACCCCAACGGCATCTTTTCCAAGAGATTTGATATGAAACATCGCCTCATCGGCCAGGGCAAGCAACCCCTCGCGATCAACTGCATCATCAGGGTAAGTAGCTACTCCGAAACTGGCTGACATATGTACTTGAAGTCCTTTCTGGGTAAGATAAACGGTTGCTTTCATGCGATCTCTAATTTTCCGTACGTGTTCAAGGGCAACATCTTTACCGGTGTTAGGAAAAACCAGGACAAACTCATCCCCTCCATATGCAACACCGAATGACGGTTCTTCAAGACACTCTTTAAACGTTTCAGCAACCTCTTTCAGAGCCTGACTACCGTTCAGGTGTCCGTATGTATCCACGACACGTTTGAAATTATCCATATCAAGAAAAACCAGTGAGAAAGGTTCATGGCTCGTATTGCTCTTACTGATCTGTTTGTCGAGAAATTTGTAGAGATATCGGGTATTGAAAAGACCGGTCAGGCTGTCATGGTTTGCCAGGTATCGAAAACGCTCTCTGCTGCGGCGCAGTTTGTCTTCTGCCAATCGTTTCAAGGTGTTATCGATAAGTATACCTTCTACAATTGGGATTCCATCGGTATCGACTGTCAGTCTGGCATTGATCAATACCCATATGGTTTTACCACTCCTGTTTTGCATTTCTATTTCGTAATTGGTCGCTATCCCGTCCTTTTTTAAGAGTGACAGAAGTTGTTGCCGATGAGTATCGTTCGTGTAAAGGTTGGTTATGTCGACCACATCACTCATGATTTGATCTTCATGATCGTAGCCAAATATTTGAGCAAAAGCAGGGTTGACACTACGAAATATGCCTCCCAAAGTGCATTGGTACATGCCCTGTACTGCATTTTGGTAGATGGTTTTGTATCTGGTTTCTGCTAGCCTCAGATCTTTCTGAGCTTGTTTGAGATCTGTGAGATCTGTAAGAAAAACGAGATATCCGTTGGGCTGACCACTTTCATCACGGAGAATACTTCTCTTGAAAAGAAGAGGGATTGTCTCACCTGCCGGGTTATGAAAAACAGCCTCAAAATTCAGATGATTATTGCTGGCAAAATGAACATAAACAGAGTTTTTGTCATAGAGGGTTGCAACAGGGGTATGCATAAGATGCTCGCCGCTGATACCTGTTAGTCGAATTATCGCGGAGTTGTAGTCAACGATCCTGCGCTGGAGGTCTAATTCAAGAAATCCCTCTGAGGTGGCCTCCAGTACTCGCTGGTATTTTGCCAGACTCGTCTTTACTTTCTCTTCACATTGCCTGTTGAGTGTTTTTAACTGATCCTCAAGTTCGCGAATTCTGGCTATGATATGTTCAGGTAAAGGCATTTCCATGTTTAATTCTCTTTGCAATATAGTGTGTGAGCGATAAAAAATCTCGACATTTACTGTGCTTGAAGGGGACTAAGGTCTTTCTGCAACGGGCTCTTAAAGGAGTGATATACTACTATTGTAACAAATTATGATAGGATAGACGAGGAGGTACTGTTATGTTGTGCGATTACAGTACACTGTTGTATAACGGATAACTCATTCGATTTATCGCTGGATTTTACTGGCAGGCGTGTTGCATTTATTACTTGAATCCTGCAACCCGCATTTCGCATAAGAAATGCACTCTTCCTGACTGCTATTCTTTTCAGGTTTTACTAAAAACTACCGTTCATCCTGAAGCCAACAATGTCTGGATATCTTCCAGTTTCTCTTGAACTCCGATATAACCTTCCTCAATAGCATGTTCTACCCGATCAAAATTCATCATTTTCAGTTCTCCGAGACGTGGTTGGATCAGGATATCCGGACGGTCTATTGCTAAATTTATGCGGGTGATTCTCTCCTGCATGATGCTGATAGAAGTCATGATTGTTTCAATAATATCAGGTGCATCTGGTGTGCGGTGTGGCGCATCTGATTTTGTACGATTCTTAGTCTTAAATAACTCTTCCGAGCTTTCATAAAGACTCATCATTTTCTCGATAAGCTCATAGTGTTTTTTGTTCTCTTCCGAAGATGGTAATTGATTATTCTCAATGAGAATTTCACGACGAAGCTGCTTGTTATGCGATACGATTCTGCTATTTAGATCTACCGCTATAACTATGCCTGCACCCATAGCTCGCGCAATTCCAACCGGCACTGGATCAACCACACCACCATCCACGAGCCAACGTCCTTTGATGCATACTGGTGCAAAAAGCCCGGGATAGGACATTGTGGCCCGGAGGGCCGTAATAAGGTTGCCAGTTTTTAATACTACCTTTTCCCCGCGTTCAAGATCCGTTGCAACCATCACCAATGGAATTTCAAGTTCTTCGAAGGACTGAATGTCGGTATGCATGGTGAAGAGTTCCTGTACTCGTTTTGAGCCGTTTAAGAGACCGGATCTGGGAAAGACTACGTCCAGGTAAGAAAAAATCTTTTTGCCATCCATTCGCAGCAAAAATTCCTTTAAACTGTGTATTTTCCCACTGGCATACACCGCTCCGATGTAGCCGCCAACACTGCAACCGGCAATAAAATCAATTGGGATATTTGCTTCCTTAAGCGCTTCGATGACACCGATATGAGCCCAGCCACGAGAAGCTCCGCAGCCCAGAACCAGTCCTACAGTCTTTGGGGATGACATATATGTCTACCTCCAGGAAAAAATTATCAACTAATAATCCGGTTAGTTATCGACTTAATTGTTTCTGCAGCTATCGCTCAATCGAGGAGGCTATCTGTAATGGCAACACACCCCTAACCTCTGAACTTATATCGGGTAAGTGAGAATCGTTATCTCGTGAATCAGCGGCTGAAATGATCTCAACTGAATCTCCATCTTTTAAGATATGCCTGATGCCTACTGTGGTTCCATTGACCTTTATTCGATCTGTTGCTGACACAACCACACCTGCTTTCTGAAAATACTGTTTGAGTGAAGTGTTTTCTGGAAGTCGAATAATCTGCCCTTCGCTTCCAAAAATAATGATACTTCCTTGCTGAACCTGCTGCTGAAGGAGTTGAAAAAACGTTTCCGTATTTGACGAAGAATACGCTTCTGCAGACTCGTTGTGACTTGGCAATCTTTGCAGCCTCTTTCCCACAGCAAACATTCGCCGCTGCCGTTTATACTGCCAGTGCGCTGCACTGCCTGATTCGGCTTCTTTATGCATATTTTCTGTACGGATTTGGAATTCTATCGGCTTGTAAGCAACACCACGAACCGGGTACACGCAGGTATGGAGGGATTGGTAACCGTTTTCCTTGGGAGCCCCTATGTAGTCATCAAAAGAACCTTGAATTGGTTGGAAATGCGAATGCAGAATACCCAGAACCCGATAACATTCCGGGACTGTATTGACAATTATTCTGAGACCGATACGATCGAGAATTGATTCAAGCTTTTTACCGCAATGGTACACTTTACAATAGATACTATACAGACTCTTCAACCTTCCCTGAACTTCCCCCTTGATGTCGTTTCTTTTCAGCAAACGGTGTATTACCGTTTTGATAATGTCCAAACATTTTTCATCCTCTGCTGAAAGAGGTGCTACCTGTTTTTTGAAATCAATATAAATTTCCGGATGAAGAAGTTTGAATGCAGCATCCTCCAGCTTACTGCGCAATCTTCGAAGATTAAGTTTGCCTGCAGCTGGTACCGCAAACAGTAAAACGTCATCAGCTTTTTCAATGCTGCGTGAGTGTTCAGCTGCAATAGACTTTTCGAGATCAAGCAAGAGAAATGCAAGTAATAAAGTTGTCAGGCATGCCCCTATGGAGGAAGAGGTTTGTATTCTCCGGAGGGCTTTAAGAAAACTTCTGTCTGTAGTCGTATTGAAGGCTGGTTGCTGAGCAAAATGTTGTAAAATTCTGGTGACTTTTTTCCCGAACTTTTTTTGGATAAAAGCAAAGGATATGCATTCCTCCCACAATAGTGGTGCAAGAAGAAAAGAGACTATCACACTGGCATCTACGCCCTGATCAATGAGAATCTGCGCTACTTTGATTATGAAAGTAGCACCTTCAGGGTTATTGGCTGCAATAAGAAAGCGAGCCTCATTGATGAGGAGACTTTCTTTGTTATTATAGCTATCTAAATTGATTAAAATAGCAGTGTTTGTACAGTCTAACCAAGATGTATTTATCCACATATCTACCTCCATGATACAACAAAGGAATATGACGGATGAGTATAATGCAGGTCTTAGTTTTCTATCTAAACACGCACTTGCGCAACTATAGAGAAAAGTACTGGTATTTAAAGCCCCTCCAGTTCCTTCTTTAAAATTATTGCATTCGAGTTAGGTTGTCAATGTAAGTACTAGAAAACGCACAAAGCTATCATTAACGACAAGTTCGAATAACAGTTCAAGATGATGTGTGTAGATTCGATACTGTTTTCACAGTACAGTTTCAATAAACAGCGATATATCTCTGGTTAGGAGTCTGTCGGGCTATAGATATTTTTTCTCAGATCAAGGCATTTTTAGTAAATCAAGCGCAGTCATGTGTTTGATATTACGAGCATTAATATTCTGAAAATAACACAGAACTGGGGCAAGGTCATAGTCCGACAGACTCCTGGAGACCACTTGAGAGATGAGGCGATTGATGCCTGAGTCGCGATCTGCTGGATGTTTGAGGTTATCAGGGAAATATGAATTGAAAAGGATTGTTAAGCAGTGAACAATATACACCAGCCAGGCGTTAAAATATTACTCGTCCGACATGGCGAAACTGAATGGAATAGACTTCATCGCTTTCAGGGGCGGAGCAATATCCCGCTGAACCAGAAAGGTAATGATCAGGCACGTGCTTTGGCTTTAGCTTTAAAGGATGAGAGCATCACAGCTATTTACTCAAGCCCTCTGGAGCGTGCCATGGAAACTGCAGTGCACATACAGCAGTTTCACCAAATATCCCCTCTCATCCAGGAACCTGCATTTATGGAGATGAACCTGGGAGAATTTGAGGGGATGGAAGGTCGACGGTGGAAAGATGAGTATCAGGTTTTTCGAAAAGCCTGGGAGCAAAAACCTGCCGCTTTAGCCATGCCGGGAGGAGAAAGTCTCCAGGATGTTCAGGAGCGGGCAGTTGGTGCACTGGTCAGGATTTGCAAACCTTATGAGTCTGGTGATACATTGGTGATCTGTTCACATAATTTTGTCATTGTCTCTGTGTTATGTTTTGCATCGGGAGTTGCTTTAGATCAATTCCGGCAATTACGACAGGATACAGCGGCTATCAATATCCTGTATAAGGAAAATGATGAATTTCAGGTTGAAAGGGTAAATGACTGCAGTCATCTGACCCGTGACGAGTTACCCTGAGAGTTGCATTAACCCCGGTTATCATAGTTGTTTAGGTGCAACGCTGTTGCCCGATAATCGGTATGCAGGCAGAAAGGGTTGCACCTCGGAAAAGCAATTGGAATGCTTCTGGCCATTTCTGCCATTCATTTTCAGGTGATTGTTTGTTCATGCCGGATATGTAATTGATTACTCTTTGTGATATCTGGGTTCACAAAGAGTAATCAATGATACAATCGTTAAGTTCGAGAAGAGTATTGATGGTAATTGTAGGATTGATACCCCATGGATCAAAAACTGTTTCTGGTGAGCGCTGAAGCCAGGCGGCTTTCATACCCGCCGAGATTGCGCCGATGACATCAAAAGGATTACTGGAAACAAGCCATGCACTCTCACCGGTCGCTGCAGCTTGTTGTAAAAAATGGCAATACGTTGCTGGTGATGGCTTGAATGTCTTAAT
>JBFHGS010000244.1:0-7511 GCA_041582995.1 Desulfopila sp. | reverse complement strand
CGTAATATTTCTTAGCAATTTCGGCACACAGCAAGGCACGAATGAAGGAGCATAGCAACGCTATGTAACTGAATGAGAAACGAAGTCAGTGTGACAAAAGGGCTGGAAATATGCGATAGATTAAGCTTTACAAAGCACTAGACACAACCAGCCATTAGACTCTTGATACGCATTTACTTTGACGAGTAATGATGCAGTGTTGAAATCTACAGCATTTTCCTCAGCGATTAAAACATCCTGCTGTGCATCCGGCAGAGCCTAGTACGGAATTTGCGCTTTCTGGTACATTGCCTCTGCTTGCAGGAACGCATTATTAACGTGTGTATACCGCGTATCAGCGTAGTGTTGTTGCTCACGTAGTTTTAATACGTAGTTGCAATGAGAGTTCACTTGAATTGATCGCTTTAAAAACAGTCTGTTGATACTTGCTATAGTCCGCTTCAATTTTCCTTTTTCTCTATTTCATTTGGCTGATCAGTCAAATGGACCCATACCCGACATACCAGAGGTATTCCGGGGACGGTGGTAGTATCAAACATTTTGGCACGTTAAGATTAACCTGCCTGGATTCTGTCGGGTTATAACTATCTGTTCACAGATCAAGGCGTTTTAAGAAATTCAGGAGTAGACATATTTATCTGAGCTTTCTCGGCGATAATCCGATTCCGTCCTCCACGCTTAGCCGCATAGAGACGTGTATCGGCTTCAGCGAACAGCTTTTTGGCAGAAGAATCTTCTTGAGGAATCCAGCCAGCCACACCAATGCTCATGGTGACGTGCCGGGCAATGGATGAAGCATTATGAGGAATCGGCTTTTTATGCAACACCTCCATAAAATGATGGAGATTATGCAGTGCCTGCTCTGGCAGCGTTTCCGGCAGGATTATAGCAAATTCTTCACCGCCGATACGCGCAGCAACATCTGACGGTCTTTTAAAGATATTCCTCCATAAGTCTGCAATCATTCTGAGACACGCATCGCCTTGCTGATGCCCATACGAATCGTTGTATTGTTTAAAAAAATCAATATCACCAATCACGAGTGTCAGGGGAAGATTTTTCCTCTGACACCTGGACCATTCAGCCTTGAATATCTGATCAAACTTTCGCCTGTTCGCAAGAGCAGTTAGTTCGTCACGACCTGCAATTTTGGTGAGTTCCTGTTTATCCCGCTGAAGCTGCCGGTCACGAATTTCATAAAGGTACAAGGTTTCTAACAGTTTTTCCCGAGGAGCTCGAATCAACTCTTTCAAGGTTAAAGGTGTCTCAAGAAATTGGGCGAATTTTTTTCGAAACACAAGACAAAACCCCAACATCGGAACACTGTAACAGGAAGCCATTACGATCTTTCCCGAAACATTGCCAAAAATTATACCGACAAGATCCGGACTCAATCCAAATGCTAAAAGGGGGAAAAGCACACCATCCGCGCAAAGAATCAGAATAAAGGCGATGGTATAGATGATTGCAAGCGTTAAGAGATCAGAGATCCGTTTGCGGACCTGCAGGAAGATAAACAGGAGAATCAAGATCTCACTCAGGATCAGAAAACCACCAAGGATGAGCACCCATAGCGAGACGTGAAAGATAGATGAAGGGATATCAAGCGGGTTCCGTACGTACCCGGATTCAAGTAACCACGCGAGAAAATTAAACCCCAGAAAAACAAAGAAATCCACCATCACCACCAGGCGGATCATATTTCGGAATGTAGAGACATCACGCTCCAGAATAATGAGCATGACAGTACTCATCATAAAGGCTCCATACGCCAGATTGCCGCCCGATATATGAAGAGTCGGAGAAAGGGGAAAAGAATAGATTGAACCGGCAAGTCCTCCTAACACCAGGACAATACCGATGTACATATAGAATGCTACCGTGCGAATATGGCTGTTAATTGTGGTAAAATACAACGGGAAAACAGAATACAACACAATATTCAGCAGAAAGGCTCCAAGCGTTATCATATGCCTCCAGAGTCTATCATCTTACTCTTTTCAAGGGAAACAACACGGTGCCATGATATAGTAACTCAGCCAACTCCTGACATTTTCGCAGATCAGCATCAATCCTGTCAATTTTTTTCCAAACCAGTCAGGCGAAGCAACCTCCAATTCTCTCACTTTTCAAACTTCGGTCTGTTGCACTTATCGGGCTGCTTCAACACCCCTTTCCTTTAATCGCAATATCATAAAGAGCATAATCTAATAGCCCTTCAGCCTATTCAGGTTCATAATGAAAATCTACGCCAACCTCCCCGTCAGGATGACGATTGACAGGTAATAGCGGGAAGACAAAATATCAGTATATTTAAGCTGTCATGTTCTCAAAGTGTTTCAATTTTCTGTAAAGGGTGGCGATTCCTATACCAAGAATTTTAGCCGTCTGTGCTTTATTGCCGTCTGTGGTCTCAAGAACGTTGAGGATATATTCCCACTCAACGGCCGCTAGAGTCCTGGGTTCATTATTCTCATGGAAAGGGGCCGGTGTCTGTAGTTCTTCGGGGAGATCGTCCAGTTCAATGTAATTGGAAGATGCGAGTGCAAGAGCATACTCCACGCTATTTCTCAGCTCGCGAACATTTCCCGGCCAACTGTAAACCATCATCTGCTTTATCGCCGCAGGACTGAAGGTTACAGAATCACGGCCTGTGTGTTGCACAATACTTTCGGCAAAATGGTTTGCGAGAGCAAGAATGTCTTCCGTTCTCTCACGCAAGGGTGGAATTTTTAATTCAATTACTCTGAGCCGATAATAAAGATCCTGTCTGAACCGGCCATTTCCAACCTCTGTTGCGAGATTTTTGTTTGTCGCAGAGAGGATGCGCACATCAACCGGTCGTGATCTACTCTCTCCTATACGCCTAACTTCACGTTCCTGGAGAACCCGTAAGAGCTTGACCTGCATGGGATACGGCAAATCCCCGACTTCGTCGAGAAAAAGGGTTCCACCGTTTGCGGCTTCAAACATGCCGATCCTGTCTGAGACAGCATCAGTGAATGCTCCTTTAATATAGCCGAAAAGCTCACTTTCGAGGAGTGACTCGGTAAGTGCACCACAATTGATGGCTATAAACGGACGATTACAGCGGTCGCTGTTATCATGAATAAGCCTGGCAAATTTTTCCTTACCGACCCCGCTCTCACCACTGATCACGATGGTGGAGTCTACCCTGGCGATACGTTTAGCAAGATCGATAGTTTTTCGCATAACAGTGCTACGTGCCGAGAGCTTCTCGTACAGAACTTCTTCGTCAACTATTGCAATCTGTCTTTTTCTGACGGTGAGTTGTTTCTCGAGGTTTTTAAGTTGCTGATTGAGCTCTGGCAGGAGGGAATCTATTGCTTCCGGTTTGAAAAAAAGCAACTTATCCTGGTAGTCCGGTCCCCATTGCTCCTTAGGCCTACCGACAAGGCGGCACACATCATCCCCTTTCGCCATGCATTCCATTTCTATAAAATAGATGTCCTGCCCGGTACGGTTTGAAACATAACCGGAAGCAAAAGCCGCCATAGTCCAGCAAACCGGTTCTTCCGGGACACCATAATGCAGAAGATACTGCTCAGCTTCATATGAATCTTTCCAAGTGGATTTTATTATAATATGGCCATCTTCATCGGTCTCCCTGGCAAGAGTAAGGTGTGTGAGCTGACCATGCAGGGTATGCAGTCGCGGCCCGGTGGCACTATCTTTGTGCAATAGATCGGGCCAGTCTTTTCTCAGACTTTCTGCTGTACGCCATCCGTGTGCGTAACCGAAACGCGAGAAGATCGTTCTAGCGGCCTGTGTTCCTATCGAATCGACAAGCTCCTTTTGCAGTAAGCCAAGCGCCATGGCATCCAGCAACAGGACCCGCTGGTTCAGCAACCGGATGATACCGCTTTCAGGTGTTGTTTCGAGGATGTCTTTCAGGTAAAGGTCGTTCGCTTTCATGAATGCTCCTTATCATAATGATAACCATATTTCTCAAATTGATATGACTTGTCAAGGACAACAGATATAAACACCATAAAACTAGAGACATATGACAGTGGCACGAAGTGTGCAATTACCTCATCGTTAATCTGATCAGTTTGAGAAAACGATGCCGTAACCAGCGTTACATGTTGAGTGATGTTTCGACTGAAACACGTCATTGAATAGATGAAAAAGGAGAAAAGGATGAGCAGAGAAATTTCACAGGAAGAAAAAGCAGTAGACCAATACACTGCCAATGTACTCCAAAGCGGTATCTCACGTCGACGCTTTCTGTCGTGCACGGCATTAGGAGCCGCGGGCATAGGTATCATGGGACTAACCGGCCTTACGGAGAAGAATGCTGAAGCAGCTCAAGTGGACCAGGGTGGAGAATTTGCCAAAAGTTCAGATGGTGGTGCGACGCTGAATTTCATGCCGAAGCCTGAGCCGATTGCTGATAAGGATATAGCCTCAACGAAGACATTTGATGTCATCGTCGTCGGTGCTGGTGCTTCAGGGGTTCCAGCAGCCCTTTCCGCCGCAGAAAACGGTGCTACAGTTGCAGTGATTCAGAAACACCCAATGCCTGTTTCACAGGGGAATACCGGTTCCGGTATTGATCTGGCGACAAGCGACAAGGCTGGCATTGAGGCCTTGGTCGCGCTGCTTATGAATGATAATAATCATCGCTGCAATCCTGCCCTTCTCAGACAGTGGGCATACAACTCCGGTGAGGCAGTGAAGTGGGTTATCGACCGCGCCAGGAAGGGTGGTTCGCCGGTCGTCGATCAGGGCAGTAAACCGCAGTTCGCCATTCGCCAGGTCAACGGCTATACACTGAATTATGTGACCTCGTACTTTGGGCCGAAGCCCTATACCACAGGCGACGGTATGCGAGCATTGGCTAAAACCGCTGAAGCGGCTGGTGTACAATTCTACTTTAATATGCCTGCTTCCCAGTTAGTTCAAAGCCAATCTGGCGAAGTCATCGGTGTTATTGCCAAAGGTAGAGACGGCAAGTACACCAAGTTCATGGCAAAGAAGGGGGTTATCCTGGCGACAGGTGATTACCAGAACAATACAGCAATGTGCGATTACTTCATTCCCGACTTGAAACACTTTGGCCGCAAGCAGATGGACCGGACAGGTGATGGTTTCGCTATGGCCTACTGGGCTGGCGGCGTGATCGAGCCTATTGGTCACACGAAAATGTTACACGACTTTGATGCTGGCCCTGCATCTATGTGCGATATGCCATTTTTAGCGGTCAACCGTGAAGGCAAGCGATTTGTCAATGAAACAGTCGCTATGTCGCTATTCAACAACTATCTGCGTGATGCCAAAAACGCCGGACACTATTCACAGATTTTCGATGCAAACTATATGACACAGGCAGCAGACTGGCCGGGCAAACTGGTTTCGCCTGAAGGGCTGAAAAATTACATGCCTGATGATCCATCGCCTAAGAATGGTGTATACGAATCGCAAACGAATACACATGTCGCTGACACTCTTGGAGAACTTGCTACGAAACTTGAGTGTGATCCAGCCACCTTTATTGCGAGTGTCAAACGGTATAATGAACTTTGCGCCACCGGCAAGGATGATGACTTCGGCAAGCCTGCAAATCGACTGGTTCCAGTTGAAAAAGCACCATTCTACGGCATTCACCGCAGAGTACGTATTTCAACAATCTGTTCTGGAATGCTGGTCAACGAGAATCATCAGGCTTTGAATGCTGACGGTGCGCCTATCAAAGGTTTATATGTAATCGGCAATCTCGGTGGCGGCTTTTACGGTGGTGTCGATTATCCGCTCACCGTTTTCGGCCTGTCACTGGGTAGATGTTACACCTTTGGCTATATGGCAGGAAAACATGTGGCAAATCTGTAGGCAGAGGGGCCAAGTATTACAAATAATGGAACGGTTGAGATTGTTCCTAGAGAATATAATTATCGGAGAAATAATGAAAAACACTACTCTGCATACGTTCGTGTTTGCCATTGCATGTATTATCTTTCTGGATGGTATTTTTGCAAGTGGCGCTTATGCGGCAAGTACGCCGGAAAAACAGGTCATTACATTGGATGAGTTCCATGCCAATGCGGACGTTGGATGTGCTGATTGTCATGGGAACAAAAATCAGAGAGCAGCAGTATCCATGGTAAAGTGCCTGGAGTGTCATGACACGAAAGAGTTAGCGGAAAAGACAGCAAATGTCAAACCGACCAATCCTCATAATAATCGCCATTACAGCACCGAGGCCGATTGCAATCTCTGCCATCATCAGCATAAGAAGTCGGAAAATTTCTGCCTTCCCTGTCATGCACGATTTGATTTAATAGTTCCTTAAGCATCTGTGGTTTGTCCAAATGGAATGCAGTGCAGCCTGTTTGTTGCCTCAAAATAGGTATAGGGCAAACCACTCCTCCTCTCAGTGAGGTACAAAAATTACCTGAACTTAACAAAGCCACCGGTATTGCCGGTGGCTTTGTTATTTGAACCAATAAGGGGTTATGGAAAAGAGTAAATCCTTCACACCCATATTTTCCTGAGCTGAGCAATCGTATTGTTACAAGCGTATCCGTTAAAATAATTCCACAGAAAACTCTCTTGACAAGGTAGAACGATCGCTCTACCTTGTCAATTATGAATTCAACCAAAGAACACATCGCTTCGAGATTAGAACAGGTATTTACTACTCGCGGATTCGCCGAACCGGGGGTTGCAGAGTTGCAAAAGGCAGTTGGCGCCAGTCTAAGAACGCTCTATAGGTATTTTCCATCAAAAGAAGCCATGGTGATCGGGGCACTTCACTATCGCCATGACCGATACCTCTCTTTTTTGGCAGAAAATGAACCGCCACCAGGCATAGATTCGATCATTCATCTCTTTGGTCGTCTTGCTGACTGGATGACAGCCTATGCGCCTCATGGTTGTCTATACCTCAATGCTCTCACATCTTTCCCCGGTAATGCAGGTGTGCGGGACGCTACCGAGCAATACAAACATGAACTCATTCAGTTAATGGCCGACCGGAGCGGGCAGAAAAGCTTAGCAAATGAGCTTTTCCTGCTTCATGAAGGAGCATCTGCTGCCTGGCCTGTTATTGGTATGCAGGCCATTCACTCTGCAAAGTCAGTTGCTGTGAAAATACTCAATGGAGGAAATAATGAATGAGATACCTCAATTCATGAGAGGCGTTCAACTCATCGGTCATGGTGGTTTCGATAAATTAATGATTCGTGATGATATTCCGACACCAAAACCGGGACCTTACGATGTGCTTATTCAGGTAGGCGCAGCCGGTATTAACAATACTGACCTTAACACTCGACTTGCCTGGTATTCTAAGTCAGAAAGGGATGGTGGCGATGCAAGCTGGGCTGGAAATGCCCTTACTTTTCCACGAATCCAGGGTGCTGATGTGTGCGGGAGAATCGTGGCTGCCGGAGAAAAGGTAAGTATTGACCGCATAGGTCAAAGAGTGCTTATTGAACCATGCATTCGGGAAGCTGGTGGTAAAAAGCTGGAGTCCCCATGGTATTTTG
>JBFHGS010000243.1:0-7601 GCA_041582995.1 Desulfopila sp. | reverse complement strand
TGCCGGTCTACGAGATGCGTGTGACGAATTTCAGAAGGTGAGTTGACCTACTTTTTACCAAAACCGTAAATATTCTACAAGTGAGGTTTTTGTTGTTGTGGTAATGTCTCTGTTATATCAGTATCTTGGTTGGTTGCTGAAAACGTAGAATGTAGTGTTTAAACTGTTATGGCTAGTCCATCTCGCGCAGGGATCACGTTTGTCGGTAGTTGGGCATGACCGGTTAGCAGCCAGATATCAAGATGGTGACTGATGTGGGTAAGATATGTTCTTCCCGGTCGTATTTCGCTGCTCAGAGAGAGGGCGGCCGTGATGTCATTATGATTCGGGTGTGGTTCTGTCAATGGTGGAAATGTGCAGTCGAGTACCATTACAGATGGTTGCCATGTCTTCAGAAACAGCAGTGTCTCAGCAGGCAGACCGCCTGTGTCACAGAGCCATGCGAGGCGAGACTCGCCGGAAGATATGGCGTAGCCGAGGGATGGTTTTGAGTGGTTGAGTGGTAACGGGGTTATATCGAGATCGTCAAATGTTCTGGGAACGAAAGGTTTAAGGCAGTCGCTAAAATCGAAAATTCCATGGTGTTTGAGTAGATCTGCACACCCGTCAGGGTCATGTGGACTGTGCACAGGTATGAGGGTTTCACTGCATCCCCAACGCATCGGGAAGAGACCGCATACATGATCAATGTGGAAATGACTAAGTACGATTCTGTCGAGAGAGTGTGGAGGAAATCTATGGCGAATATCAGAAACACCTGCATCAATAAGCAGCTTATGTCCTGCAGAGGAAATCAGTGCACAACTCGAATTCCGCCTCAGCGCGGTGTTGTCGATGCTTTCTTTACATATTCTGCAGGTACAACCATAAACGGGAATACCTGCACAGTCTCCTGTACCGAGAAATTCAAGGTGTATCATGGTAATCCTGTAGTACTCTTTTTCGAAGATTTTCGAGATAAAGAATAATCTGATTATACCTCTAGCCCAGCACGTATGGTGAGAGGTGTTAAGTATCTGGGGTGAGGAGCCACAACGATTCAGGTTGCAATCATTCAATAATAAGAAGAATGCTGTGATTGGTCGAGTTGCCCGCGATGAATGCAGTTCACGCCTCACTCTTCAATACTAATCTCTCACCTGTTCAAGCTGAGATTCTGGGAGAATCAGAAGTACAAATATGTGTTGCCAATATTCGCGTTACTTTCGTTCATTCAGTGCCTTACCTCGTACTCATTACGTAAGTTGATTATTCAAGAGCAGATAATATATCTCTTTACGTGTACTGTCGATTGTTCACTGTCAATTTCCTGCATATGTAAAAAACCAGACAGGAACCTCTTCTTGCTTGATTTATAACTAACGTAAACCTATAGTCGGGCACTGAAGACAGATACGAAAATGTCAGTAAATTGATCTGTAAGTATAAGATCTCCAGAGATAGAAAATACAATGATTAAACAGATAATACGACGTCGCCTGAAGCAATTTATGTGCGGGACATTGTTCCTGGTTACTGTTGCTCACAATTGGGAGAGCGTTGCAGGGCAGCTGGATTTTAGTGCAGCCTGGCAGCAGGTTCAAGAGAAGAGCAACGCATTGTTGGCAGAACAGGCCGCAATCGATGAGGTGGAGTATAAGCGTGAGGCCGCGAGGTCCCTCTATTTACCGCAGGTAGATCTTACCGCAGCTTATCTGTACCTTGATGATGACGTTGAACTGGGAGCTGAAGATATACTGGATAGTATGTCAGGTGGAACCCAGGTTAAACAGATTCTGAGTAGTCTGGCTCAAAGTATGGGATTGTCGCTTGACAGTCTTGCTGGCAGCCTCACTTCGACAATCAGCGAACGAGATGTGTTAACGGGTTCCCTCAACGTCTTATGGCCACTCTATACCGGTGGCAGGATTACTGCAGCGCAGGATATCGCTGCCGCTGCTGTCGCCGAAGCCAGGCAGCAGCGTAATCTTAAACGCAGTGATCTTTTTGAGGAACTCTGTAAACGATATTTTGGTGTAGCGTTAGCAAGGCAGATTGTTGATACCCGACTGGAGGTTGAAGAAAGTCTGCATCTTCATCTTGACCATTCCCGGCTCATGGTTGAAAACGGTCAGATCGCTGAAGTGGAACGACTGCAGGCAGAAGCGTCGTATGACAGAGCAAAGGTCGATCGTGAAAAATCTGTGAAAGATCTCCATATTGCCGAGACTGCTCTGCAGAGTATGCTGCAGGAAAATGGTGCTGCCGAGCCGACAAGCCCACTCTTTATCTCCCGCCGCTTACCGGCCGTGGATACGTTTATTGATGAGACTCTTGCAAGTTATCCCGGACTTGCAGTTCTTGATGCAAAGCAGGAAATGGCGGCGGGGCTTGGCCGGGTTGAGAAAGGAAAATATTATCCGGAGGTTGCACTGCTTGGCCACTACAGCCTTTATGAGGACGATAGTCTGGCGATGGAGTTAACTCCCGACTGGTTTGTCGGTCTTACTGTGAGTGTGCATCTGCTGGACCGTTCCGGAAGAGGTGGCAAGTTGCAGGCAGCCAGGAGTCTGGAGAGAAAGGTCGAGATGCTGCGTCGTCAGGCAAGAGAAGATCTTGCACTACTTGTAGAGAAAACCTATCGCGAGGCGGAACAGGCTATTGCCGAGCATGATGGGCTGGCTTCAAGCCTCAGGCTCGCCGAAAAAACAGTCGATCTTCGTGAGAAGGCTTTTAATCAGGGACTTGCCACATCGCTTGATGTGATTGACTCCCGGCTCTATGTGGCAGGGGTTAAAAGTCAGCGCTCGTATGCGGCCTACACCTATGTCACCAGACTTGCCAGACTGCTTGCTATAAGCGGTAGCCTGGATGCATTTACTACTTATCAAACGAGTGATCAGTAAAGGATTTGTTATGCGTGTTATAAAAACGTTTATTCTGTTTATGGTTGCGGCGGCTGTTACCGGCTGGCTCTGTTACAGTTTCTGGTTGGCGTATCAGCCGGTGCCGACAGTCCTGCAGGGACAGATTGAGGCTCAGCAATACAACATTTCCTCCAAGGTTCCGGGACGGGTTGCAGAAATTCTGGTGAAAAAAGGAGATTCTGTACAGAAGGGCCAACTGATATTTACTATCTTCAGCCCGGAAATTGAGGCCAAATTAACCCAGGCAAAAGCCGGACAGGATGCGGCGGATGCTATGGTTGAACAGGCTGAAAAAGGTGCAAGGAGTCAGGAGATAACCGCAGCCCGGGATAAATGGCAGCAGGCCGGTGCCGCAGTCCTGTTGCTCGAGAAAACGTATAAACGTATTGAAAATCTTTATAATAGCGGCGTCGTTCCTGAACAGAAACGAGACGAGGTCTATACCCAGTTGCAGGCAGCCAGGTATACAGAAAATGCAGCGCTGCAACTCTACCGGATGACCGAGGAAGGAGCACGGGAAGAGACGAAAAAAGCTGCTGTCGGTAAGGCAAAAATGGCAGCAGGTGCAGTTGCCGAGGTTGAAGCCTATGCGGATGATACCAGAATTGAGAGCTGGCATAATGGTGAAGTGTCTCAGTTGCTGTTGCAGAGTGGAGAGCTTGCGCCACAGGGTTTCCCTGTTGTGACCATTGTCGACATGAACGATAGCTGGGCGGTCTTTCACATACGGGAGGATATGCTGAGCCGGTTCAACAAAGGGCAGGAGTTTAAGGTCACAATTCCAGCTCTGGGAGATACGACGTACACTCTGCGGGTTGACCACGTGTCGGTAATGGGGGACTTTGCCACATGGCGGGCTACCAACACCAGCAAGGGTTTTGATATGCGTACCTTTGAAATTGAAGCGCGACCGGTTTTGCCGATTGAAGGTCTTCGGGTTGGCATGAGCGTACTTATTACTGAATGATGGCTGCTGTGACCAAAAAAACGGTGCGCGCTTCTGAATGGCTGCTGCTGGTTCGAGACCCCTGGTTGTTGTCGCTTGTCAGCTGGTTGCCGCCGATTCTTTTTTTGCTGATTTATGCGATATTTTCGCAGGGATTGACGCGAGATCTGCCTATTGGTGTGGTCGATCTTGATCAGAGTCAATTGTCCCGCTCAATGATTCGCTACTATGAAGCCAGCCCGACGCTGGAAGTGCGGCAAATGTATTCCAGTCCATCGGAAGGAACGGCAGCCATGCGAGGTGGTGAGATTTATGGGTTGGTAATTATCAGTCCCGATATGGAAAAAGATGCGATGCTCGGACATCCTCCCCAGATAGAGGCATTTTACAACAGTCAGTTCCTGCTTATCGGTAAACTGGTAAAAGGCGCGATTCTTGAGGCGCATGGTACCTCGGCAGCCACGATCGACACGTTGAAGAGCCTTAGTTCGAGTACTCCGGTGATTGGCCAGGCGATGGCCGCCGCAGTGCCGGTTGGCAGCCAGATGACCTCTCTCTATAATATCAGCCGGAATTATGCACAATTTCTTGTATCTGCAATCATTCCGGCGATCTGGCAAATTCTGGTAGTGGTGACCACGGTTCTTTGTTTAGCTGCGGAACTGCGCCGTGGCGGGCTTGGCCTGTGGCTTGGCTCCAGCCCCATACGCGCATTGTTGAACAAAATGGTTCCCTATACCTTGTTGTTCTGGCTGCATGGTATTGTTTTTTTGATTGGTATGTATGTGTATGCCGGTTGGCCGATGCATGGCAATTTCAGTTTTCTGGTATTCAGTCAGTTGCTTACCGTGTGTGGTTGCCAGGCTGTTGGGGCGCTGCTCTTTTTCCTGACACGCGATGCTGCTCGCGGTCTTGGTATGGCTGCGGCCTATTCTGCACCGGGACTGGCTTTTATGGGTGTAACTTTCCCTGCCACCGATATGACTTTACCTGCAAGAATCTGGCGCGGGCTGTTGCCCGTTAGTCATTATATGGATATCCAGATCGCTCAGATGAATTATGGTGCAGCGGTGGCGCTGTCTCTGCCGCAACTGCGAAACCTTGCACTTTTTATAGTACCGGCAATACTGGTAGTGCTCTTAGCTGTAAAAAACAGCAGCAAGCCGAGAGAAATAGAGGCTGCCGCATGAAAATACGCAGACTTATCTGGCAGGAACTCCGTTCAATCTTTACAAATCCTGCACTTGTACTCACAGTTTTCGGCGGAGTGCTGTTCTACAGTTTTCTCTATCCGTTGCCATATGCAGCGCAGGTGCCACGAGAACAGCAGGTTGTGGTTGTTAATCTCGATGACAGCCAACTCTCACGTCGTTTAGTTCGAATGGTTGATGCCACGCCGCAGGTAAGCATAGTCACTCAAGCCTACTCACTGGCAGAGGCTAAGGAGCGGATGGTAACCGAAAAGCTGGCGGGAATACTGGTTATTCCAGAACACTTTTACCGGGATTTGCTTCAGGGCAGCAGGCCGACTCTGGCTTATGCAGGAGATGCCAGTTATTTTCTGGTTTTCAGTACGGTGCTGGAGGGTATGGCCTCGGCAGGCGGAACACTTGCAGCGGAGGTGAAAGTCAGTCGGTTGCTGATGTCCGGTCAGGCTATGGATCTTGCAAGGGAGCAGTATACTGCCGTTTCACTGGAACTGCATTCTATGTTCAATGAGGCTGGTGGCTATGTGAACTATGTCATTCCTGCGGTGTTTGTGCTTATCCTGCATCAGACTCTGATTATGGGGGCGGGAATTCTTGGTGGCAGGCAGAACGAACAGATTCGAGCTGGCGAGAAAATGTACTGGTGTGACTACCCCCCTGTTGTTCTGCTGTTGGTGAGGTCATCGATTTTTTTCACAATATATACCTTGCTGTCGATGTACTACTACGGCCCGGCCTTTGTCATTTATGATATTCCCCGGTTGGCTGACATAGGTGAGCTGGCTCTGGTTCATCTCCCCTTTCTGCTGTCAGCAACGTTTCTTGGCATAACACTGGGAGGGTTGCTGCCACGACGGGAACTCGCCACCTTAATTATCCTGCTTACCTCCATGCCGCTGGTCTTTTCCTGTGGCTTTATCTGGCCGGTTACAGCAATTCCTGCGCCAATCGTTGCAGTGATGCAGTTCATTCCGGTTGCTCCTGCGATTCAGGCTTTTGTTTTGCTTAATCAGATGGGGGCGGATTTTCATCAGATTCTTCCGCAGGTCAGTCAACTGTGCCTGCTGACCGGACTGTATGGTGCAACCGCCTTATTGCTTCTGCAGTATAAGACCAGAAGAGAGCGACAGCGATCACGGGCTGGCGTTCCACAATGAACTGAACTCAGTAAACGAATATCCGGTATTCTGCTGTAACGATTCTGCAAACGACATACCCTGACCCATGTTGAAGAGGATCGCCCGAACGCTGATTATAGAAAATCGCCGGATAAGAAAATCTGTAGCTGAGAGGGACAGCGTATAGGCTGCTCTGGCATGTTCTGGCTTTGCAATGGTACCGGGTAATAGCTTAAGGTTGATGCTCTGGTTGTGTTGAAGAAGCGGCTTGGCAGCGGCAACTATTTCGTCTTTTTGCTGTTCATTGATGGAAAAGTATTGAGCTAAGCCTTCGTTCAGCCACCAGGGGCATCGGTTAGCCATGGTGTCATAGATGAGCGCATGCAGATACTCATGGGCAATGACTTCCCGCAGTTTTTCCGTATCAAAATCAGCTACAGGTATTTTAATCTGCCCTTCATACACCCCGCCGGCCCACGTTGGTGCATCAGTCAGTGAACTGAATTTTTCTCCTGTGAGCAGCAGCACCGGGATCTGCCGTTTAGGATAAAGATCAAGTTGTACACCCAGATCGTACCAGGTATCTTCAAGCATTTTCCACACTTCATTATAGATCTGCCTGTCCATACCTTTATCAAAAGTGAGTCGAAAGAGATGACTCATTTCGGTGGTCCCCTGGTTTTCCGCAACTTCCTGCTGTTGGAGTTGCTGTAACCGTTGGCGGAGTTCAGCATTGTCCGGTTTGAGTTCCAGAGCCTGGCTCCAGTACGAGGATGCCTCTGCGTTTGCACCTGTCAGGTAGCTGAGTTGACCTAGTATCTCCAAGTAGAAAGGGTTGCTTTCATCAAGGAGCAGAGCGTTTAAGAAGGATTGTTTCGCTTGTTCGTAATATGAGAGTTGAAAATACAGATGACCGAGATCCGCGAAAAGCGTCGCATCGGAATCAAGAAAATCTACCGCCTGTTCCAGAAAATCAACAGCGCTTTGCAACTCGTTTCGATTCTGTTCTGTCCGGGAGAGTTGCTGGTAGGAATAGGCAATGTAATAGTGAAGGTTTGAGTCGCTACCCTGTTCGTAGTAGAGTGGGATGAGATCCTCAAGGGCGCATTCCCAATCTCGGTTGTTGAGGCAGTCGATTGTGGTCTGTTCAAGTGAAACCGGAGGCAGTGCATCAGCTGCAAAAGAATAGTCTGGTTGTGCACTGGTGGCAATACACGAAAAAAAAATTGCAAATAACAGCACAAATGGAGAGACGCTGTTATGGCGAATGTGATATGTCATGCCGTACCTGCCGGAAAAAAAGTGTAAGTAGACTGATAGTTCTATCTACATCTGTAAACAGGAATGGCAGTGACTGCTATACTTAAATGAAGGTAACGACTTACGGGGTACATAACCCTTTGATGTATTACGTCTTAAATCT
>JBFHGS010000242.1:0-7614 GCA_041582995.1 Desulfopila sp. | reverse complement strand
GACCACAATACTGACGATCTTGGCCAGTAACACAACTGTCATGAACACTACCAGATACCAGAATGTTACCTGCCACTCAGTGCCCATTATTCGCCTTCGAAATCAATAAAATTATATTCAAATCCAATCATTATATACAGACCGCTAACCGATACTATCAGGTTGATTAAACGGCAGCGTAGCAATCCGCTATCCCCCAGTTCTATAGAAGCCTTAAATGACATAAGTGGCATCTCCCATTTGACTGTTATTCCAAAAATCTGTTATCATTTCCTACCAAGCCTAACACGTTTTACACCCTCAACAACAGGTTATCTACATGCACCTCACTCTGAATGGAGCGACCATATGTTAGCAACAGTCCCGCTTCAAAATGCTCAAATGCTGGTAGTGCTTATATGCGCTATCAATGGAACGAATCCACCGTTTGAGTTAACGTCTACTCATCCGGTTATCAGTAGTGAACTCTCAGGCTACACTCTCTGCCAACAGGAACTCAGGGATATTGAAAAAAGAATCCCTTTATCTCAGATATTCTCAGGTGTTCTCCAGAATGATAACAATATTCTGCTTCCAGCAAAACCTCTCTGCTCGTCAGTGGAATATGATTTTCACACAACATTACCGGATCTGGTTGCCGCGCCACGTATACAACCACAGATAACCAAAACTGCAGAAGCAATAGCCCAATAAGGGAAATCAGCTCTAATTCAGATGAATAACTGCGGAAAGGAAGCCCAGCTTCTGGTATAGTGGGCTCATGAAAAGAAATTGGCAATATCAGGACATTATAGATCTCGAATTTTTTCTCCGGCAGGACTCCAACCACAAAGGTTCAGTCCTCCACTCGCGTGACAGACAGATATTTCTGCAGCATTTCGAGTTACAGAGACAAGATATACCAGTTGTCCCTTCAGCACTGATGCAATTATGGCTTCAGGCGAGAAGAGAGGAACATCCCGAGCCAAATACGCTCCCCGGAACCATTGCCCGGGAAGCACATGCTCTTCTGCGTCTTGTCCTTATCATTTTCGGCCTCATCAGCGGTGGTTCAGCAGGGTTATTTTTTTTCACCTACGCCGGAACAACACCCGTTAATGTTTTACATTTTCTCGTTCTTTTTGTGTTTACTCAAGTAGTGTTTACACTCATCATACTTTTACGCGGCGGGGCGCTACGACTAGGATTGAAATCACTTCCGCCAACCCTCTCCGCCCGCGTCATGGCCGTTCTGACAAAAAAAATATCCAGCTATTTGCTACGTCAGACACATAAGAATCTTTCTGCTGAGCAGCGTCTTGGCGTAAACGCCACCCTTGGTCAGATAAAGGCAACCAATGCCACATACGGTAGCCTGCTCCTCTGGCCTCTTTTCCAACTTATCCAGATACTCGCGATAGGTTTCAATGTCGGTCTTCTAGGAGCGACATTTCTTAAAGTGACAGTGAGTGACATAGCCTTCGGCTGGCAGTCAACTCTGCAGTTCTCCAGCCAGTCGCTACACACCTTTGTCAGCTGGATGGCTCTTCCCTGGTCGTGGTTGTTCGCTGCGGGTACAGCTTACCCTACACTTGCCGAAGTTGAGGGAAGCCGGATTATTCTCAAAGAAGGTATAGCCCATCTACAGACTCCCGACCTCATCTCATGGTGGCCGTTTTTATTACTTTCCCTCATAGCATATGGGCTTTTTTTTCGTTTATTACTCTACTGTTTTGGCATCTATAAAGAATACAGGAGTGCAAAGAGCCTGCGTTTCGATACACCACCCATCAGGCAGATTACGAGGAGGATGCTGACTCCCGTTGTATCAACCCAGGCACGACCTGAGCCCACCGAGCAGGCTATCACGCAGCCAAAAGATCTGACTGAAGAATTTACGGAAACTGAATTACAGGAAAGAAGTAATCCTGTTCATCTTCTGCTGCCTGATGAAATCTGCGATCAATGCGACAACAGCCTGCTTGCCGGTTATCTCAGTCGACGTGGACTGAATATACACAACAGCCTGAGATTTATGGTCGATTATGAGTCAGACCAGCAGTTGCTTGAAAAACTCGCCGAAGAAAGCTGGCAAAAATCTGCCGGCATCGTCATCCTCATGGAAGCATGGATGCCACCACTGGTCAGCTTTCAGATATTCTTAAAGGAACTGCGAGCAAAAGTAGGCAAAAATCTGCCGTTCACCCTGCTCTTAATCGGTAAACCATCACCGACATCTCCCCTCACTCCGGTACAGGATGAGGCTCTTTTTGCAATCTGGCGGCAGAAAATGGAAAGTCTTGGCGACCCCTATCTGGAACTGGACGTTTTGATTGAAGAGGAAAGCGAATGAAATCGGTCCCGATAGCAACTCCTGAAATAGCAATCATCGGACATCCCAACGAAGGTAAATCTTCAGTACTTTCCACACTTGCCGAAGACGATTCCGTTCGTATCAGCGCCACCCCAGGCGAAACAACCGAATGCCGCACCTTTCCTGTGATCATTGATGGCCGGGAAATTCTGCGCTTTACAGATACACCAGGTTTTCAAAACCCTTCCCGGGTCCTCGCGGAGATGCGGAAGATTGCGGAAACAAGCAACGACAGTGTTGCCGAGTTCAGGCAGAAATTCAAAGATGTCGAAGAGCTTCACGATGATGTTGAATTACTGCTGCCTGTTGAGCGTGGTGCCGGAATTATTTATGTAGTTGACGGCTCTCGTCCGGTTCGTAATGTCGATCGGGCTGAAATGGAAATTCTTCGCCTCACCGGACGGCCACGCATGGCTATTATCAACTGCAAGGATGACGATTTCGGCCAGCTTGAAAGCTGGAAAAATGAGTTCCGCAAAAACTTTAACGCGAACAGAGTTTTCAATGCGCACCGAGCAACATATGCTGAGAGAATCCTGCTACTTGAAGCCTTAAAGTCAATTGATCAGGATTGGCAACCCACATTGAATAAGGTTGTGAAGGCATTCAAGGAAGACTGGGCAGCCAGAAACAGTGCCACCGTCGATATCCTGCAGACATTGCTGACAGAATGTCTGCAATATTCTGTCAGTGCTTCAATCCAGAATGAAAAGGACTCTACCGAAGTTCAACAACGTCTTGCCCTGAGTTATCAAAAAACAATTGAGGAAAAAGAACGTCTGGCCCACGAGCAGATACGTGCCCTCTTTAAACACAACATCTTCAAATATACCCTACCACCGCATTCCATTCTGCATGAGGATCTCTTTAGCGAGAAGACATGGCACTTATTGGGCCTCAGTAAGAAGCAGGTAGCTCTCGCTGGCGCACTCGGCGGAGCACTCGTCGGCGCTAAGCTTGATTTACTTACGGCAGGTCTTTCTTTTGGCATCTTCACCGGCATAGGTGGAGCGGCCGGAGCCTTCGGAGCTCTGGCTGGTGGTAAGAAGCTCAGTTCCGGTAAAAATATCCTTGGTATTGACCTTGGTGGTGAACAGATAAAGATTGGGCCGGCTACCAATATCAGTCTGCTGCTCATTCTCATCAACCGAGCCCTGCTTTTTTATCAACACACAATCAACTGGGCACACGGCCGTCGCGATTACACAACCAACCTTCCCGAACCTGTGAGCGCAGCCGGATCCGGCGGTTTCACTGCAGACTGGTCCGCATCACAGCTGCGCACCTGCAAAGCCTATTTTTCAGCGGTCACCCAAAAAGATGAGACGGTAATGCTGGAAGAAGCCCAGAAACTTTCTGTCATCTTAACAGACACACTAGCCGCAATTTCCCGTCATGAATAACAGTTCTACACCAATACTCAACTGAGATAAACGGCTCTGCTGACCCTTTTCTGCTATTTAAATCAACACAAATTAGCTTTTTTAGAACTCAGGTTTTGGTGTACGATAAACAACTGGATAGGCAGCTCAACCCGCCTGCCCGGATTTCCCTGTAACATAGCTGTCAAAGCAGAATAAGTAGTTGTCTGAGTTTGCAGAATAATTAGAGAGCCGCGGCGGTCGTAGACTCCTTACCACCTGTCGCCTCACATACCAGCTGAGCTTTAATGGTTATCAGAATGTGTTAATATATCATTATGGAAAAAATAATAACCACAGAAGCAAAGCCAATTAAACTCTGGTTGCCGGATATAGATGCGGATACACTGCAACAGGCGAAAAATCTTGCGAATCTGCCGGGTATTCATGCCCATGTTGCTGTCATGCCCGATGCCCATATCGGCTACGGCATGCCCATTGGCGGAGTCGCAGCAACAGAAGGCATTGTAATTCCCAACGCAGTTGGAGTTGATATCGGTTGTGGAATGTGCGCCGTACAAACCTCACTACGCAAGGTGGAGAGAAAGACGCTGACCAGAATCTTGGCAGGTGTCCGCCAGGAGGTTCCGCTCGGCTTCAAACATCACAGATCAGCCCAATCACCTGCGCATATGCCAAATCCGCCAAATGGATTTTCTCTTCGTGACCTGCCGATAGTATCACAAGAATATTCAAGCGGCCGATGTCAGGTCGGCACCCTTGGCGGGGGCAATCATTTCATCGAAATTCAGCAGGATGATGAAGGGTATATCTGGTTGATGATTCATTCCGGCAGCAGAAATATCGGTTACAAGGTCGCCAACCATTACAATAAACTTGCCATACAGTTTAACTCTCGACAAGAAGCCTCGGTGCCGCCTGGCTGGCAACTTGCTTTTTTACCGACAGACTCACCCGAAGGCCGTCTCTATCTTGCCGAAATGCAGTACTGCGTGGACTTTGCTCTGGCCAACAGAGCCCTGATGATGAAACGTATTATTGACGTTGTACAACAATATTGTGCTCCTGTCAGTTTCTCTGAAATGATAAACGTCGCTCACAATTATGCAGCACTGGAACATCACTTCGGAAAAGATGTCATGGTACATCGCAAAGGCGCTACCAGGGCCGGTAAAAACGAGATAGGAATTATCCCGGGGTCACAGGGCTCAACAAGTTATATCGTGAAAGGAAAAGGCAATACCGACAGTTTCAGTTCCTGCTCACACGGAGCAGGCAGAAAGCTTGGCAGAAAACAGGCCCAACGGCAACTCGACCTCAAAACGGAAATGAGGTTACTCGAACGACAGAATATTATCCATGCCCTTCGCTCGCAAAGAGATCTCGAGGAAGCGGCTGGAGCGTATAAGGATATCGAAGAGGTTATCTCGCGGCAGTCTGACCTTATCGTACCTGTAACTTCGCTCAGACCCCTCGCAGTTATTAAAGGATAGAAAAGCAGTTAAACGGCATAAGGTCATGCCGGAAGACATGACCTTATATACAGCAGACTCTCTATGCGATAGAACACCAAGGTAAACTCAGGGAGCGAGTCGTTCAATACCCCAGCCGGAATCTGACTCCTCTGAACGGGTGTAAAGAAACCTATCGTGCAGACGGCTCTTACGCCCCTGCCAGAATTCTATTTCCGCCGGTGTAACCCGAAACCCTCCCCAGAATGAAGGCAATGGCACTTTACCTTCACCTATTTTGGTTTTCATCTCCTGAAACTTCTGCAATAAGATCTGTCTTGAAGAAAGAGTATGGCTCTGACTGGATACCCAGGCTGCAATCTGGCTCTCTTTGGGACGGGTCATGAAATATTTAGCTGACTCAGCCGCTGAAATTCGCTCCGCCACGCCGTTGATCTGCACCTGCCGCTCAAGCTCAAGCCACACAAACAGCAGACTCACCCTTTGGTTTTCCGCAATTTCTCTCGCCTTTCGGCTTTCAAAATTGGTGAAGAACACATAGCCTTTCTCGTCATAATACTTAAGCAGCACTGTACGCTGGCTTGGCTGTCCGTTAGCACCTACTGTTGCCAGAACCATAGCTGTCGGATCGGCAACATTAGTCTTTCTTGCCTGCTCAAACCACAAGCTGAACTGCTGCTGAGGATCAGGGTTTAAATCGGCTCGTGTCAAGCCGCTTTTAAGATACTCCCTGCGAAATTGACTTAAATCCACAATATCACCTAATGTTACAATATCTACCGGCGGCAATACCATCATCGGGTATTGCTCGTTTACCGGTCATTTTATTGATTCGCGAGCTTAATGCCCTCGAGTTTCCAATTTTCTGTTCTGAGTGGACGGGCCCATGTCCACTCTTCTGCAAATTTAACAGGTTCTGTCATGCTACCTTCAACAAGATCACCTGTTGTATCATTTACAGTATAATCAAGGAGATTAGCAGTGAAGAGAACAGTTATGTAATCCTCAGTGCCGGTACTGCCCGCATCGCTGATTTCAACTCTACGAACAGCGATAGATTCGAGTTTGTTAATAATTCCCTGCTCCCGCATTTCAGCAAAATGTTCTGCATATTCTGCCGCCAGTTCTTCACCGAGCAGGTGACGATAGGAATCCAGGTCCCTGCGCATCCATCCTGCCTGAATCTGAAAAAACACATCTGAAGCAATTTCCTTAAAGTAATTAGGATCAAAGCCGGGATCATTGCTGCGTATCTGTTCTATGCCATGTTCAACCGCCATAGCAGAACCTGGAGGAGGTGGAGGCGTTCCTGCAGTTGCGCCACCAGTCATCGGCTGCCCAAACCCGCCTGTCTGCCCAGGGAAACTGCTGAAATTTCCAGTAGGAGAGTGACCGGGTTGAGTTGCTCTGGTCATTTTTTTATACAAAAAGAAACCGACACCTGCTAAAAGCAGAATCGGCAATAACCCCATACCGCTACCACCAGCACCAAACATTGACCCAAAAAGCATACCACCGATAGCGCCACCCAGGAGCCCTCCGGCAAGTCCCCTGCCAAACCCGCCGCTCTTAGTAGCAGTGGTTGCAGGTGCAGCTTTAGGAGTTGGCGCTTTGTATGGAGTGGACTGGAATGATTTTCCACCTATCTTTGAGCGGGCATCTGCAGTAGATGTCAACAGACTTCCACCGGCAAGAAAAAGCGCAACAAAAACGACCAGAACAGGAGCCATCCTTCGATACATATTCTTCATAATCCCTATCTAACTCTCAAATTATTCATCATTATATACTTTCCAAAACCTTCAGGATGGTGACCTTAGCAGGAGGTCAACAACTTGTCATGTGAAATCGTCTAAAAACAGCCATTGCTGCAACAGCTCGGCTGAGTTGACCATGATTTAACTGCAATCATCTGGACTTTCCCTAATATTACTTAAGCGCAATGTACAATAAGTATGAATATAAACCGGGCAAGACCTGGATGGAAAATGTGCGGAATTCTACCAGAACAGCAGTTTTCTTTTAAGAGATGTTATCACCGCTCCCATCAAGCACTTGACGCACAGCCTGTGAAAGCAGTGTCATACTCAGCGGTTTCATGAGTACTTTTCGAATCCCGATGTCTCTAGCCTCCTCCTCACTTATAGCCGCAGAATAGCCGGTATAAAGTATGATGGGCAATTTCGGCCTGAGCGCCATGAGAATGCGAGCGAGATCAAGTCCGGAAAACGTCGGCATGGTCTGATCGGTAATAATCAGATCATAGCCATCAGGATTTGCTTCAAGCAACTCTCTTGCCTTCACACTGCTGGTCAAAATTTCTACTCTATAGCCCAACTTTTTGAGCATTTCACCTGCCATATCCGCCAGTGTTTCCTCGTCATCTACGAACAGGATGCGCTCACTG
>JBFHGS010000241.1:0-7691 GCA_041582995.1 Desulfopila sp. | reverse complement strand
CGTTGGTAGGCATCTACAGTTGCGGCACAATGGGCTGACCAGCTGTAATGCTTACGAACACCGTTGATACCGTTATTGGAAAATGTATCCCAGAGGTCGGAGTCGATAAGTATTCTTTTTATGGCATCAATGATTTCAGGTGTTGAGCTGACATCGACAATCATTCCACTTTTACAGTTTTTGACGATATCTACTGGTCCGCCATCGTTTGTGGCGACAATGGGCAAGCCACAGGCGGATGCTTCTATTAGGGTCAATCCGAAAGGCTCAACCAGAGCAGGGTTTACGAAGACACCATGGCTTTGCGCGCACATTCGGTAAAGAGCCGGTACCTCTGTAGCAAAATTATGCTTTTTAGGAATGGCAAGTTTGCCATATAAATCATAACGATCCATTTGCAGCAGCATATCTGTCAATACTGCTTTTTCGTTTTCTTCCATGGCATTTATATCCTGTCGGATCCCTGCGAATATAGCCAGATTCGCGAGAGCCTGCAGGGCCTTGTCTGTGCCGTATGCCTCTATCAGGCCTGTGATGTTTTTGCGGTGATCCGGACGACATAATGCGAGTATGAACGGTTTATCGGGCTGGGTCCAGAATCTGTGTAACTCGTTTCTCAACGTAACTTTGGTCTGTTTGGCTTCTTCGCTTAAGAGGTCTGTGTCTATCTGTGAATCGTAATATGGGTAGAAGGCATCGAGGTCGATACCGGGAGGGATTACAGAGTATGAGCCTTTTGAGCCATTGGGGTACAGGCCGTATTGTTTATCAATTTCCTGCTGGGTCGAAGTTATAATCATATCGGCTGCTTCGATGATCGCTTCTTCGGTTTCAATGCGGGTGCTGATTTTATATTGCCGTTCAATTTCTGTCTCCTTCATCCCGTCGGCAAGGAGCTTGGAGAGCTTGTTTTTCCCCATGGAGTGACCGGTGAAAAAGAACGGGGTATCGAAAGCGGCAGCGAGTTGCATCGCAACATAGCCGGCATCAGCATAATGTCCGTGAAAAATATCAGGTTGTCTGCCTTGGCTGGTTATGAATTTGATGGTTTTATCGATAAATTCTTCAAGATGCGGCCAAAGAAGTTCCTTGCGGAGATATTTACGTCCCCCGCACTGGATCCGTACTATTCTGGCACGTTCAGAAATATTTTCAATGGCAACACTATAATCTTCTGACAGTTTCGTGTCGTTAATACTACGTGTTACAAGGTCCACCCGGGCAACATCTTTATGTTGTGCAAGAGCCTTTGCCAACTCGACGACATATTTGGTCTGTCCGCCTGTGTCAGCATCCCGGCCAAGTTCGAGGGAGTTGCTGCGAATTAATCCATGGATACTGATAAGCTGCAGATATAGTCCATCTTCCTTCATTCGTAATGTCTCGATTGTGTTATGTTTTAGGTGTTCGATGTGAAATGTTCTGAATAACTGGATTATGGCACGTATACGTCAGGAATGCAACGTTTGAGGCTATACCTGAAGGGTACTTTTCAGGAGGTGGGAGGTGGAAGGTCACTCTGTCGCCGGGAGACTAAGCTGCCGGCAGCAGAGAAAAGAAAATTCATTAATCCTGCTCGTGCTGAATAATAGAATTCAGAAAAACCTGGTAATGATGAGGCAGAGTACGTTTCGTGGCGGTGGCAATATACAGCATCCTGCTCATTGTCATGCCATGAATGGTCACTTCACGCAGGCTGCCGGAAAGTAGTTCATCCTGTAGAGCATAACGCGAGAGGATTGAGACGCCAAGATCAGTTTTGACTGCTTCCTTAACAGCGGTACTGGAGCCTAGAACTGCAACGATATTAAGTTTATCGATTGCAATATCTTTCTGGCTCATGAATTCTTCAATATTTTTTCTGGTACCGGAACCATTTTCCCGGAAGATAAAGGGCAGCTCAAGCAGACGTTCAGGAGCGATAGTGTTTGGAAGTGTATTGCTTCCCGAGCAGACCAGAATGAGTTCATCCTCGACAAAGGGTTCGTACTTGATTTTTCTGGCGGGAATTTTAGCGCCGACAATTCCGAAAAAGAGATCGTTGCTCAAAATGGATTCAACTACTTTAGCGGAGTCGTCTATACGTATCTCAAAAGAGATACCGGGATATCTGCCCTTAAACGATGAGGCAATTGCAGGCAGGATGTACGCTCCGGGGATTGTACTTGCTCCAATAATTAACTCGCCTGCTACGGTCTGGCCGGCCATGGCGAGTTCGTCTTCAAGCTTTTTCAAATCTTCCAGGATGGCCAGAGCTCTTGGGTAGAGAATCTCAGCTTCCCGTGTGGGCATGATGGAACGACCGAGGCGGTCGAACAGCTTACAGTCAAGCCGCAGTTCAAGATTACGGATGTGTTCACTGACCGTAGGCTGGCTGGTATGTAGTATTTCAGCTGCCTTGGTAAAACTCCGGCTTTTATAAACGGCTGTGAATATTTTCAGATGTCGTGTTTCGATGGTGTAGACCTCGCAGAAGATGGATCGCAAAAGTTGTAAGGCTCCAGCGTATTTGGCTGCATAGCTTAATACGATCAGACTGAAATTGCTAGCGTAATTGAGTGTTCTGTAATGCTAATAATTCTATTCTTGTCAGTCTGTCTGAAATGCATGGATTGCATCAAAAGGAGAATAATCCATGCATTTTAGACCTGACAGGGAATGAATGGTTATTCCTGCAGCAACGGGGTGCTGAGGTACCTTTCTCCTGTGTCAGGCAGGATTACTACGATATTCTTGCCACTATTTTCAGGTAGTCTGGCAATCTCCCGTGCGACATGTGCTGCAGCGCCGCAGGAGATGCCGCAGAGAATCCCCTCTGACCTGGCAAGTTCTCTGGCCGTTTCGAATGAAACATCATTACCGACGGTTTGTATTTCATCGATGATGTCACGGTTAAGGATTGCAGGAACAAAGCCCGCACCTATGCCCTGGATCTTATGCGGGCCTGGATTCCCGCCCGATAGAACCGGTGAGTCTTCAGGCTCTACTGCCACGACCTTCATAGCTGGATTATATTTTTTCAAGACTTCGGAGCAACCGGTTATCGTGCCGCCTGTACCGACACCCGCTACGAAGATATCAATTTTCCCTTCTGTGTCGCGCCATATCTCTTCAGCTGTGGTGCGACGATGAATTGCCGGATTGGCAGGGTTGGAAAACTGGTCGGGCATAAAGGAATTGGGGGTTTTAGCTATCAGCTCGTGGGCTGCTTCTATGGCGCCTTTCATGCCTTTAGCGGCCGGAGTGAGTACCAGTTCCGCCCCCAGATGTTTGAGTAATTTACGACGTTCGATGCTCATCGATTCAGGCATCGTAAGAATCAGGGGGATTTTTTTGGCGGCGCAGACAAAGGCCAGGCCCAGGCCGGTGTTGCCGCTGGTTGGCTCAATTACCGTTGTGCCTGCTGTAATAGACCCATCTTTTTCAGCAGTTTCGATCATCGATACAGCAATGCGGCATTTGACACTTCCCAGCGGGTTGCGTGATTCCTGCTTTCCATACAGGGTGGCACCACAACCTGCCGCAAAATTGTTCAGATACAGGAGCGGAGTGTTACCGATCGTTTCAGTCAGATTGCGAGCCATAGTGTACACCTCGTAAGTTAAAGGAAAAACAAAAACTATTTGGAGTGCGAATAAATCAATTCCGGTCGTTTCAGCAGGACTTTAGTGCCGGCTTCGACACTTTCTGTAAGCCAGATATTACCGCCGATAACAGAGCCTGCGCCGATAACAGTATCGCCACCAAGAATAGTGGTGTTGGAGTAAATAATAACATCGTCCTCAATAGTCGGATGACGTTTCTTATTACGCAATTTTTCACCGGCATCACGAGGCAGAGAGAGAGCCCCAAGGGTAACACCCTGGTAGATTCTTACGTTTCGGCCGATAAGAGTCGTCTCACCTATTACCACGCCTGTTCCATGATCAATAAAAAGTCCGGGGCCGATAGTTGCCCCGGGATGAATATCTATGCCTGTGAGGCTGTGAGCATATTCGGTCATGATCCTGGGGATAATGGGTACCTTCATGGTGTATAGCACATGGGCAAGTCGGAATACAGAGGTGGCAAGCAGTCCGGGATAACTGAAGATGATTTCATCGGGGTTGTCAGTTGCCGGATCTCCCGCAAGAGTAGAGCGGATATCGCTGGCGAGAATTGAAGCGACTTCCGGCAGGCTTTCAATAAAGGCAAGAGCTATCTGGTGGCTCTGCTGTTCGCAGGCTGTACAGGGTTGTCCGTGTCGTCTGCAGTCATGGCGAATGGCCATAGTAATCTCTTCTGAGAGCTTCTCATAGAGATCGGTTGTTTCCTTGCCGACATAATATTCAAGATTGGAGGCGTGCAGTTTGGTCCTGGTAAAGTACCCGGGAAAGAGAATGCGACGCGCCTGATTGACGATATCGATAACCTGTTGATGAGAAGGAATCGAAACAGGACTGATGTGCTCGTAACACTCTTTTGCCTGCCATGAGGAGAGCAGTCGCTTGACAACAGCAGGAACTTTATCGTGTTTGCAACTGCTGGAAAGCTGTATGTGATCACAGAGTGCTGAAAGTGAGTCAGTTACAGGGGCTATTTTTGTTTGAATTGCCATGATAAATGAAAAAATGGGTTGTGTGAATATGAGAAATTAGAGGAAATATCTGTTTAATGTGTTTTCTCGATAACAAATATACCGTAGGTAGCTCTGAGATTCGGACAATACTGAACAATATTTCCCGCACTATTAGCACTGTTGGTGTTAATGGCAATCTCTTTGACTATTGTGTAGCCGACGTCATTGGCAAATTTTTTGAAGTCAGAGAGGGTGATGACTCTGATGTTGGGTGTATCGTACCATGAGTACGGCAGTTGATCATTTTTTGGGGCATGTCCTTTGAAAAGCAGTTGCAGTCGAATCGAATAGTGACTGAAATTTGGAAAAGAAACTATAACCCGCCTGCCGATACGTGAAAGCGAATAGAGGAGCCTGGCAGGTTCGAAGATCTGCTGCAGGGTTTGACTGAGGATCACATAGTCAAAGCTCCTGTCTGGATAATCCTCGACTTCATCATTCAAGTCACCTTGAAGCACGCTTAAGCCACGGGCAATACAGTAAGCGGCCTTTTCCTTATCATTTTCGATGCCGGTGCCGGTTATCTGCTTGTGTGTTGCAAGCCAGGCGAGAAGGTCGCCGCGGCCGCAGCCCAGGTCGAGTACTTTACTATGCGGTTCAATCCAGTCGGCGATTACCTGCAGGTCAAAGCGGATCGGTTGAGTCATCTCAGGAGATACCATGAAGAAATCCTCGTATCAAATTGGTGAGACGTTCATCCGGGATGAGAAATGCGTCATGTCCGCAATCCGCTTCTATCTCACAAAAGCTGACATCCTGACTGGTGCGTTTAAGGGCTTGCACAAGTTCTTTAGCCTGGTACGTCGGGTAGAGCCAGTCTGAACTGTAAGAAATAACAAGAAACTTCGAGCGAGACTCATGTAGATCATGAATGCACTCATCAGTACTGACCCTGTCTTTTAAGTCGAAATAATCGGCAGCTTTGGTGATATAGAGCATGGAGTTGGCATCAAAGCGACGGACAAATTTCGTACTCTGGTGTCGCAGGTAACTTTCAACTTGAAAGTCGACGCCGAAATTATAGGAAAAATCGTTTTTATCCTGAAGTCGGCGCCCGAACTTCCTGCGCATTGCTTCATCAGAAAGGTATGTAACATGACCGACCATTCTGGCCACCGCCAGGCCAAGGTCCGGTTTTTCGCCCTCATAATAATTGCCCTGCTGCCAGTTCGGGTCAGCCATAATGGCTTGTCGGGCTATTTCGTTAAAGGCGATAGCCAGTGCAGAGTGGCGCATGGTGGTAGCAATAGGGATAGCGGCCCGGATCATGTGCGGGAAGCGAACGCACCATTCAAGCACCTGCATGCCACCGACAGAACCACCTATGACTGCGAGTAAACGTGTAATGCCAAGATGGTCGAGCAGGGCTTTCTGAGCTGAGACCATATCTCCAATGGTGACCATGGGGAAATCCATGCCATATGGTTTGCCAGTGGAAGGGTTGATTGAACTTGGCCCGGTGGTACCCATGCAACTGCCGAGGATATTTGAACAGATCACAAAGTATTTGTCGGTATCAATTCCTTTCCCGGGGCCTATCATGAAGTCCCACCAACCAGGTTTTTCATCATCCGGCGCATCGGTGTAGTAACCCGCCGCATGAGCATCACCAGTAAAGGCGTGGGTTACGAGAATGACGTTATCCTTTGCTGGTGAGAGGGAACCGTAGGTTTCGTAGGAAATGGTCAGCGGACCGAGAGTAGCTCCGCTTTCCAGTACAAGTTCGTTTGGCGGCAAGGCTAAAGTGTGTTGCTGCTTTTTCACCATTCCTACGGAACCTTGCGGGAATGGTGAAGTAGAACTGTGGATATTTGAGGCAGGTTGCATTCTGATGTGGAAGTCGTGTTGACGTAAAGTTTTACGCTGCTTGCGCAGCTGCAATTGCCTGATCGAGATCAGCTATGATATCATCTATATGTTCTATGCCGATGGATAGTCGTATCATACCGTCGGAAATTCCACCTGCTTTCAGCTGTTCACTGGAAAGTTGTGAATGAGTGGTGGTAGCGGGATGAATGGCGAGTGACTTGGCATCACCGACGTTCGCAAGATGCGAGAAAAGTTGCAGGCTTTCGATAAACTTCTGGCCTGCTTCCCGTCCTCCTCGGATTTCAAACGAGACCATGCCGCCGAAGCCGTTTTTCAGATATTTTATACTGTTTTTATATCCGGGTGTATCAGGCAATCCAGGGTAATTCACTGATTGTACACCGGCATGTTGCTGCAGATGCGTGGCAACAGCCAGACCGTTTTGGGAGTGACGTTCCATTCTGAGCGATAGGGTTTCCATCCCCTGCAGGAAAAGCCAGCAGTTATCCGGGCTGATACAGGCCCCTAAGTTTCGCAGGGGCACAAGTCGCATTCGTAGTGCGAAGGCGACTGGATTCATAGGACCCAGGTCGTGGGCGTAACGCAGGCCATGATAGGAGTTATCCGGTTCATTGTAGAGAGTAAACTTTGGATCAGTCCAGTCAAAATTTCCAGCATCAATAACAATACCGCCAAGACCGGTACCATGGCCGCCAATCCACTTGGTAAGGGAGTGAATGACAATATCCGCACCATGTTCAATCGGTCGGAAAAGAGAAGGAGGTGTGAACGTTGAATCGACAATAAGAGGCAAATTCGCGGCGTGGGCAATTTCAGCTACCGCTTCTATATCTGTCATATTCAGTGCCGGATTGCCGATGGTCTCACAATAGACCGCTCTGGTTTTACTGTTGATTGCAGATTTGAAATTTTCAGGATCTGACGGGTCAACCAGGCGAACTTTGATGCCAAGTTGCGGCAGAATTGAATCAAACTGTGAGTATGTGCCGCCATAGAGATTGTTCGCGGCAACAACCTCATCACCGTGCTGGCAGATATTTATAATCGTGTAAAAAATAGCAGCTGTACCTGATGCCACTGCCAGAGAAGCAGCGCCACCTTCAAGTGCAGTCATACGCTGTTCGAGTACATCCTGAGTCGGATTGCCGATTCGGGTGTATATGTTACCAAGCTCTTTCAATGCAAAGAGATTGGCAGCATGCTCGGTGGAATTAAACAGGTAAGCACTCGTGCGGTAGATGGG
>JBFHGS010000240.1:0-7693 GCA_041582995.1 Desulfopila sp. | reverse complement strand
GCTAAACCGCTCAAAGATTACCCACTGCTACTTGAACTCATTGCCCAATTCGGCATATTTCCTCTCTACGGCATTCTGATCGGCACAATCTTTACCGCAATCACCAGCAGCAGCTCAGCAACGACCAGCCTGGTTATTGCCTTGAGCATGGAAGGAGTGGTGGATCTTACATCGGGCATTGCCCTTATCATCGGTGCTAATATCGGCACCTGTGCGCTGGAATTAATTGCAATTGCGGGTACAAACATTTCAGCTAAACGAACAGGAACGGCCCAGTTTATCATCAACCTCTCGGGAGCGTTGCTGATATATCCCTTTATCTCTCCCTTTGCAAACCTCATATCTGTAACAGCTCAGGATATTCCCAGACAAATTGCCAACGCACATACGGTATTCAATGTGGCTGTGAGCTGTATTCTGCTGCCCTGTACACCAGCCTTGATATTCATCCTGAAAAATATAATTCCGGGGGAAGACAGCAAAATCACCGACATTTCTCGCGGCCTTGACAAGAATATACTGAACGTTCCTGCACTGGCTCTCTATCAGGCCGAACAGGAAGTCCGTAAGATGGCTTCAATTACCGAAGAGATGCTGAAGCTTGCAGGACTTGCGTTTTTTGCTGATGACACCAAGGCTGGCAAGACTCTCCGGGAATATGAGAAAACTGTGGACACCATGAACAACAACATCTCGAATTACATCAGTAAAATCAGTACACTGCGACTCTCAGACAGCGACACTTTGAAAAAACGGGCCATTGCCCACTCACTTGCTGATATCGAGCGGGTTGCTGATCTGGCTGAAAACCTGGCTGAATATGCCGAACAAAAAGAAATACTCTTTTCTGAACCAGCCAAAAGAGAACTCCAGAAAATTTTCACCAATGCAGTCACAGCTTTCAGTGTTGCAGTTCAGGCAATTAAACGCAAACAGAAAATCGTGATGACAGATGTGACTCGGGTAGAAGATACGATCAACTCTCTGGAGCTTGAGTACAGAAAAAAACATTATGGCAGACTGACGAAAACAAAAGGGAACTCCGGCATCGACGCGTTTTACCCTGCACTCTTACGGGACCTTGAACGTATAGGCGATCATTCGTACAATATCACTGAGCATTTCAACACTATTTGAAGCAGATTCTCGGCCGTCCTTTTCAGTGACCTCCTCCACTTCTTCAAACACATTATACCCTTCAGCGGAATTTTCCGGGATCTATCCCCAGCCGATGACTGAGTTTCTGTATTGCTACCCGGGAAAGACCGCTGATGCGCGAAGCTTCTGAAACATTTCCTGATGTAGTGGTAAGCAGTTGCTCTACATAGTTGCGCGAAAATTGATCGAATATGTGTTTTTTCATATTTTTGTATGGTCCGAGCAATTCTCCAACAGAGTGAACAGGCTGGAGAGGTGCCTCAATACGTTGAACTGAAGACATGGTAATATTCTCCCTGCCACTGAAAACAACCAGTCTTCTTAAGGTGTTCTGCAACTCACGGATATTACCCGGCCACTCCTTGGTAGAAAGATATGAGAGCACCTCTGGTTCAATCGTTATCTCCTTCTTATTCATTTCGGCAAGCGTCTTATCGAGAAAATAATTGGCAAGCAGGGCAATATCTTCGCGTCTTTCCCGAAGTGGCGGCATGCGTATAGCAATAACGTTTAACCGGTAAAAAAGATCGGCACGGAAACTATTTTCCTCAACTTTTCTCTCAAGCGAGCGATTGGTTGAAGCGATAATCCTCACATCAGTTTTCAGTGTTTTCGTTGAACCTACCGGTCTAACCTCGCCTTCCTGCAGAAAACGCAGAAGTTTGGTCTGCATTGAGGCTGAGATATCCCCTATTTCATCAAGATGCAACGTCCCATGGTTTGCTGAAAAAAACAGTCCATCCTTATCTCGATCAGCACCGGTAAACGAACCGCGGCGATGACCAAAAAGTTCGCTTTCAAGTAATGTATCCGGGATAGCCGGACAGTTAACTGAAACAAACGTCGTGTTGGCGCGGTGACTCTGGCGGTGAATCATTCTAGCCGCGAGTTCTTTGCCTGTTCCTGATTCACCCTCGATCAGGACCGGATAGTCGGAATCAGCAACAGCCTCGATAGATATCCGAACCTGTCGGATACTATTACTTTGTCCTAACAGATTTTCTTTGTGCTCTCCGGTAAGTATCTGCCGGAGTCGGCGGTTTTCCTGCTCAAGTTTTATAAAATCAATGGCTTTCACGACTGTTCTGTAGAGCTGTTCAGAAGTGATTGGCTTGGTCAGGAAATCAAAGGCTCCCTGCCGCACTGCCTCAACCGCCTTTTCTATCGTACCATAACCAGTAAGAATGATGACTTTGGTGGAAGGAGATATGCGGCAAACTTCTGCCATCAGCTGCAGTCCGTTCATTTCAGGCATCTGAAAGTCTGTGATAAGCAGATGTACTTCTGTAGTTGTAAATAGCGTCAGTGCCTGTTTAGCACTATCGGAAGTAACGATATCAAGGTCCTTGAATCCTGATTTCAACAGCCGGCCTAACCCGTTAACAAAATCTTTCTCGTCGTCGACCAGCAATACCTTCAATCGTGAATCACCGCTCATATATTCTCCCTGTCAGTATCCTGTGATACGGGAAATACTAATTCAAAAACAGCCCCGCCAGTAGGCCGATTTCTAACTTCAATTGTTCCCCCGAGTTCATTCATGTAACCATAGATCACAGAAAGCCCGAGGCCAGAACCTTTTTTCACATCCTTAGTTGTAAAAAAAGGATCGAAGATCGAGGGTAAAATAACAGGATCAATGCCGCTGCCATTATCCTCAACTGTAAGCTTCACCTGATTTTTCCTTTTTTCCGCAGTAATAAACACATCTATTTTCCCATCTTTTTCCGGTAAAGCATCCAGAGCATTAATGAGAAGATTAAGGATAATATGCTCAACTACCTGCGGTTCAACCCGAACCGGTATGTGCCTGTCCAGACAATGGCAGCGCAGGGTAACACCCTTTTGTGCTGCCTGGAGCTGGAAAACCGCTACCATGCTCTCCGCAATATCACTCAGCAGAGTTTCGCGATGCGTTGACACCTTCGGTCTGGCGAAATGCAACAGATCAAGAAGAACTGCCTGCGCCTGCCGGGTGTGCTTAATAACAATATCGATGTCAGCCTGATGCTGCTCATCAGCAAGAGTCTTCTTCAGCAGTTCAGAATAACAGAGAATTACACCGAGAGGATTATTCATCTCATGGGCGAGACCGGCGGCAAGCTTACCAACCGTACCCATTTTTTCCGACTGTATCACCTGACGGACCATTTTTTTCCTATCAGTATCTTCCCTGATGGACACAACGATGTGTGCTGTACGGTTTTCCTGATTGCCAAGACCGATGGCATTTACGATGAAACTGCGTCCGTTTTCACTTTCAATTTCACGTATCGGCTCTGCAATGAGGCTGTCAGCAATATCCTGAGCGGTCATATCCTGCGCCCGATGCTGATAGAAGATAGAGGTGAGTATTCCACCATCTCGGCAGGAGAACTCTTCCATAAGACGATTTGCGGCATTGTTCGCTATAATGATGGAGCCTCCGCGATCCAGCAGAAGCAATGGGTCTGGTACTCCTTCAAAGATAGTCTGCAAGTTTTTCGTCTGACTGAGAATTGAGTCGAGAGCGGCAAGGTTCTCAGCAGCGAGACCGAGCTGACGGCCAACGGCTGTAAGCATTTCAGCATCGTCTTTGGTAAAGAGTTCTTCGTCCGAACGTTCAAGAAAAAGCAGGCCTTCAATTGTATCATCACTACTGCCTACAGGCACAAAAACCTGTTTTTGCAAAAAAAGGAGTCGGGGCTCTAACAGGAGTTGAATATAATCTTTTGGTAAAACAGGAGGTCTGGCATTTTCCGGCCAGGTGAAATCCTGATTACCCGAAAATGTACAGATGTACGAAGCTCGGATAAGGCGAAATCTCTCAGCCAGAAGAGGCAGAACATTACGCCACAGCTGGGGGCGATTCTGACTGACCCGCAGGATACTGAGGACACTCACCAGCAACTTGAGATCTTTCACATGAGTATCATTTTCCAATTGAAGTTGCTCAGTGCGGCGGTCAACCTCCCGCTCCAGATTTGATGCATACTCCTTCAGACGCCTGTCGGTATCAAACAAATGCTGACTCAACCCTTCCATGTCCTGAATCATCTCTTCAAGTTCATCTCCGTATTCTACTTTGCGCAGTAACTCGACCCCTTTCTGATCATGGAAGTTCTTCTTAAACTGACTGGTAAGGGTCCGGAAATTGACCAGCACCACCCGCTGAAAAGTCAGGTAAATCATGAGCATAACCAGCACCGACGACACCAGATATGCTGCAACATATAGAGTAAATTCCTCCATATTTCTGACGGCATACCTGTCAGTTGGAATACCAACCAGGTCAACGCCGTCAATACTCCCCAGAGTATGACTGAACCCCTTTCTGCCGTACTGCGCAATCATTTCGAACGGAGCATCTTCCGGTGCTCCATGACACAGCATGCAACTTTCGACAAACCGTACTGGCCGGGCCATCACAAAGATATCCTGCTCATCTATGATCTTTTTTCCCTGCCAGAGATTCTTATCATTGTTTTCACGAAAATACGTAATAAGTTCACGCTCAACTGCTGTTGCTTCTGAAATTGGATTTCGGGCATTTACAGCCACACGCCGGTAGACATAATCTGTATCCGCAACATCAGCGGTTTCCATAACGCTGCGTGAAATAAAAGATGATGACATTGCTTCCAGGATGAAATTGTCCGGCAGGACCTCAAGCATCTTTGGACGAAGCCTGGTCTGCACATACTTCTGTACCGCATCAACCTGCCGCAGCACAATCGTCGCCCGCGTACTCACCTCCTCGTTCAGTGTATCCTGCATGAAATAGTAGAGTGCTGTCAGATTGAAGCCTGAGATCAGCATGATACAGATGATCAATCTCAGAATAAATTTGCTTTGCAGGGAGTAGGGTCGGGGAAGGTGCATGTATTTAGAGATAAAGGCTGATTGATCGATCATGTTCCATTGGGAACGGGGCGTGATGCAATCTATCTCTAGCAGAACAGAGTAGATTGTAAAGGAAAAAGGTAATGACTTACCGGATAAACAGCCTTTGATGAATTACGCAACAAACCTGTAAATGATCACATGCGCGCCACGTATTGACAAGCACGGTTCATCGATCCTCAGCGAAAGATTTGACAGCTTATCTCTGCAGCAAACTGTTACTGTTCAACAATAGGGTGACTGTGGACAGTTACAGAAAACGAAAATAATCCAGGGGATTGAGTTTATACCATAGCAACCCGGGTTATCGGGTGATAACTTATGTTTGCAGGTGCAGGCCTCGGAAAACCATCAAAATAACGTAATTACACCACACTAATATAATACAAACATTTGGCATTCTTCTTGTATCTATCCACCTGAGGATATGGTTTACACGATGTAAACACAATACAATTTTACAAAAGGATACCAATAATGGCACAAGCAGAAACAAATATCGTCGTTGATCATGGCCAGAGCAGCTGGTCTGATCTATGGAAAAAAGAAGACTACCTTGCCATATGGCTCGGTTTCTTCATCATTGCCGTAAGTCTTACCGCTTATTTCGCATTTGGTCCGCGGGAAGAATTCACCCAGAAGATCAACGCCGCCACGCAGATACAGTCTGACGAACTTGCCAGAGCACCATTTAAAACGATTGCCTGGTACGACGCAGAAAGCGACATGAAAAAACTGAAAGGATCGAGCTCAGCCTTCGGTAAATTCGCAACCCGCTGGACCCAGCACCCAGGGTCATGGAAAGATAACCCGCTCGACTCTCTTGTCAGAAGCGAGGCACAGGCCAAGGCTTTAAACGAAAAGGCTATGCCTGCATTTGAAGAAGCCAAGACGAAGGCAGCGACTGCTCTTGCCGCGGCAAAGCTCGCTGAAGAGGCTGCCGCAGCTGCAACATTTAATGATCAGGCCTTAAATGATACTGCAACAGCATCAATCAAGGATTGGCAGGCCGCTGAAAAAAAGGCCAGTTCAGCTAAGAGCAAAACCACCCAGAAGGCATATAATCTCATTCCTTCACTGATTGGCCTCTGTGGATTTTTTATTGTCATCTTCGGAGCGGGAATCGCGCTCATGAAAAAGAGCTTCACAGAATTTGCAAAAGGATTCACCATTGTTTTCTTTGTTGCGGTTCTGGCGTATATTCTCGGCGGGCAGGCGATATCCAAACAATATGGTTTCGGAGCAGAGGCGTGGGGAATTCTCCTCGGTATGCTGGTTGCCAACAGTATCGGCACCCCGAAGTGGGTTCTGCCGGCCTGTCAGGTTGAGTTCTTTATCAAAACCGGTCTGGTGCTGCTTGGAGCGGAAGTTCTGTTCGGAAAGA
Source organism: Desulfopila sp. (assembly GCA_041582995.1). Classification (GTDB taxonomy): domain Bacteria; phylum Desulfobacterota; class Desulfobulbia; order Desulfobulbales; family Desulfocapsaceae; genus Desulfopila. The sequence continues at coordinate 1,269 of JBFHGS010000240.1, read as the reverse complement.
TCCTGGCAATCGGTGTTCCCGGTATTTTTGTTGCCTGGGTGGTTACCCCGATCGTGCTCATCTCCACGTACATCTTCGGCCAGACGATTCTCAAAATGCCATCGAAGACCTTAAACGTCGTCATCTCCGCAGATATGTCAGTATGCGGTACCTCGGCAGCCATTGCCACAGCAGCTGCATGTCGTGCTAAAAAGGAAGAACTGACACTCTCCATCGGTCTCTCCCTCGTATTCACCGCTATCATGATGATTGCTATGCCCGCTTTTATCAAAGCGGTTGGTATGCCCGAGGTTCTTGGCGGCGCATGGATGGGCGGAACCATCGACTCCACCGGTGCTGTTGCCGCAGCTGGTGCCTTTCTTGGTGAGAAGGCAATGTATGTAGCTGCCACCATCAAGATGATTCAGAATGTCATGATCGGTGTTACCGCCTTCTGTGTCGCTCTTTACTGGTGTACCCGCGTTGAACGTCAGGCTGGTAGAACTGTAGGAGCCGGTGAAATCTGGCATCGTTTTCCAAAATTCGTGCTTGGTTTCCTTGCGGCTTCTGTTCTTTTCTCTATTCTCGACAGCAGCCTCAGTAAGGGAATAGCAGATTCATTGCTCGATCAGGGTGCAGTACGCGGCGGAACCCGACTGCTTCGCGACTGGTTCTTTGCTCTTTCATTTGCCGCAATCGGTCTCTCCACAAACTTCAGAGAACTTGCAAAATATTTTAAAGGCGGCAAGCCGCTTATTCTCTACGTCTGTGGTCAGAGTCTCAACCTGGTACTGACGCTCACCATGGCGTATATCATGTTTTATCTCGTCTTTCCGGAAATCACCGCAAAGATCTAAAACTCAGCATTATACTCCGGAGTGGGAAAACGACCTCCCACTCCGGGGTGCGAGGAATCTATAATGAATGAAAAATGCAGGTCGCAGAAATATACAAAATTTATTGTTTCTCTTAGCACTTGTCTGGTGTTTGTGTATGTCTTTCTACCCTTTATGACCAAGTCGATAGGTGTACTGAACAGTATGTCTGAGTATCTGGAAGACAATGGAATTGACCCTACCCGTTATTATTACACTGATGTCTCTCAGGTGAAAGAGGCCGAAAACTATCTGGAAACAGTGCTCGAACAGAACTAGTGCTCTGTAAACATTAAGATGTCGTAATATTTCTTAGCAATTTCGGCACACAGCAAGGCACGAATGAAGGAGCATAGCAACGCTATGTAACTGAATGAGAAACGAAGTCAGTGTGACAAAAGGGCTGGAAATATGC
>JBFHGS010000239.1:0-7751 GCA_041582995.1 Desulfopila sp. | reverse complement strand
GTGCAAGCGCAAAAGCTGAAAACAGAATATCAATAGCTAATTTGCGCCGGGCAACAGGGGCCGAACAGTTTTCTGTAGATAAACAGTAAAGGAGATCATCATGAAACCAACGTTGCTTCGTGCAACTCTTATAGCAATCTGTATCGTTCTTAGCGGTTGTCAAAGTGACAGGAAGGAGAGCAGAGAAACCGTGCAACTCCAACCACAAAAGGTGGTCACTGCAAAGGCACAACTGCAGTCTGTAACGAACCAGATAGAGCTCCTCGGCACAGTTGAATCAGTATATAAGGCTGAGATCGCTGCCAGGGTAAGTGGTACCATAACCACGCTGCCTGTGGTACTGGGCTCTGAAGTACACAAAGGAGACCTTCTTGTAGAAATAAATGCCGGGGAAATCGACGCCAAACTCCAGCAATCCCGTGCTCAGCTGGAGCAGGCACGCCGTAACCTCGAGCGTGAAAAAAAATTACTTAAGAAAAATGCAGCCACTCCGGAAACCGTAAAATCTCTCGAAGAATATCTCTCGATTGCGGAAGCTGCCTATCAGGAAGCCAGCACAATACAAAGTTATACCAAGGTGCTGTCACCCTTCGACGGCCGAGTAACAAGTAAACAGGCAAATATCGGGGATCTCGCTACCCCAGGCAAGCCTCTGCTCGATATCGAAGATGAAAACCACCTTCAGGTTATTACAGATATACCCGAAGCTATGATTTTACAGATAAAACAAGGAGATGTTTTTCCCATACATATACCTTCAGCGAACCTGACTATTTCCGGTACTGTGGCTGAAGTCGCACCTACGGCCAACCCCACAACCCGCAGCGGCCCGGTGAAATTGAATATTGATGCACATCAGAATCTTCGCCCTGGCCAGTTTGCCAGAGTCGCTCTCTCCCTACAGGAAGCCAGTACCCTTGTCGTCCCAGCAAAATCCATCATTGCACTCGGACAGATGGATCGAATATTTGTGGTTGACAATGATCATGCCCGCCTGCGACTGGTGCGTTCCGGAGCCTCGTACGGTGACAACATAGAGATCCTCTCAGGTATTCAACCTGGCGATACAGTGATCGTTGAAGGCCAGCAGTCACTCCACGATGGTCAACCAGTAATAATTCAATAGTTTCTGACACAGAAAATACAGACATCATTAAACGGATATGAGTGAAAAGCATATAAAAGACCCCGGTTTCGCCGGGCGGCTCGCCTCGGCTTTTGTCACCTCAAAGCTAACCCCTCTCTCGATATTTGCTTCGATTCTGCTTGGCTTTCTAGCCATCGTCATGCTACCTCGGGAGGAAGAGCCGCAAATCAAAGTCCCGATGATTGATGTCCTGGTCTCGATGCCTGGAGCAACCCCCCAGGAAATAGAACAGCGGCTCACTGTGCCAATGGAAAAACTGCTCTATGAGCTGCCCGGGGTAGAATATATCTACTCAACCTCCATGTCCGGTCAGAGTTTACTGGTGGTACGGTTTTATGTAGGTGAGAATCTTGAAACATCCATTGTACGGCTGAACCAGAAACTGGCAACCAATTTTGATAGGATTCCGCCCTCTGTTTCCAAGCCGCTCATTAAACCACACACAATTGACGATGTTCCAATTCTTGCTCTGACATTTCATAGTCAAATTTACGATCATTTAACGCTCAGACGGCTGGCATCTCAGATTGACGATAGTATCAAGAGCATCCATAACGTCGCAGAAACAAAATTGATAGGCGGCTCTCGCCGACAGCTCACCATTCGTTTCGATCCTCTGCTCCTCGCCTCACGAAATCTCACCGTCGCCGGGCTTGTGCCGAACATTCAGCAGGTTAATCTGCAATCCCATTCCGGCAAGTTACAATCACTTGACCAGGAAGTACTGCTCCAGACCGGTGCATTCCTGCAAAGCGCACGTGAACTCGGTAGAATCGTGGTAGGCGTCTATGGTGGACTCCCGGTCTATCTTGAAGACGTTGCCGAGATTCTGGACGGACCTGAAGATCCGAATGACTATGTGCTCTTCGGCTCACCTGACAGTGCAGATCTGGAAGCAGCTGTAACACTTTCTATTGCCAAACGGCCCGGGGCCAACGCAGTAGCAGTCGTTGAAGAAGTGTTGGAAATGGTGCAGAGCCTTCAAGGAACCCTCATTCCTGATGATCTGCAGATGACCGTAAGCCGTGATTACGGAGAAACAGCTGCCGAGAAATCGAATGAACTACTGCTGCATATGGGTATTGCAGTATTCGGTGTCGCCATACTCATTCTGCTCTTTCTCGGCTGGCGTGAGTCGATGGTGGTCATGCTGGCCATTCCCTCGACACTGGCGCTTACCCTGCTGGTCTTCTACCTTTATGGCTACACACTGAACCGTATTACTCTCTTCGCCCTTATCTTTTCTATCGGTATCCTGGTTGATGATGCGATTGTAGTGGTTGAAAACATCGTGCGCCATCTGCACTTAGCAGACAACCACGGTCGTTCCAGGGTTGCAGTAACCATCGATGCGGTGATTGAAGTCGGCAACCCCACTATTCTTGCAACCTGGGCAGTAATCGCCGCAATCCTGCCCATGGCCTTTGTCGGTGGCCTGATGGGACCATATATGCGTCCAATTCCTGTCGGTTCATCAGCCGCCATGGTCTTTTCATTACTCATTGCCTTTACAGTCACCCCATGGGCTGCCGCCCGTCTACTGAAACATAATGGAAATGCAGGAGAACATCCCACCCATGATAGAGCACCGGATGACTGGTTTACCAGAATCTATCACCTTATCATGGATCCTCTGCTTGGCCACAGAGGTTGGAGAATTCTTTTTTTCATTACGATAACCGCTCTGCTGCTCGGCACCTGCAGTATGGTATATTTTGGACTGGTTAAAGTCAAAATGCTGCCATTTGACAACAAAAGTGAATTCCAGATCATCCTCAATATGCCTGAAGGCTCGACACTTGAACATACCAGCCGTGTTGCCATGGAAATGGGGCAGGTAGTTAAGAGCGATCCGGCTGTTGTGAATTACCAGATATACGCTGGAACAGCCTCGCCTTATAATTTTAACGGCCTTGTCCGTCATTACTTTCTGCGTTCAGGTCCAACAGTCGCAGACATTCAGGTCAACCTGTTACCCAAAACACAAAGGGATCTGCAGAGTCATGACATAGCCCAGCGTATACGACCTGCAGTTGCCGAAATAGCTGGAAAATATGGTGCCACTGTCGCCGTCGCTGAAGTTCCGCCGGGACCACCAGTTCTGCAGACACTTGTAGCTGAAATATATGGCCCGGATGATGAATCGCGGGTCCGCCTCGCCACAGCTGTAAAAAATATCTTTGAAACCAGCGAAGGTGTCGTGGATATCGACTGGTTCAGAGAAGAGGATCGAATACGCAAAGTGCTGACTGTTGATAAGGAAAAAGCTGCCATCAACGGCATCTCAGAAGCACAGATTACTCGCACTATCGAAATTGCCGTAGGCGGTTTGACGTTTGATATTTTTCACCAGCCGCGTGAAAAAGAAGAAATAAACATGGTACTTGAACTTGCGCCTGCACAACGTGCCCGAATTGAAAATGTGCTGAATATCTCACTGCGCTCCGAAACAACACCAGACAGTCCACTTGTGCCTTTGCGCGAACTTGTTCACGTGACCGACATTGCAGTTGAACAACCGATTTACCGCAAGAACCTCAAGCCTGTAATCTATGTGACCGGTGATGTTGCAGGCTCTGTAGAAAGCCCCGTATATGCAATTTTTGAAATGAACAAACGGTTGCATGAACTTGATGGCAGGAATTACGGAGGCAGCACCGATGACGTAAAGCTTTACAATCTTAATCAGCCTTTTACCGAAAATGAACCTGCTATGAAATGGGATGGTGAATGGCACATCACTCTTGAAGTTTTTCGTGACCTTGGCCTTGCTTTCTGTGTGGTGATGATCCTTATTTATATGCTAATGGTAGGCTGGTTCAAAGACTACCTCACACCCTTTGTGGTGATGGCGGCAATCCCCTTCTCTCTTATCGGGATTCTGCCAGCCCACTGGGGTTTCGGTGCCTTTTTCACCGCCACCTCTATGATCGGTTTCATGGCCGGTGCCGGTATTGTTGTACGGAACTCAATCATCCTTGTGGACTTTATTGAATTGCGTGTCAAAGAAGGCCACCCGCTTGCCCAGGCTGTCGTTGATGCCGGAGCCATACGCTTTCGACCAATGCTCCTTACAGCGCTTGCTGTTGTTGTCGGCGCCTCTGTAATTCTTGCAGATCCAATTTTTCAGGGACTGGCGATATCCCTTATGTTTGGCGAAATAGCTTCACTCCTCATCAGCAGAATGGCCGTACCGGTACTGTACTTTATGCTGAAAAGCCGTCACATATAGTTTTCTTATGATTACGGATAATTACCAGCAAATATGGTCAGTATTACGTGCCGGGTGTACACAACGATTTAAGCTGCGACTACTCAATATTAAAATAAATACTGCGATATATCGAATTGCCTGTGTCGAATAGAGTTCACGTTCCACTCTTCACCTGGGCAAGCCAAAATTCAGCGGTAATCAAAATTTTTTACATTTTGGCATATTACCTGATCATCGCAACAAAGTGAGGTCACCTCAACTTTTACTCAATACCCACTTGTGATAGAATTACAGTTAGGTAAAAACAAAAATTTTGGCCTCATGCAAAACCTCTTCCCTGGAGCACCTATCATGACCGACTCAGTCCAATTCAACCCATTTGTTGACAGGTTAAGTCGCGATATTCGCAACGCCCTTTCGAGTTCACTGGTAGAGTGTTTACAAACGGGATCAATCTCCTCGGCACAACAGGTTGCAGACCGGTTTTTAGCTGAGAACCCTGAAGAAATGTATAGTCTGTATATACACGACCGGTTACAGCGATACATGCAAGCGATAGAAACAATCAGTGGTAAATCAGATGACCCTTTCTGGCGCAGTCTGGTACTCTGGGATCTTCAACTTTTTTTTGAAATGCATGAGGTACTCGAACATGCATGGTATCACGCAACCGGTGATACAAAGCTTATCATGCAGGCCCTGATCCGGGCAGCCGGAGTGTATATTAAACTCGAATGCGGCCTAATACCTCAGGCCCGCAAAATCGCGCAAAAATCAATAGACGTATTGAATAATCACAGAGAATTTATAAGTACTTACTGCTCCCCGGATACCTTGATCAATGCACTTGCAACGTGTTCGCCGCCGCCAAAACTGCTGACTGAGGATTGACACATAATTTGTGGCAATGTCAGAATATCATGCATGATCTTTTGAAATGCTGATCGGGTTATTCTTATGAAATTTTCTGCGACGTAACATCACTATTATAGAAAAGCGCGCTATCAAGCAGGAAGAACTACAGATGTTTATAACTGCAATGGCTGCAGTAAAAATATTCTTATGTCGAGTATAAATACGCTCGAAACAACAGCATGCAAAAACACCACATACAACAAAACCCCCGCGGCATGTTCTGCCCGGGGGTTTTGTAAATAAAACAATACTCCAGTACTACTTTACTGCAAAATCGAATTCTCTATGATAGGCGGCTGCGAATCCGGTAATGGGCTGGTATTGATATTGGTGTCGAAGGCATCACCATCCGGCCTTTTGTCCTGAAAGATACCGGTATCAGCCATCTGCAACATGGTCGGATCGAGCGCATTCATCTCCTGCTCAACCCGCTCAATATTACCTCGTACTTTCTCCGCTATTTCGACGTCCGGATACTTGATAAGAATATCCTTCAGCATTTTTCGCGATTCGAGCAGCAGTTTCTTCTGGCTCTCCAGATCAGTCGTCTTGGTGAAACGGATAAACACGTCTGCAGCTTTTCTACGCTCTGACTTTGCAGCAAGCAATGATACTTCTTCAATTTTCTCTTCCGCCTTTACGCGATACTCGCTATCCAGCATCTCTGTGAAAAGTGCAATTGCCTCATCAAAGCGCTCTGCTTTCACAAGCAACATACCGCTGTTCCACTGCCGCTGCAGATCCTGAACTTTAGCGAGTTTATTTGTTTCACGCTCAACTGCGTCTCCGAGAACCAGATCATCTTTTTTAATTTTCAGAGTCCCCTGTTTCTCAGCGTCTACCAGATCAACAGGTATTGAATCCAGAATCTCGATAGCTTCCTGGTACTTTTTCTCAGCCGCAAGCTGGTCCACTTTGCCCATAAAACCATTCATCCAGGCGTCTGCACGCTGTTTAGCCTGCACCTTTATGATATCGACATTGGATGAGACTGCGGAATATGGATAATTAAGTAGAAATTGTTCTGCCTGCCAGACGATTTTATAGCCGTCCTTTTCGGGAATAAATCCGAGAAAATTGCGAAGCAATCCGGAATATTCTGTCAACTCCGGGCTCCCCTTGACGCTGCGCTCAAGGATAGAAAGTTGCAACTTCGACCACTCTTCAATTTCACCAAGTCTGATATAGTCCTGAGAGATTTTTTTATACTGCTCCTCAGCTGCCGGGTAATTACCGCTGGCGGTGTAGAGATCTGCCAGCACTTTGCGCAGTGATATAAGATCTGTTGACTGCTCCTCGGAAGCTGACATCTGGTCGACGATCTGCTGATACATCTTCGCGGCCTGCTCTTCCTGGTGCAGATACATCAGCGCATTACCGTAACTAAGCTTGGTCTGCAGATCAATACGGTCAATCTGGTTCTCGGGAATCTGCAACCAGACCTGAACCACTTCCTCATATTCCTGATTACCAGCATACCGCTCGATGAGAGTCTCAAGCTGAGCAAGATCAGCTCCCTGCTCACGCTGCCCCCAGCCGGCCCCTTTATCTTCTACAGTCCCAAGAAGCCTGCCACAGGGACTCTCAATAAATTCGATATCATTTTTCTGAAGTTCCTGTATGACCGAAACGTTCACTGCGCCATTTCCTGAGGTTCGTCCGCTCTGAAGGATCTCATTCTGCAACTGCGTATATCCATTCAGTACATCCTGCAATGTCCTGAAACATCGTACCATCTGCTCAGTATCTTCCTGGCTCAGATTGACAGTAAGCGACTGATTATCCAGCTCCTTCCAACGATCCAGTTTTCTGCTATATTCAAATATCCGATCGTTAATGTAATCCATGGATGGAATTACTGTCTCAGTTGTTACCTGCTCAACAGTAATATCCTGACCACCTGTCATATCAAGATAGCGCGGCTGCTGAACAATCCCGGTTCCATCTGGATATTGCTGTTCAGACGGCCCTGTATATACACCAGCCCCCTGCTGTACAGGCTGCTCATAACTGCGTTCCGGAGCAGGGTTAACTACTCGTTTCTGAGACTGACCGCAACCGGTCAGACCCAACAGGCAACAGGCCAATGTGCTTAAATACAATACTTTTTTCATAATATTAAGAAACGCGTTGAAGTTCAGGAAAATGTCTATGTCAATCCGCATCAGTGCGGAGATATATGACTGCCATATCGGCACGTTTGCATCATACCATCAATATTTTATAACGCTGGTATGTTACCATAAGCAGTGTTCATGTCCAACACAAAGCAGATAATACACCTAACTGCAGTTCACCATAAGAGTCTCATCGTCATTGTTCCGAGGCAGCAACCTTCCAGAAGGGTTCATAATGACGCTCCGGGACAAATCTTCCATTAGCCGAAACTTCACCAAATGTAAGAATGGACGGCTGATACCGATTGGTATCACCAACGTTTCTGGCAGGATCAGCAACTATGCCACCATTATCCTG
>JBFHGS010000238.1:0-7753 GCA_041582995.1 Desulfopila sp. | reverse complement strand
ATCGAAAAAGAAATACTTGCGCCATTGCGACGGGAACGTGGCTATTCACCTGCCTGGGTAACACAGACACTGCAAGCCACAATGATTCCAAATTTTGTGCTTTATATAAAAAAGGAACGGCTTCTTTCTGCCGCACTTGCGTATGTTGAAGAGCTGAGAGACCACCATCAGCAAATGCTCATTGCAGCAGATATACATGAACTGAGACTTGCCCATGAAACATCGAGCATGATTTTGAATGCAGAGATGAAACTGCGCGCATCACTTATGCGCAAAGAAAGCCGATGCAGTCATTATCGGTTGGACTACCCTGAGGTAGATACGAAAAACTGGAATTGCTGGATAAATATTTCAAGAAATGCCAACAATGAGATGATACTAGAAAAGCAGCCGTTTGATAAGTGGCCCTCATAACCCGGATGTATTACGAATATTGTCTGCTACCTGAAATTGAACACTTTTTTCAAAATATTCGAGACAATTCACTCCTGCTTCTAAACGTAGACCCTAAGAACGTATAAACTCATGACAGAGCCTGGCTTAGATATCTCCATAATAATAAATTGCGATTCTGCATGGTATTCCTTCCGGCAGGGTCGCAAAACACCTCACCTCTCCACTGCAACCAGCAATCAATAACATTTTGTCTTTACTCGACAAAAACGAGACTCATCCAGTCTTGAAAGTTAACTCTTAAATATATACTATATATACTGTATCGCCATAGCTTATACCACACTGATTTCAATCAGACCTAAACTCATCTGATTACGCCGCTTTCTGAACAAACATGGTGAGATGTTTTAAGCAAGACAGAATAATAGATTACTTATCATATATTTCTGAACCTTTAGCCGACATATTCAGGTAAATCTCGTTCGTCTGACGTCCATACTCCTTTCAGCAGTGCAACATATCCGGTGCACTGCAACATTTTTATTGCTGCCGCATAAACATGGCTTCTAACTGATACGATAGAGGTTATCTTTATTCTTACGCATCTAAAATGTTGCAGTGCACCAGACCTCTTCTTCAAAAGCTTCCTCGCACCTAAATCCATCATTGAACTACGTTGTAGTATTTACAAAATACCTGCACCAACATAACATTTAAATAATAATGTTTTTTCAATGTGATACATTGTTCAACCCGGAAACAATCCGAAACAACAGCGATAGATAAAAGACAAGTAAAGACCATGTCTCATCCTGGCACAGAAATTGCGCTGCAAAAGCATATTGTTGACGAGTAACATATAGGGGCACAAGATGTTCACTGTTCATATCTGGAATATACTTCTCAAGGAGGACAATGAAAGGGACAGCTATTAAATGAGATTTTCCGGTGTAATGTACGTACAATTTGAATTCTTAACTTTTGGAGGATGTTGTGAAAAATAATCATCGTTTTTTTATGTTTGCAGCGTGCTTGACGCTCGCTTTCAGCATGTGGCTGGAACCCGCCTGGGCCGGAAAATTACAGGATGCCATTGCATCAGCTCCTCAGGGACCTGATGCAGGCCAGATTGACCCGAGCAAACCTGCAGGATTTCTTGGAATTCCCGGTGCTCCTCAGGTCAACATGATCCTGGCGTTCTGCTGGGCAGTGTGGGTTGGTTGGATTTTCAGTACAGTTGGCGCCTTTGGTGGTGTTATGGCCGGCGTCGGCCATATGAGCATCTTCGGCCTTGGAGGCTATGCAAAGTCCTTTAAGGAAACCACTCCTGCATTGAACAAAGCTATAACCGACTCAATTCGTGGCTCCAACCAGTATCTGGTCGGACTCTCGGCCCTCATTTCCTCTTTTAACTATTACCGTATGGGCCGCCTCGTGGTGCCGCTGGCTGTTTCTCTCGGCCTCGGTTCCATTCTCGGTGCCTGGGGTTCTGTTACCCTCAGTGCTGGTAAAATTTCCTTCTCCCAGTACCAGGGATATTTTGGTCTGTTCGTTCTAGCCCTCGGAATCTACCTGCTCTATGAGACATCCGCTGCAGGCCAGGCGAGCAAAAAGAATGCGAAGGCAGCAGCCTCCGCCTTCGAAGCAACTGTAAAAAAACAGAAGAGCGGTGAGCAGGTAGACACGTCCTCACTGGGTGTAAAAGTAACGAAGATATCCCTTACTACCATCAGCTTCACTTTTTACGGCGTTGAGTTCAAATTCAACCCTCTCATTCCATTCATTGGTGGTATCGTTATTTCCGCCATCGCCGCCTTTCTCGGAGTAGGTGGTGGTTTCCTGCTTGTTCCGTTTTTGACCAGTGTCGCTGAACTGCCTATGTATCTTGCAGCAGGCACCTCGGCCCTGGCAGTTCTTATCAGCATGATTACCAGCATCATTACTCTCATTTCCAAAGGTGTTCAGTTCGACTGGGCGCTGATTGGACTTGAACTCGTAGGTATTGCTGTGGGATCAATCATCGGACCAAGAACCTCGAAATATTTCTCTGATATTCTGCTCAAGCGAATATTCATAGTTCTGGCACTCTATGTCGGTGTCGACTATGTGCTGAGAGGTTTCCTCAACTACCGTATGTTTGGTTAATACTCATAGATATTGTGGCCCGGAATACTCCGGGCCACAGAGCCAAGGTTTCTGCATGAACTCAATAACTCCCTTTCTTCTTCTCCTGGACCCCTGGCTGATCACCCCGTTCAGATGGTTCCCTTCAGCAACGGCAGGATACATCCTCGGGACCATCCTCCTTGCCCTGTACTGCATATTCCTTGGTGATGTATCAGCCAGCCTGGTGACACTCGCCAACAAGAAGTATATACGGAAAATACAGAAAAAGATGGACCACAACCATAACCTCTCTGAAACCGCCCTGAAACTCGGCGACAAAGAAAGCTATAAAGCCGTTAATAAACAAGGCCTGGAAGCCTTTGGTCATTCCTTCTCTCTGGGTGCAGCCATTTTCTGCGTCTCCATCTGGCCAATGCCTTTTGCCCTGGCATGGCTCAGCCTTCGCTTTATTGATGCCCCGCTCGAACTCCCTTTTTCTCTTCCGTTCATCGGCAATACTGTTGAATATTTTCCCTCTTTTTTACTGCTCTACATTGCCGTCAGAATCATGTACTCGGCCATCATGAACCGTATGAGCTGGTATAGTACCACCAAAGCCAGACTTACCGGACAGCTCGAGTAACCCTGCCATGTATTCAGTGACAGGAATAGACACTCTACAACAACGCTGTCAGCACTGGTTGAAACGGGTTTTCACCCCGGCCAGCCTGTTACGTGATAAATATCAAGCTTTCAGAACAATACTGCAGCTTGACAATCAGGCTCTTGATCTTCTAACGACGCTTGAATCCCATATTTCCGGAGATGACCCTGCCGATCCACACCTGATCCGCAGGCTCTCAGACCAGATATCCACCATCGTCGGGTCCATGGCTTGCCAGCTCTCTGCCATGGATCCTTCATACATAACAGTGGTGAAAGAACACGCGCTGCTTTCTGCAGAAATACACAGGATGCTGACACCAGCCGTACTCAACTCCGCACCGCCCTACGTACTGCCATTGGAACAGGCTGCGGATTATCCACAGCTCGCAGGTGGTAAAGCCACTAATCTTTCCATTGCAGGACGGGCCGGTGTTGTTATCCCATACGGATTCGTTATAACCGCAAATGCCTTTCACCACATTATTCAGGAAAACCATCTCGAAGAAGAAATGTCTCGACGGTTTCGGCAGGTGTGTGCCTCCGACCACCAGGCAATTATTCAGATCACCGGTGAATTACAGGAGCTTATTCTCGGTAGTGAAATCCCTGCCAATATCGTCGACCAGATCCAGTCGGCCCTGCAGGATCTGGGGCCGGTCAGTTCTCTTGCCGTTCGATCCAGCGCTCTGGCAGAAGATGGCAAGATCTCGTTTGCAGGTCAGTATGCCAGTGAACTTGAAGTTCTCCCAGAAAACATTATCGCAGCATATAAACGGGTACTTGCCGGAAAATATTGTCCTCGCGCTATCACCTACCGTATCCGTCACGGTCTGAGCGACGATGACACCACCATGGCCGCTCTGGTCGTCCCCATGCTTTCACCACGCGCATCTGGAGTACTGTATACCCATGACCCGGCTACTTCGACAGGCGAAAAAAATCTTGGCATTTACGCTGTGCAGGGGCTAGCTGAAGGACTGGTTGACGGCTCACGAACTCCGGAGAAATATCATCTTGCACGGAATGATACTGATGCTCAGTTTTTCCCCGGCAACAGCCTGTTGACGATAGCCGAAATCAAACAGCTTAAAGCATGGGGCATGTTGCTCGAAGAACATTTCGGCTGCCCGCAGGATATCGAATGGGCACTCGACATAACCGGCCTGACCGTCCTTCAGAGCCGACCATTACTCCAGAAGCAAGACCCTCCGCCTGCACCTGTCCTTGCAGATGATCTCGAACATCTTCTCTACAGTGAACTGCATTGCGCCGCTCCCGGAATTTCCTGCGGCCCGGTATACTATGCTCCCACCGGTAAAACCTTTCTCAGTATACCGCCCGGTTCTGTGGTACTCACCCCTACTCTTCGTCCATCGCTATCACAATTTCTTGACCGGATTGCCGGCGTCATTGCTGAAAACGGCAGTCGTGCCAGCCATTTTTCCTCTGTCGCCAGAGAACGTGGTATCCCTGTTCTGGTCGGCAACACAAATGAACTCGAAACCGGCCAGATTGTTACTGTGGACGCGGCTTCCGGCAGAGTCTTCAAAGGTTGTGTCAATGCAGTACTGCAGATAGGAAAGTTGCACGTCAACACCGATTTCCCGACGGAGAAATATGCTGATTTAGCTGTACGCACTATCCGCCTCAGTCTTACCGACCCAGATAGTGAAACATTTATCCCGGAACAGTGTCGTTCCTTGCATGACATTGTCCGCTTCTGCCATGAAAAAAGTGTTCGAGAAATGTTCAGCCTTGTAGGTAAAAAAGGGAGAGGGCTGGGCGGTACCCGAAAGCTAAAAACAGAACTGCCTCTTGTTATGTATGTCCTTGACCTCGACAATTTCGGAAAATCGTCATCTGGCGACCAGATTACCCTCGAAGAGTTGTCAAGCAGGCCAATGCAGGCTCTGTGGCTGGGCCTGGCAGATCCACATATTTACTGGGACACAAGCCAGCATCATTGTGACTGGGAGGACTTTGACCAAATGAGTGGAGGTATTTTCCCCCGCGATTCACGGATTCTGGCCAGCTACGCACTTACTGCCAGCGAATATCTGCACCTGAATATCCGCTTCGGCTACCATTTCTCCGTTGTTGACTCAATCTGCGGGGAGCAGGCTTCAAGTAACTATATTAACTTTCGCTTTAAAGGCGGTGGCGCAGCACACCACCAAAGATTATTCCGGCTGGAATTCATTGATATAGTCCTCACGGCCTTCGGCTTTGAGACATCCTGCAAAGGTGATCTGATCGATGCTAATTTCTCACGTTACCCACACACACAAACTCTGCTAGCCCTCACCAGGCTGGGTCTGCTTCTTGCCGAAACACGGATGATGGACATGCGTATGACAGGAAGCAGACATGCCGCGGAAGAAGCAAAAAAGTTTATGATCTTTGCAGCTAAGGTTACAAAGGCGTCAGACAATTTCTCTGCAAATAACGATTAAATCAGCGTGAACTGGAGTTTACCGGAAACACCTTGAAGCTGAAATATACACTCAACTCATGAGAGTTATCTGCAAAGTTATCCGTAAATAATTATTTTTTTTACCTTTCCACCCCTATTTCCACATTTCCTCCACATTTCCTGCACTTTTCATCACTACTAATCAAATAATTCCTCTACATACAGTAAGTTAGGCACAGCTTTTCAATCTGAATCTTTACCGGAACCTTCATGAGTTTATGATGCCCAAACACAATACCATTATCACTATTGCCCTCGTTTTTTTACTCGCAATTCTGAGCTCGTGCAGACAAACACCTGTGCCGGAAAAAGAAACAGCTGCGCCGGAAAAGGTTCAACAGGGAGCAGAAGAACCTCTTATACCAAGTCAACCTGCAGCGTCAGCTCTACCATTAACCCTGCCGGTAAAATATCAGACACCGGAATATATGATTGGTCCTGAAAGCTTTGATGATCTTGAAGCTGAAGAGATCACTAAAATCAAGGTTGGTGCTTCAATCCGCTCCACTCGGGGACCGCAACCTCTTTGGGATATTCTCAAGAGACTGGCTGCACTCAAGAAAATGAATGTCTCCTGGTCAAGCGATGTCGACCAGAACGCTTTAGTGGATGTCGATATCAATGCAAATGACGATTTATATGAAGCAATCGATAACCTGCTACGCCAGGTTGATTACTTCCATGAAATGCACGGCAATACTATAGTAGTGAAATACAAGGAGACCAGACGTTTTCACATTGCCATGCCATTTACCAAGCACAACTATTCAACTGGTACCGGTGGCAATGTTCTGGGTGGTGATGAAACATCAGCGAATATCGAGGGAACGATTCAGCTGAAGAGTTCTGATAACGAATTCGATATATGGAAAAATATCCAGGCCAATATGGACGCTATCCTGAATACCTGGAATACCACCGCCTCCACATCTCAGCCGACGACCACAGAACAGACGCAACCAACCGCCACCGACAGCCAGGAGCCCCAAACCACTGATACTCCTGTTGCAACCCGTCAAATTTCGACTGGTGGCAGCATGTATATTATCGACAAGCCAATCGGTATGATAACAGTTACCGCCCCCAGGCCCCTGCTTGACCGGCTTGAACAATATTTTACGGTCTTAAAAAGTGAATTGTACAAACAGGTTGTGATCGAGGCAAAGATCATTGAGGTTCAGCTGAGTAATTCTTCAAGTATAGGAATTAACTGGAGCAGTGTCCTCGACAACTTTGCAGTTACGGGAACAATTGAGTTCGCAGGAGACTCCGGAGAAATTTACCCCACCGGAGATCGCTTTGTCTCAAAAGTATCACTCGATACTGCAGATTTCTCTCTGTTCCTGAACGCCCTACAGGAACAGGGTGACACAAAGGTGCTCTCGAACCCGAAAATAAGCGTTATGAATGGCCAACCTGCTCTCATAACAGTTGGCGAAAATACAACCTATGTGGATTCCATTGAGTCTGATGTTGATTCAGATACAGGTGTTACAACCTATACGGTTGAAACTGAACGCATCCTTTCCGGTGTCGGTCTGGCCTTAACTGCAACTGTTCTCAATAATGACAGCATCATCATGAATCTCGTACCTGTCACATCAGAGTTGCAGGAACCGATAGAGTATCTCGATATCGGTTCTGACGGGGCGCAGGTAGGTCTACCTGTTGTCACTGTCAGAGAAATGAGTACAACCGTTCGAATGAAAGATGGAGAAATGCTGGTTATTGGCGGTCTGATCAGTAATTCGGATGACACCAGCGGTGAGTTTGCACCGGTCGTAGGCGATATACCTGTTATCCGATATCTCTTCGGTTATGAAGAGAAAACCTCATCTAAACGTGAGCTGATAATCCTTTTGAAGGCACGGATTACGAACTGGTCTGAAAAATAGATCTACATATCTGCAAGGTTGGCGAACTGTGCTCAGTTAAAAAAACTGAGCACAGTTTAAATTGGCAGCCTTAGCGTCATACATAGCAATGTCAGTCATATGAAGGGGAGCTTCAGGCTCTTCTCCATATTCAGCAAGAACTACTCCCGATTCTAGCGGAAACATATGCATTATCTTCATCAATGTGCAATGGTTCCGCCAGCCCGATGAAGGCCCT
>JBFHGS010000237.1:0-7758 GCA_041582995.1 Desulfopila sp. | reverse complement strand
CTTTAGCAACTATGGATTCGAGTTCTTCACGCTCATCTTGAGTTAGTGAAAACCGGTATTTGATTTTTGGCATGGTCTTCTCCGTTTATTTTGACCATACCATATTTAACTAACATTTAAAATGTGACATGACACTAGTGCTCTGTAAAGCTTAATCTATCGCATATTTCCAGCCCTTTTGTCACACTGACTTCGTTTCTCATTCAGTTACATAGCGTTGCTATGCTCCTTCATTCGTGCCTTGCTGTATGCCGAAATTGCTAAGAAATATTACGACATCTTAATGTTCCAGAGCACTAGTTATAATTGAAATGTATGTCGGTGTATTTACGGCCTCTATGATCTGAGTACTGGCGGGTAATCATCGTACTTTTCAACCTCTGATCTCGTGTCTCCTCTAGAGTTTAAATTCTAACATTGTAGTCGTTGTTACAGAATAGTTTGCGCCAAGGGTGCATATTGCACATCACCTTAAGAATGAACAGGTATCGCAATGACAAGATTCACCAGCAAATCTGGGTCTCAATGATTTCAGATAAACGGAGTCAATTTTACAAGGAGATTACATCATGAAAGTACTCGTCACGTATTTTAGCCAAAGTGGAAATACAGAGAAAATTGCCAAAGCCATCTGTCAGGAGGCAGCCCTGGCTAATGATGCTGAACTGAAAAAACTTGAAGAGATCACTCCTGAAGGTGTAGCTGGATATGACTTTATCTTTATCGGCTCACCACTGCACTCCGGTAATCTGGCTGCGCCGGTAAAAGAATGTTTGGGTGTTCTTCAAGAGACCTCCGGTCAGAAAATGGCTGGCTTCATCACTCATTTTGCACCAGCTTATCCGGATCAGGACATGGATGGGTTCACAGCACCTATCACTTTAGCATGTAAAGAAAAAGGGATTGAGTATAAAGGGTGTTTTGATTGCCAGGGTTTTTTGACTGAATCCTTACATGAGGCTGTGCAGAAAAAAATGAATATGGCGGATGAGCAGTGGGCAGGTATGGTTTCTCAGATGACCGGACGTCCGAATGAAGACGATGTGGTCAAAGCCAAAGAATTTGTACAAGAAGTTTTGGCATAAATACAAACGTGTCGATTCGTTAGGTAAGTGTATAGGCTCATTGTGAAAACGTATATCTGAATGAGCTATACATTTCAGTTTGATCAGGCAAGGCGTAAGGAGTGAAGAGTAAGGCGTGAACTGTATTCGTCAAAGTATTGGCTACTTAACCGTATCTGAAGTTTCTTTGTCGAGCTGGACACGCTGGATTGTATACTCCTTACTCCTTATGCCTGATACTGCACCATTTTTGCTGAAAAAGCTGGGTAGTCAAAACGAAAAAAGTGCAATTCAACTGTTTCAGAATGAGCTCTTATATGAGCCGCTTAGAGCGGGGATTCAGCCCTGAATAACATGGAGGTATTCTAGATGCTTTCTTTCTCAATGCTGCGAACATAACGTTCAGCTTCGAGGGCGGCGATGGTACCGTCTGCCATTGCGGTAGTAATTTGTCGATATTTTTTGGGACGAACATCGCCTGCTGCGAATACTCCTGGCAATGAGGTCATCATCAGGCTGTCGGTAGAAATGTAATGAGAATCATCCAGAGTCAGTTGCCCTCTAAAGATTTCAGTGCCCGGCTGTTGCCCCATGAAGACAAAGATTCCGTCAAATTCATGTTCTTCTTCGGTTCCAGTTTCAGTATTACGCAGGGTAACTGAATGAAGTCTGTCATCATATGACAGTGCAACGACTTCTGTAGAGTTTCTCGCCGTGGCATTCTGCCGGGAAATAAGTTGTTGCTGAGTGCTCTTTGCTGCGAAGAACCTGTCCATTTTCTCTACAAGCATCAGTTCTTCAATACCTTGATCCAGCAGGGCTAAAGCCTCATCAAAACCACTGTTTCCACCCCCAACAACAAGGACGCGTTTACCCTTATATGCCATTCCGTCGCATATCGCACAGTAATGTACCTGCTCGCATTCCCCGGCGACATCTAGTGATATTGGTTTCCGCCCGGTTGCAATAATGACAGCTTTTGCAGTGTAGACAAGGTCGTCCGCTATAATAGTTTTTTCCCTGCCGTTCAGATCGATGGAATCGATACAGGCCGCTTCTTCAATATCAACACCGAGTTCGACGAGTTGTTCCTGCATACGTTCAACTAAATCCATACCTCCAATTGAACTGTATGAAGGCATATTTTCTACAATTTTGGTCCAGTTAACAAGGCCACCACAAGCGTTTTCATCCATTACCAGCACACGCAACTGAGCACGGGCTGCATACAGCGCTGCTGTCATACCGGCTGGACCGCCACCGAGAATTATAAGGTCATATCTCAGGTTCATTATTATGCCTCTCCCCTTAAAGGCTACCGTGCAGTGAAACAAGTTCTTTAGGGTTTAACAGGCCGGTTTTTACGTGTGCCACTTTTCCATCTTTCACAAAAAGAAGTGAAGGCACCCGCTCAACCCCATACTGTTCCATCTGCAGAGATGCTTCGCTACTGTCGATGCCTAAGATTTCCACCCCTGCAACTTTTGCAGAAAATTTACCGAGAACTTTCTCCATGTTTTTACAATGCGGGCAGAGCTCTTTGTGAAAGAATACGATGCTATCGTTTGCAGCTCCAATATATGCTGCCAGTTCTGCTGAGTTAATATTTTTTATACTGTTCATGGTGCCTATTCCTTATACTCAGAAAGTGCTAACTTCTGATTGCCGTTGTTAATCTATTCATATCGAGAATCCTGATCTTTTTTTTATCAACAAGTTCAATGATTCCCGATTTTTCTATCTCTTTCATTGCCCTGTACAAGGTGATACGATGTACACCGAGAATATTGGCGAGATCCTGCATTCTTATGGAGCCGAGATCAACCATGCCGTTTTCGTGAGGATTTTCCTGGTATCTCAGTACAATAAACTTACAAATTCTTGAGTTTAAACTATCCAGTCCGAGCGAGGCGGATTGGTTGCTCAGCACATGAAGTTTTTCGGCAAGAGTCTTTATAATGTCTTTGGCTATTGTCGGGTGGTTGGGCAACAGTTCATCATAAACACTGCTCTTAGAGAAAAACCAGACAACTGCATCTTCCTGACAGATAAAAGAGCTCAGTAAGGGCTGCTCGGTGAAGAAGGGTGCTTCACCAAACAGGGTGTTTTCCTCCAGGTGCAGAATTATCTTTTCAGCCCCTCCGGGAGAGATACGAACAACGCGAACTGCACCTTTTTGCAGATAGCAGAGCTGTTCAACGTTCTCTCCCTCGAAAAAGATAACATCCCCTTTTGAGAATTTTTTTGATTGGGCCAGGTGAAGCAATTTGCTCCAGGCCTGGCCATCTGACGTAATTCTCCAGAATTCATCAAGCTGGGACATAGATATCTTTTCCTTAAAAGGGGGAGTTAGCTGGTTCGCAGTTCCCCTATATAAAGTTTGAGGGTTTGAAGAAGCTCTTTCGCTTTCTCCGGCTGTTCTGTGATTATGTTGTTCAGCTGGAATTGATCTCTTTTCCGGTCATAGAGCTCGTCTATTTGCGGTACAGTTACTTCGGCTCCGGGTACACAGGTCCACATCTCTTCTTTGGATTCAAGTTTTGCCGATTGTGCCCCGGCGTTACCACCTTTTCCGGAACCATCATAAAAAAGAGTGTTCATGCTATCTGTATCAATATCTTTCTTTAACCAGTGAATGTAACTATAATCATCACTAATAATCGACCAGGACATGCCATAATACCCTGCAATGGTGAAATCACGGACTTTTTCTGTTTCTCCGGCCATAACGGGAAGCAGACTTATTCCATGGATATCATCTGCATCATAGGTGCTGATACCTTCATGTCCTGCTTCTTCAAGAGCTTCTGAAGATCTCAGTCCCAAACCTTCCAGTATGGTTGCTGTGACATCCACGTTCTGGACGAAGCTGTTTATGCGTTTCCCACCTTGTAAACCCGGCATATGGATAAGAAGCGGAACATGTACCAGTTCTTCGTATGGCCATGGGCGACATTTCCTCATTATACCATGACCATGCTCACCATTACCCATGGGTTGACCATGGTCGGATGTGATTATTATCATGGTGTTATCCCATAATCCCTGCTCTTTGATAGAATCAAGCAGTTTACCGAGCCACTTGTCTACCAGTGTAACTTTTTCTGCATAGAGAGCACGTATCTGTTCGCACTCTTCTTCTGTCAGTACACCTTCTGTTTCAGTCCACGGGGCAAGCAGTAAAGGATTTCCCTTATACTCAGGATTATAGGGACAAGGTTTTTTCTCCCATACAGATGGTGGATCCCAAGGCTCATGCGGATCAAATGAATCGACCCAGAGGAAAAACGGACGTTTAGGGTCTCTCTTCTGCCGAAGCCACTCATCAGTTTCCTTAGCAACAACAGCGATATAATTGTCGTCGTCTGATTTCCAGTTCTGACGCTGACGCAGATAGCACTCCGCTTCTCGTAACAAAGATTTGCTGCTCTCGTCATAGTCGCCGCTATCATCTTTTTTTAACCAACCAGGTGAAACATAATCTTCACCTTTGAAGCTGGCATCCAGAGGCACATTGCTGAATGTTTCATGATCCAGCTCATGACCGTTGCAAAAACGGACATAATCAAAACCTCTGGAATACCCGTATTTGGGAAGACGCATTGGCGGAGTGTCGTAAACCAGAGCTGTCTGGATCTCACGGCACCAGAGGAAATCTGTGATCGATGTATCATCGAGGCCGAGAGGTTTCCAACCGCTGTAGGGCAGGGTGAATCGGCCTGTCATGAGTGCCCGGCGAACAGGTATGGTTGGCAGTCCTTCACTATAGGCATTTTCAAAGAGGAATCCGTTTTCGGCAAACTTGTCGAGGTTTGGAGTTTTTACTATCGTATTCCCGTAACATCCAAGGTAATTGAATTGCAGGGTGTCGAGCATTATAAAGATGACGTTCTTGTGTTTGTTTACAGACATTAGAATACCTTTATCGTGTGAAAATTATCTTTCCTGGCTAACTGACGAGAGCGGGACGGATTCGTCACTGGCAGCAGATATACCCAAGCCGGTTAGGGCGCAGGCTATGGAAAATATCGGCACAACCCAGTTCAATATGGCATAAGGAAAAAAGTCTACAGCGCTCACTCCCAGCACTCCCAGAATATAAAAGGCATGTACACTCCAGGGGACCAGGGGGCAGCCTAAAGTTCCTGCGTCTTCACAAGTTCTTGATAGAACATTGGCATTTATATTGGCTTTTTTATACGAATCGGAGAAGGCGCGTCCGGGAACAACAACAGCCAGTATCTGACTGCCTGTACCGAGCAAAATAATATAGGCAGAAAAAAGTGTTCCCCCTACCAGGCTAAGAGCGGATTTTCTGCCTCTCAGAATAGCCTCAAGCAAGACCTCAAGCACTCGTGCTTTTTCAAGAATACCTCCAAAGGCCATGCCGCTGGTGAGCAGCAGGATGGTGACCATAATGCTCATCAGGCCGCCGCGGGATAGTAACTTGTTTAACTCAGGAGATCCGGTAACGGCTTCATAGCCGGTTGTCAGTTGTTTCGCCAGTGCCGATACTGTTGCACCTTCAAACAGGGCGATAATCAGGGCGCTCACCAGGCAGATGAGCATTACCGGCAGCACCGGTAATCGCCGGTAAGCGAGGATGAACATGAGTGCGGGTGGAATAAACGCCCATGGGGATAGGCTAAAGCTGTTTTCAAGAGCTGTAAGGATGCTGTCGATATTCGCAAGACTCTCTGCGCTTGCTCCCGTATGAGCTGTGCCCAAAAAGTAAAAAGCAGCAGTGGCAACAATAAAGGAAGGTACCGTCGTCCACAGCATGGAACTTATGTGGGAGAAAAGAGGTACGTCGCAGACTGTTGCGGTGATATTGGTGGAATCGGATACAGGGGACATTTTGTCACCGAAATATGCACCGGATACAATAGCGCCGACACTCATGGCAGGATCATAACCAAGTGCTCCACCGACTCCCAGTAAAGCTACACCGACAGTGCCCATGGTGCCGAATGACGTTCCCGTCGCTACTGAAGATATTGAGCATAAGATGAAGGCGGAAACGAGGAATTGCTCAGGAGCGATAAATTTTAAACCCCAATAGATGATTGCCGGGATCGTACCAGACGCCATCCAGGCGCTTATAATCATGCCAACCATCATAAGTATGGCTACGGCAATTTGTATGCGACCAACGGCGCTTAACATTCCTTCCTGTAATTCCGTCCAGCTATATCCTATACGCAGACACAGGATTCCGGCCACAGCTACCGCAACCAGTAGTGGCAAAACTGGTGGCCTTACACCTACATACACTGTGCCGTATAAAATGATAAAGACCGGTAGGGCAAACGTTATCAGGGCCCATGCCAGGGAGGGTTTTCGGGTTTCAGACGTCATGTACAGAAGCTCCTTGAATTGAAGTGCGAAAAAAATAACATAATTGCGATCACATCCGGGGAGGGGGCTTGTAGGAGTGTTTCCGCAACTCAAAAGTGTATGACTGAAATACGACCAGAATAGTTGAAACAGTAATTCATGTTCTGCATAAAATACCAACCTTACATTCAAACCTCTGTTGCGTTCGCAACATATCGTGAAACTTTTATTTCAGATTTTGAGAGAAGAAAAGACAATCAGAGACCTTCCGGCTTTTTCAATTCTTCGAGTTATCGAAGAATTTACACAGGGTCGGATTTTGTGTGTTTATATGTCAGACTATAAGGCGTAAATGTGAAGGTTTGTTCGATTGCTGCCAGTAGCAAGGAGGGTGATTGAGTTGGATAGGTCATACAATAAAGGTCGAGATGAAATGATTGCTAATGTGCGGTTGCCGTGTGTCGAATGGGAAATCGTATTTCGGCTAGTGATTACGTTTTGTCATTATGTATTAATTACTTGAATGTATATAATAAAATAGTGTAGGGCTTTTGTTGTGTATGCTGGAGATGTGCTTTGTGTCTATAAGGCTGTCATTTTGTTTTGTTCAAATGTCATACGTATGTAATTTAAAAGAGTTGAACAGATGTCAGACATTATGTATTGTCACCGCAGTTATGTTTACATCGCCTTAAAACACTGTTTTTGAGCCATTCACAAAAAGTACTTCGAAAGGTAGAGGAAGAATGAATCCGATCAGGAGAATATGTACAGAAGAGGCCGGTACCCCTACTGTGCTTCAGGGAAATATAGCTTTTGCTTCAGGTTGTGTACGTTTAGGTATACACGCAGTTGATGGTTACCCGGGTACCCCGAGTACTGAGGTGATTGATAAAGGCTTGTCTCAGGTGCAGGATATGATCACCGTTGGTTGGTCGGTGAATGAGGCTGCGGCTGCCGCTATGGGACACGGTCATTCACTCGGTGGTAATGATTGTGTGGTTACCATGAAAATCCCGGGTTTGTTCCAGGCGGGTGATCCTTTCACCAGTGGTGCATTTTTCAACGATGATCGTGGTGCCCTTGTATATTACATCGCTTCGGATTTTACACCGAGTTCTACGCAGCATCTGGTTGATCCCCGCCCATTTATCAAAAGCTGCTTCACGCCTATACTTGAGCCGAGAAATCACCAGGAATTTCATGATATCCCTGAAATTGCGGCAGACCTGGCTCGTGAATGCAATACTCCTGTGGTCATCATGGCAAGCGGTACGCTGTGTCACAGTGAAGGTCTTGTTCGTCTTTCCCCTATCAAAAAAAGGGACAAGGTTGAGATCAAGGTTCCTCTGAAGAG
>JBFHGS010000236.1:0-7771 GCA_041582995.1 Desulfopila sp. | reverse complement strand
TATGAGGTTGCTTGTCAGCTTCTGCAGCGGCTTGTGATTCTTTTTGTTCGAGATTCTAATTGGCACGATGCTGATCATATTCTTAAAGCATTCTACGACATTGTAACCGGAACGTGTCAAAAGAAAGCGTCAATACGAAGTATTGTATCAAGAACTCAACGCAATATTGCCCAGCAGGATGTCTTAGAACATCTATACTTATTGTACATTAAAGATTCATCTGAATCCGTAGGTAAACTTCCTGATCTTCTTGTTCATATAGGTAAACTTTCCATCATTCATGCCCTCAGCATACTCAGAGAAAGTGAAGAGTGTACTGGAAGGGATCGTCTCATTCAACTTCTTGTGCATGGAGGAGGTTTATCTGCGCAAATCATACATGAATACATGCAAAATGATGAGCCGTGGTTTTTGATTTGCGATATGATTCAAGTTTTATGCCAAATGAAGGACGATGCACTGTATCCGCTCATAGAGGGCGCTTTGAGATTCCGCGATCAGCGAATACAGCATGAAGTGCTCATGTGTATATTCCGTGCCGGAGGCCCGGGGAAGACTCTTCGTCTCGTACATGCTCTTCAGCACGTTGTTGATCCACTTAAAATTGTTCTTATAATAGAGCTTGGTAAAAAGCCGCAAGCTGCTGTGGGTGATGCTCTTCGCTCTCTTTTGAATGAACTTTTGAATCAAGATGCAAAAGCAAATCCTGAACTACTCTCTGCAATTGTGACAGGTTTACAGAAATTTCCAGAAGAGAGCAGTCTTAAATACCTGGGGAGATTGACAGCAGAAATTCAAAACGACAAACTCGATCGTACGTTGTTGATCCCTGTTGCAGAAACCCGCTTGATGCTTGAAGCTGAATTGAGACACAAAGCTCATAAGCGAATCGATGATGAAGGTGGTGTTTCGTTTACTGATGACCCTGTGGTACAACAAAATTCGATGAACAAGGTTTGTCAGGTAGAGCAACTGGTTGCCGAATTTGCAGCTGACAGGAGCATTGAGCAAGCAACAGATTTGCTGTTTTCGAAGTCTGTTGAATATGCACGAGAAAAAGATTTTGAAACTGCAGAACGATTGCGTGACCGGCTGTTTGAAGCAAATCCCGGAGCTATCGATAAAATTCTTGAGGTGGACAATATTATTGCATTTGAGCGTCAATCAAGAGTTCCCATAAGTTACCTTGAGCTCTGGAGAAAGCTACAAAACACTCTTGGCGTGCAACTTTTTGAACAGTTTTACAATAGTGTTGAGGCAGAAACGTACCGGGCTGGAGATATCATAACAAAGGAAGGGGAGCGTGATGACAGGCTTTACTTTATAAACACCGGTGAAATTTCTTTACACTGTAAAACCGGTTCTTCCGACACTTTTTTAAAGCGACTCCGTGCAGGTTCAGTAGTAGGTAGGGAGCAGTTTTTCACAGCTTCTGTCTCGACAATAACCATGAAGGCTGTCTCTTTTGTTGAATTGCATGTGCTCAGAAGAGAAGTTCTTGCTGGTTTGGAAGTTGATTGTCAGGAGGTTGAGAATAAAATACATGATTATTGTCTGGGGGCGATTTATGTTCCCGATCTGTTAAAAATCTCTGGTGTTGATCGCAGAAACAGCGTTCGGTATAAACTGTCAGTAAAAATTAAGATTCAGCTTTTTGATGCGTATGGGCGACCCGGACTGCGTCCTTTTGTTAGCTTGCTTCAGGATGTTTCGCAAGGAGGCCTGTGTTTCTCAATCGGCATATCGAGTAAAGAAAATGCCCGGCTGCTGCTGGGCAGAAAGGTTCAAGCTGATGTAGAAATAGCTGGTGGAAACCATGTTAAATTAGAGGGAAGCATAGTCGGTGTGGTACCTGATTATTGCGTGACGGGGTCGTATAGGATAAACGTGAAAATGTTTGAAACAGTACCGCAGGCAGAAATTAAATATTTACTAAATACGTTTACAGGATAACTGTAATTAATAGGACAAGATTTGCAGAATAAGGCGTTACATATTAGATCACTCGTAGTTGAAATCCCTTTAGCTCTTGCGCCGATGGTTGGGCTCTCCCACTCTGCCATGAGATCTCTGTTGATGGAGATGGGGGGAGCAGGGCTTCTATATACAGAAATGCTTGCAGCAAAAAGGTTGCCTCATGAAAACGAAAAGGTGTCTCCTTTACTTGCACGGGCAAAAAACGAAAAACCTCTCATCTATCAGATATTTCTCTCTGATGCTGAGCCGGTTGTTCAGGCGGTAGAGAAGCTTGAATCCATAAGCGCGGATGGCATTGATGTAAATCTCGGTTGTCCTGCTCCTCAGTTAAAGCGCCATGGAGCAGGTGGATTTCTTGCGGAGGACAGTACGCGTGTCAGAAAAATTATTGCATCATTGCGAAAATCAACTGAATTACCAGTAAGTGCGAAAATTCGTCTTGGCAGGACTCTTGATGAGCAGAAACTTCTAAGCTTTTGTCATATGCTTGAAGGAGAGGGCATTGATTTGTTGACGGTCCACGGGCGGTTGCATGGTGAAAAATTCTGTCGTCTTCCCCGTTGGGACTGGATAGGTAAAGTTAAGCATGATCTGTCTATTCCTGTGATGGCAAACGGAGGTATTTTTACTGTTGATGATGCCCGCAAGTGTCTCGAGCAGTCAGGAGCTGACGGGTTGATGCTGGGGCGTGGCGGGATGGAAAAGCCCTGGTTGTTTTCTGATATAGCGCGGGAGATTTACGGATATCAGGGTGGCAGTGTATTTGCTACGCTAAGGGAGTTGTTCTTTCGTTTTGTTGAATTGTTGGAGGAGATGTTTGCTCTTGAGCGTCGTCTTGGCAGGTTGAAACAGTTTACTCACTACTTTGCTGTGAATTTTACGTTCGGACATCATCTTGCCTCTGCAGTGCAGACGAGTAAAAATATGGAAGAGGCTGTTGCAAGGGCAGCAGCATTTTTCATAGAAAACAATAACATGGGTGGATTGCCCAATTAGGGAGATTTTCATGATCGAGTTAATCAAGAAAGCTATGTTCACCGGGATAGGTTTTGCAGCTTTGACAAAAGATAAAGTCGAAGAGATTGCCCAGGATTTTATAGAGCAGGGCAAGCTGTCGAAGAAGGAAGGTGAGAAATTCGTCGAAGATATCATGAACCGCTCTAAGGAATCACAGGAAGAATTGACAAAACAGGTTGAAGCGATGGTTCAGCAGGGACTTGAAAAAATCAACGTAGCCAAAATGAGTGACATAAAGTCATTACAGGAGGAAATAGTAGAACTTAGAAAAAGAGTTCAAGATCTCGAAGAAAAACAGAGCGAGAGGTCAGCGCCGCAGCCGTGATTTGATCTTGCCGATCACATCGGAAAGTTCGGAAAGGCCCAGTTGGTTCAAGAGCAACCCATACGTCGCAGCGGCTGATATGATGAGTATCATTACTGCGCACAGTTGCTCGAGAATATGGCCCACCAGCCAGGGAGCCAGTAGCGACCTTCCCACGAGTACAACCCCTGACATAACAACTGCCGCTGACACTATTTTCGCGCAGCCGCGCAGCAGGTAATTCAGCGGCAGGCCTTCCATTTTCACATACAGTATTGATGCTAAAAAGAAGAAATTGAGCAGCATTGTAAAAGATGTCGACAGTGCGATCGCCATGTGCTGAAATTTATCAATTGTAAGGTTTATAAAGATTAAATTTGTGGCGATGGCAAGAAAGCTCGCTATTACCGGATAGCGCGTTTTGCCAAGAGCATAAAATGCTGGAACAAGTATTTTATTCGAAGAATAGGCAAAAAGACCGACCGCATATAAAGATAAGGCCTGGGCTGTTGCCTGAGTATCTGCAGCTGTGAAAGCTCCATGTTCAAAGATCAGGCGGATTATTGCTTCTGCAAGGATTATAAGTCCCGCAGTTGCTGGAACAGTCAGAGCTAGAACCATAACGAGAGAAGACACAAGAGTGGCCCTCATTTCATTAATGTTCTTCCTGGCAGCTTGCTTGGCCAGAAGCGGCATCATGGCGATAGAGAGAGTCACCCCGAAAATACCGATTGGCAACTGTACCAGCCTGAAGGCATAATTGAGCCAGGAAACTGAACCTTCAACACATGAAGCGGCAAAATTCGTGTTTATGAAAATATTTATCTGGGTGGCCGATAGTCCGATTGTTGCCGGAATCATAAGCTTTAAGATTTGTATAAGGCCCGGGTCTGTAAAGTTCAGGTATGGCCGATAGTGAAATCCTACTGCTTTAAGAGTTGGTATTTGTATAAGTAGTTGCAGGAGGCCGCCTATGAGGGTTCCGATGGCCATGCCGGTGATTGCAGGTTGTCCATATTTCGGTAAGATGAATGCCAGACTGACCCCGCCAACTATAGATCCAAGGTTGAAGAAACTTGAGGCCATTGCAGGAACGAAAAATCGACCTTTCGTGTTGAGCATGCCCATGGCTACAGCGGAGAGTGAAATGACAACCAGAAAAGGTAGCATTATCTTGGTAAGTGTTGCAGTGAGCTGCGTTTTTCCTTCTATTGCAGCATAGTCCGGGGCTAGAAGAAGAACGAGAGGTTCCGCCATATATATGCCTGCTAGTGATATCAGACTGAGAGCAATGGCAAAAAAAGTGAGGACATTTGATGCGAGACGCCAGGTTTCTTCTTTTGATCTGTTAGTGTCGTATTCAGAAAAAACTGTGACAAAAGCCGCTGAAAGAGCACCTTCACCAAAAAGATCACGCAACAGGTTAGGTATCCGGAAGGCTACCACAAAAGCATCGTACGCATATCCGGCGCCAAACATGGTTGCGAAAACCTGTTCCCGTACAAGACCGAGCACACGACTACACATGACCGCTATGCCTACTATCCCTGCAGACCGGGCAATAGTACTACTGTTAGCTGAGCTTTTTTTCAACGTGAATAACCTTCAGAAAATCATGACAAAATCTCTTCCGGAAGGAACATACTCCGTCTCATCCAAATTTACCAGTAATTGATGGTGAATCACTATAATCATTTGCTAAAGAAACCTAATTTCCATGCAAACATGTTAGTAGGGTCGAACATGCTTGACTTTGTCTTTTGAAATTGAATATATGAGTTGAGTTTAAGCATTATCAACAAGATACTGTGCTAGTAGTTGTGGATTTTGGATATTTGGTGAGAGCATTGAATAACCTTCGATTTTGAGGAGATAGATATGCAGGAAACAAACAAGATCAGAAATATCGCACTCGTTGGACATGGCAATTGTGGAAAAACTTCACTTGCTGAAGCAATGCTATACACCGCAGGTAAGATTAACAGGTTGGGGAAGGTCGATGACGGTAGCTCATGTATGGATTATGAAGATGAGGAGATCAGCCGCAATATTTCCATCAACTCAAGTTTCCATAACTACAACTGGAATAAGCATGAAGTGTATATCATCGATACACCCGGTGATGACAATTTCATAAATGAAACAAATTTTGCCGCGAACGTCTGCGACGGTGTGGTTTTTACTATCGGGGCAGTGCTTGGTGTCAAAGGGCAGACAATCAAATTTGCCAATATTGTAAAGGAGAAAAATCTTCCAGCTATCATCGCAGTAAACAAGATGGATCGTGAGAGGGCAGACTTTACAAGAACCTTAAAGGAAATACGTGAATCGTTACCTTTTACTCCCGTAGTTCTGCATATGCCAATCGGTGCTGAAGATGAGTTTAAAGGCGTGGTGGATGTTATTACAGGTAAAGCATATCTGTTTGACGGCGATAAGGGAACATTGATTGCCAGTGAGATGCCAGCTGAACTCGAAGATGAACTGGATGCCTATAGAGAAATTCTTATCGAGAGTGTAGCTGAAACTGATGATGACTTGATTGAGAAGTTCCTTGAAGAAGGCGACCTTACCGAGGAGGAGTTGCTAGCTGGTTTGCGGGCTGGTGTCTGCAAGGGCCTTATCGCTCCTGTCTGTGTATGCGCTGCTCTTAAAAATAAAGGCACAGCAGCCATTCTTGATTTCATTAATGCCTACCTGCCTTCTCCTTCGGAACGACCATTGCTCATAGGTACTAATCGGGCAGGTGATATCGTCGAGCGTAATCCTGGGGCTGATGAGCCGTTTTCAGCACTTGTTTTCAAAACCATGGCAGATCCTTATGCAGGCCGGCTCACTATTTTCAGGGTTATGAGCGGTATACTGGAAGGTGATCA
This sequence comes from Desulfopila sp., assembly GCA_041582995.1. GTDB lineage: Bacteria > Desulfobacterota > Desulfobulbia > Desulfobulbales > Desulfocapsaceae > Desulfopila. The sequence goes on along the minus strand of JBFHGS010000236.1, from coordinate 1,597 downwards.
TTTCTACAATTCATCAAAAGATATCTCTGAGCGTTTCGGCCAGTTGTATGTGCTTGAGGGGAAAGAGCAGAAACCTGTTGATAAAGCAGGGCCCGGTATGATTGTTGCGGTTGCTAAATTGAAAGAAACAGCAACCGGTGACACTCTTTGTTCAGTTAATGATCCGATAATCCTTGAACCACCTGTTCCCTTGTCACCTGTTATTTCTTTTGCAGTCAGCGCTAAGAAAGGCGATGAGGAAAAAATGTTTAGTGCAATTACCCGAATGCTTGACGAGGATCTGACTCTTAAGATGACCAGGCAGCAGCAGACTAAGCAAACGCTTATTTCCGGAATGGGAAGGACGCATCTTGAGGTGGTTGGATCAAGAATTAAGCGTAAGTTTGGTGTTGAAATGGAGCTTGCACAGCCTAAAATACCGTACATGGAGACAATTCGCGGCAGTGCACGGGTACAGGGTAAGCATAAAAAACAGAGTGGCGGTCGCGGTCAGTATGGTGACTGCTGGATCGAAATTGCACCGTTCCCTGGTGGAGGGTATGAATTTGTCGATAGTATTGTCGGTGGTGTTATCCCTCAGCAGTATCGACCAGCGGTAGATAAGGGAATTCAGGAGGCAATGGAGCGCGGTGTGTTGGCCGGTTATCCTGTAATTGATATAAAAATCACTCTCGTCGATGGTTCATTCCACAACGTTGATTCATCTGAAATGGCCTTTAAGATCGCAGGTTCACTTGCATTCAAAAAGGGTGCTCAGGAAGCGGGACTTGTTCTTTTAGAACCGTATGTAAATATGGAAATCCGTGTAGGTAAAGACAATGTCGGTGATGTTATGGGTGATCTTAACTCTAGAAGAGGCAAGGTCATGGGAATGGATTCAGATGGGAAATCTGAGATTATTAATGCCCAGGTTCCACAATCAGAAGTTTTGATGTATGCAACAGACCTGACGTCTATGACCGGCGGATTAGGCACGTTTAATATGGAATTTTCTCACTATGAAGAAGTTCCAGCCATGATAGCAGACAAAATTGTTCAGCAACGAGCAGTGGAAGAATAGAGGAGTGCAAAGGTTATGGCAGGAGTAAAACATCAGGAATTCACTTTTGGGGTCGTTACGATGAGTGACAAGGGCTCCAGAGGGGAAAGAGAAGACACCAGCGGAGCATATCTGCAGGAGAAGCTAGCCGAAGAAGGGTATACACCTTATTTCTACACTGTTATACCTGATGTTATTCCTGTCATAGTCAGTACCTTGAAAGACCTGGCTGATGAGAAAAAGATTGCTTTGATTGTTACGACAGGTGGTACCGGGGTTGCGCCGACGGATGTCACGCCGGAGGCGATGCTGCAGGTTATTGAAAAGGAAATTCCGGGGATGGCAGAGGTTATGCGGTATGAGAGTTTGAAAAAAACTCCTAATGCGGTTCTCTCCAGAGGTAAGGTTGGTATTCGGGGAGAAAGCTTAATAATCAACCTGCCGGGAAGCTTGAAGGCGGTAAAGGAAAATCTCGATGTTCTTTTACCTGTTTTAGGACATGCTCTTGAGAAAATTCGTGGTGATGAGAGTGATTGCGGTGCGTCTCATTAGAGATTT
>JBFHGS010000235.1:0-7773 GCA_041582995.1 Desulfopila sp. | reverse complement strand
TGTGAAACACAAAGCCACATTGATGAACCTCTTCGTATTAAAGCATTGATTGATCGCTTAGCTTGCCAGAAGAAACCTTTTTGGGTTTCTTTTACTCTGGAAGATTCGAAACTAAACACAGAACCGCTGTTGCGCTCTGGGGAATCTGTTACTGATGCAGTCACAGCTATGGTTAATACTGCAAAGGTAGATGCCATTTTGTTTAACTGTTGCCAACCCGAGGTAATCAGCCAGGCCATAAAGGCTACTCGGCATCGTTTGGCATGCTTAGGCGCTCTGGATATTGAAATTGGTGCTTACGCCAACGCTTTCCCGCCACAACCGAAGGACGCCGCTGCAAATGAGTGGTTGAATGAACCACGCGCTGATTTAACTCCACTATTATATCTGGATTATGCTCAACAATGGATTCAAGACGGAGCGACTTTGATTGGTGGGTGTTGCGGAATCGGCCCTGAACACATTGCCGTGTTGTCTGAAAATCTGGTCTAAAACGTCGTCATGTCCAACCATTATCACCTTCTTGTTCAGACACCTGCCGATACGATCTCCAGCGCGATGCCACATACAAATGGCGTGTATACTCAAAGCTATAATCGCCACAGGAACATTGATGGTCAGTTGTTCTGCGGTCGCTATAGAAGCGTACTCGTTGAGGAAGACCAGCATCTGCTTGCACGGGGTGAGATCAAACTTCCCAAGGTCGCCCTTTATCTTGCCTTAAACGTTCGGCTTTACGCATTAAGGATATCGGCAAAGCGTTTAAAGTTTAGGTTCGATAGGTACAGTTCTGTCTGCAGTGCTATTGTCGGGACAGATACGCAAATTTCTGACTACAAACCAGATGCAACAGAACCTGCCGCATCTGGTGCATATTCTATATTGCTTAAAAATTCCGAATGGCTACATTCGGCAATAAAAATACTATTTAGATGAAGCTGGCTTCAACGAAAGAGCTTTTATTGGTTCAGATTTTGAGCATTTTTGATAAAGGATTGATCGATAACTGAATTCATGGGAATATCCTTTTCTATTACACCATTAACTTTGCAGAAATCTACAACTGCTCCATAACCTTCTTCGGTGAATTGCCCATTGGTTGAGAGGCAACGCCGGAGAACTTCAATCAGCGGGGCATCGATATTCCTGCCTGGGAAAAATGGCGAAACCATTTTAGCTACCTCTTCATCACTATGGCTATTCTGCCACTGAATTGCTCTATACACGGCGTTTGAAAAACCCTGAACAATCTCTGGGTGCTTTTGGATATATTCATCAGTAACCTGAACGACGGTTGCTTCAAATCGTTCTGAACCATAAATTTTCTTATGCTGAGCTGGATCTGTTGCATCTACAAGGACATTTCCACCAATCTGCTGAACCTGAGCAAACCGTGTCGCACGAACATAACCTCCATCAAGATCGCCACGACTCATGGCTACTAACTCTGCCCCATATTCAAGACTGGCAAAAGTAACATCTTTATCTGGGTTCAATCCTTCATTACGTAACGCGGTCTTGATAAAGTAATAGGGCGCTGAACCAGGCATCCCACCAAATACAACTTTGCCCTTTAGATCTTTTATGCTGGAGAGCCCAGGCCTGCCTACAAATGTATATGGTTGGCTGTTCAGTGTTGTGAGAATGACTTTACTTGCCTGACCTTTGTCATAAGCCATCAACACCGGTTCAAAACCGATGATACAGAATTGAGCGTCCCCATTTAATAAACCCATCAATGCAAGTGGACCATCTTTATAGGTGACAAATTCTGGTGCAAGACCTTCTTCGTTGAAATACCCTAATTCCTGTGCAAGGTAAATTGGCAGCCATCCCTCACCTCTGGTTGCTTCTGCAAATACGACCGGAGTAAGGTTATCTTTGGCATATGATGTCATGGCCAAGAACATGGTCACCATGACCGTTACAAATATGACATTTTTTTTCAAGTACATTGGTGTTTCTCCTATATATACGTGTAAGATGATGGCCTCATTATAGAATAAGCAAAGAGGCATAATTATATAAAACGAGTGCTATCAAGCCACAGGACGCCACTTCAGCGATCGTTTTTCACACATTTTCAACCCCTTGTTGAATACGAGTCCTATCAGCAGTAAAATGAGCAGACATGACATTACCCGATCGACTTGGTAGGTCGTTGTTGCGTATTGAACCATCCACCCCAATCCTGCACTGGCTCCCATATATTCACCGACAATAGCGCCAAGCAGTGATGCACCAATTCCACCGCGAACACCGGTAAGAATCCAGGGGATGCACGAAGGCAAAGTGACGTGCCTGAAAACCTGAGAACGACTTGCTCCCATGAGTTGTATTGCAGAAACAACATTTTTATCGACACTGCGTATACCCTCAAAGGTACTGAAGAAGACGAGATAAAAGACGAGTAGTGCAGATATGAATATTTTAGATTCCATACCAAGGCCGAACCAAAGTATGAATATTGGAGCAAGGGCCAATTTTGGGATGCCGTAGAGGGCTGTGATGATTGGTTCCAGAATTTCTGCAAGAAACTTTAGCTGCCCTAAAACTACACCGCAGGCAATTCCGGTAAGGGTACCGAATATCAGGCCACCCAACGCTTCCTGCAGAGTAGTGGTGAGATGAATAAGCACTTCACCACTTACAATAAATCGATAAAGATCCAAGAATATTGCTGATGGTTGACTGGCATAAAAGGTGTTGATAGCGTTTATCTCAGCACCGACCTCCCAGCTGATGAGCGCTAAAGAGATTACTCCCAAAATAATACCCTTGTTTTTTAACGCCTTTGTTCGGCTGTTAGTGCGCATGGAGCTCTTTCCCTGATCCTTGACGTACCTCATCGCAGAGATCCTGCCAGATCTGTTTGTGTAGCTTGATAAAATCTTCAGTGAATTTCGTTTCAACAACCGATCGTGGTCGTGGCAGGGAAATGATGTATTCGGCTTTAATAACAGCAGGACGGGCTGATAACAGAATGACGCGGTCAGAAAGTGTTATGGCTTCGGTAAGATCATGTGTGACCATTACAATTGTTTTGCGGTGGGCCTGCCAGATGTTGAGAATGTCTTCTTCGAGCTCATCTCGCGTTTGGAGATCAAGGCCAACAAATGGTTCATCCATAAAGATTATATCTGGATTGTATGCCAGAGTGCGGATCACTGCAGCCCTCTTTTTCATTCCGCCCGATAGCTCAAATGGATAACTGTGTTCAAAACCGTTTAACCCAACCTGTTGGATTAACTTTTCTGCTATTTCTGTTCGCTCTGCTTTGTCAATGCCTCGCAGTTGAAGTCCTATCTCGACGTTACCCAAGACAGTTCTCCAGGGCAAAAGAGTATCAATCTGTGAGATGAATCCGAGGTTGGGTTTATCATTGCTGCCTGAATTGGTATGGACTGTAATATCCCCAGAGCTTGGCAAGGTGAGGCCGGCCATCAGGTTGAGTAAAGTACTTTTACCGCAACCACTTGGACCGACGATAGTGACAAATTCCTGGTCATAGACATTGAGGCTTATATCATTAAGAACATGGACTTTATCACTATTTTTCTGAAAATGTGTTTTGCTGACTTGAGATACCGTGATTGATCTTTTTCTGGGGTAATTATCAGGGACACTCTGAGCAGTTGCAGGAGCGTAGTATGCGGCCCCTGGCTGAATATCGAATTCAAGATCCATTTTGGCTGCTCGAGTTGCTATGGCCAGCTTCTTTTTGTCCGGTTCTGCTGCATTAATTGTACTCATAACGCCTTTAACAACCTTGGTGAAGGCAGAGAACGGGATACTTACTCCAAGTTCTCCATCTCTCCATGCGCAGGAATATCTCGTATTAGAACAGAGTAGAGAAACATTAATAATTTGGCTTTGAAAGGGACGGACTGTTAATTCTGAGCAGACGCCTTGCATTCCCATGCTACCCATCGGTTGCACCGGACCAAAGTTGTAAATGTAAGCTTGAACCAAGCGCATGGCCTGATTCGGGTCACAGATAGCAATAATGACATGAGGCGGAGATTCGCATAATGAAAGCGGTTGGACGGAAACCCCATAGACGCTCTCATTCATTATACGGACATTTGCCGTGGTCTCTTTGGCACACGCAGTGTCTTTATATAAACCAAGGGAGTGGTATCTCCTGCCTGAGAGATAATCTTCGTCAGGCGGAGAAAGTCCTAGTGCCCGTTTCGCGCCGGGGCATTTGACATGTTCAACAGTCGCCTTTCTTGCATGGCCAAGAGTCGCAGTTCTCACCATCGAACAATATGACATAGGAGTTTTGATCTGCTGCTCTTCAGCTTTTTCATACTCTCTCTGACTGAATAAAAAAGTTACAGCAGCAAGTTGCCGATCCAGACCTAACGCACATTTAAGTTGTGATTCATGATGCTTTAGATCAGGAAAGCCAACTGAATCTATATTACAACTGTATTCAGTGACTCGGTCGTTTGAACGTGAAAAGATACTGGTCATTATAAACTCATCAACCGAAGTTTCGTGCAAACGAAACACAAAAAAATGAATTGAATTTTCATGCACCACTGTAGTGACTTATACCGAATCGGTATATTACATAATCTATAATTACTTATAGGTGGACAGTTGTTACCACCAACATGTCGATATGTCAAATTGGCATTACCTATCACAACTTACTCACCCATCGACCCAAGCAGACTGATTATTAAAGAATCATCGGGTCAAATCTTTGCTTGACTCTTTCTCATAGAATGTCGCTCTTTTTCCGGACAATACAGATCACCTAACTATTGAACTTCCCGCTAAACACACTGTATTTACCCTGCATCTTGAACGAAAAAAGGACCTGAAGAAAAATCTTCAGGTCCTTATATTCAGTCGTCAGGGCAGAGTAAGTTGAACGTACTATTCCCTGCTCCCAAGGCAAGCGCGCCAAAAAACTTACCCTACATTCATCTATCCAAAAGCATATCGTAAAAAACCTGCGCAGCACGAGATAAGCTTCGGTTCCTGTGAGTTACAATACCTAATTTTCGTACGAACTCCACTCCCCGGATTTCAATACTCACCAACTCCTCATTCTGCATGCTCAGTGGTAGTACACTCCAACCCAGGCCGACAGAAACAAGCATCCGGATGGTCTCAAGGTAGTTTGTTTCAACTCCGATATTGAAAGATAATCCGTAAGGTTCCAGCACACTTTCGATCAGTTGCCTGGTCACTGTCCCCTTTTCCGGAAGAATCGCCGGATACTCCTGAAATGCATTGATATTATTTTTCTTTTTAGCTAACGAATGATCTCTGCTCACCATAAACATCAGGGGATCATCCCAAATCGTCGAAACAACAAGTTTATCCAGAGGCTTTTCGGGAAGAGTCACAACCGCCAGTTCAAGATCTCCAGATGAAACAGCCTCACAACCCATCTCTGAGTTCATAAAATGCAGGTCAAATTCCACCCGAGGGTAACGGGCACCATATTTGCGCAGAATATTTGGTAGTCTGTGCAAGCCAACATGGTGGCTGATAGCAAGTTGCAGTTTGCCGCTTACTTCTTTAGAGAGGTTAGCAATAAGGCGTCTGCTCTCAGCCATCTCCAGAAAAATGTGTCGGGCTTTAGGCAGCAGAGTCTGCCCTGCTTCTGTCAGTAAAACTCGCCTGCCCAATCGCTCGAACAGACGCGTCGAAAGTTCATCTTCAAGTGCTGCAACTCTTTTGCTTACAGCAGGTTGAGTGAGAAACAGCCGTTCAGCCGCCAGCGAAAAAGATCCTGTCTCTGCCACCGCAAGAAATGCCTGTAATGTATTGGTATCCATTTTGTCATTCTAATCAGGAATACTATTCATGAAAACAATGAATTTGAGTTATACGATAAAAAGCATTACCTCTATCTGAAACAAGGAGGAAACATATATGACTCAAAACCTGTATGACAAATTATGGGATGCACATGTAGTGCACCACAACGAAGATGGCACCAGCCTGATATACATTGACAGGCATCTGGTTCACGAAGTGACTTCGCCCCAGGCCTTCGAAGGTTTGCGTCTGGCTGAACGGCAACCCTGGCGGCGGGATACTGTTCTGGCAGTACCGGATCATAATGTGCCGACAACCAATCGCGGTTTGCCGGTGGCAGACCCCGCTTCCAGGCTGCAACTGCAGACACTGGACGATAACTGCTCATCCTTTGGTATTAACGAATTCAAAATCCACGACCTTCGGCAGGGTGTTGTTCATGTAATCGGGCCTGAACAGGGCGCAACCCTGCCGGGCATGACTGTAGTCTGCGGTGACTCACACACCGCTACTCATGGGGCTTTCGGAGCGCTGGCATTTGGGATCGGTACTTCTGAAGTCGAACATGTGCTCGCCACCCAGTGCCTTGTTTTGAAAAAATCGAAATCTATGCTGATATCGGTAACAGGGAGCCTCGGAAAAGGAGTGACCGCCAAAGACGTAATCCTGTATATCATCGGAAAGATAGGCACAGCCGGTGGCACCGGGTGTGTAATCGAATTTGCCGGTGATGCTATTCGCTCCTTAAGCATGGAAGGACGTATGACAGTCTGCAATATGGCGATTGAGGCAGGTGCGCGCTCAGGAATCATTGGTGTCGATGAAACGACCATTGCTTACGTGCAGGATCGTCCCTTTGCGCCTGCCGGTAAATTGATGGAGCAAGCGACCAGAGCATGGCAGGATTTACAGAGTGATCCGGGCGCGTATTTTGATACGACAATCACCATCGATGCCTCACAAATAGAACCCCAGGTCAGCTGGGGCACCTCACCGGAGATGGTTGTATCGGTAAACGGGATGGTGCCGGACCCGGCGGACGAACCTGATGCGGTCAAAGCCGATGCGATACGCAATGCCTTACGGTATATGGATCTCAGACCCGGCACTCCGATATGTGATATTGCTGTCGACACGATCTTCATCGGCTCCTGCACCAATGGACGAATTGAAGATCTGCGAGCTGCCGCCGAGGTAGTCCGAGGCAAAAAACTTGCCGATAACATCAAGACAGCTCTGGTCGTTCCCGGCTCTGGCCTGGTAAAGCAGCAGGCCGAACTGGAAGGTTTGCATACAGTTTTTATAGAAGCCGGTTTTGAATGGCGTGAACCGGGATGCTCTATGTGCCTGGCTATGAATGATGATCGACTGCAACCCGGCGAACGCTGCGCTTCAACCTCAAATCGCAATTTTGAAGGCAGGCAGGGCCAGGGCGGCCGTACCCATTTAGTTAGTCCGGCGATGGCTGCAGCAGCGGGTATTGCCGGGCATTTCATTGATGTACGGCAATGATGGTATCGCTTACGTTGATTCCAACCCAAACTGGAGATTACATGCAACCATTTACTACAATACACGGTCTGGTCCTGCCCCTTGATCGTGCAAACATCGATACTGATGCAATCATTCCCAAACAATATCTGAAATCCATCAAGCGTACTGGTTTCGGCCCTAACCTCTTTGATGACTGGCGCTATCTCGATCCCGGCGAACCGTTTATGGACAATACGAAGCGCCGTATAAATCCAGACTTCATTATGAACAGGGAGCGCTATCAGGGAGCGGAGATACTGCTGACGCGTGAAAATTACGGCTGCGGCTCATCACGCGAACATGCTGTCTGGGCAATGGTGGATTACGGTTTCCGGGTAGTTATCGCCCCGAGTTTTGCCGATATTTTTTACGGCAATACGTTAAATAATGGTTTATTGGCGATCACTCTCGATGGAACAATTATCGATCAGCTCTTTAAAGACGTAGAAAGTGCCT
>JBFHGS010000234.1:0-7775 GCA_041582995.1 Desulfopila sp. | reverse complement strand
GTATCCATATGAGATGAGAAGAAGACGCCATCAATGTCAGGGCGGGTACCGTTGAAGCGTATAATCAGATTACCGCATTCAGAGCCTGTGCCCGCCATGGAGTTATCCTCAACGATGAAGTCGGCCCCGAGCTGGTTGAAACATTGGCGCAGATAATCGGAGACAGCTCTTTCCCGACGGGATGGACTGCTGATTTCGCAGAGGTCTATAAATGTTTGTGCCAGACGTTCGCGGTTTACCTGAGTGTTCATTATGTATTCCCGTTAAGGTTATTTGAGCAGCAGAGCCACGGCATGACAGCTGATTCCTTCGCCTCTGCCGGTATAGCCCATTTTTTCGGTTGTGGTCGCCTTGAGATTGATGGCGCCGGGATCCGTGTTACAGCTTGCGGCGAGGATCTCTTTCATCGCCGGGAGGTGGGCGGCGAGCTTCGGCTGCTGGCAGACCACCGTAACATCAATGTTGCCGATCCGGTACCCTTGACGCATAGCCAGAGCCATGACCTGATCTAGCAGATTAATCGAGTAAATATTTTCAAACGAGGCATCGGAGTCTGGAAAATGACTGCCGATATCACCTGCTCCGAGAGCACCAAGTATGGCATCGCACAGGGCGTGAGTGAGGACATCTGCATCAGAATGTCCGGCGAGGCCAAGATCATGTGGAATGGTGACGCCGCCTAATACAAGTTTTCTGCCTGATACCAGGCGATGGGCATCAAAGCCGTGACCGATACGAAATGAGGGTTGCGATGATTGCTGCATAATTTTCTCAGCCAGGGGCAGATCTTCAGGGCGGGTAATTTTCAGATTGGTTTCTTCACCTTCAACAAGTGCTACAGGGATATGGGCGTGTTCAAGCAGCATTGACTCGTCAGTGACGTCCATATCGCCTGCGGCAGCGTAGGCACTGAACAGAAGGGCAAGTTTTGCAGCCTGAGGTGTCTGGGCCTGCCAGAGTCCATCACGGTCGATGGTGTCGGTGACAATGTTTCCATCGCCACCACGTTTCAGTGTGTCTTTGACAGGTATTGCGGCGATGGCTGCCCCATGAAGTTCTGCGGTTTGCCAGCAACGATCTATAAGTGCTGAACTGACCAGGGGGCGGGCTCCATCATGCACTAAAACGATATCAGTGCTTTGATCGAGCATTTTAAGTCCGCATAACACCGAATCCTGCCGACGTCTGCCGCCGACAGTTATGATGAGTGCGGGTCCAAACAGGCCAAACTCTGTGAGCATTCTCTCTGTTTTACCAAGCCATTCAGCTGGTACTACTACGACTGTCTGGCGGATTGCAGGATGGTTGAGAAAAGCACGAACGGTGTGCACCAGCAGGGGCGCACCGGCGATATAGTGATACTGTTTGGGATGGTCCAGCTTCATCCGCGTTCCGCTTCCGGCGGCCGGGATAATTGCGGCGACAGATGGTGTCATGTGGGTGCGTGCAGGTGATTGAATTGAAAACAACACCGGGTTTCCTGCAGCTATGTGCTGCAGGAAACCCGCAAAAAATGGAGTGGGTTATAAGCCGAATTCTGTACCCCTTGCGGAGCCATGATCATTTAACTGGGATGTTGATTGCTCAACACCTCGTGCAACCTACCCGGAGATTTCGGACGGGCAGCCCTCAAACATCTCCCTATTTGGTCTTGCTCTGGATGGGGTTTACCTTGCCCCTCATGTCACCATGAGAGCGGTGAGCTCTTACCTCGCCGTTTCACCCTTACCTGAACGAATCAGGCGGTTTCATTTCTGTGGCACTTTCCGCCGGTCACCCGGCGTTCGCGTTACGAACCATCCTGCCCTGCAGAGTTCGGACTTTCCTCTCCGACAAATGCCGGAGCGACCATGCGCCCACTCCAAACTTATGAGCTGAGAGTGCCGAAAGGGTGATAGTACATTTCACCTTTTCGGCAGAACTGGAATTATTCAGCCGGTGGCAGATGGTACAGCATACGCTGACAGGAAGGACAGTCAAGCATTGCTTCACCTTTCAGCAGCAGGTTGTATTTCTGAGGCGGCAGAGACATGAAGCAACCCTGACATACACCCTGCAGAACGTTGGCAATTGCCAGACCGTTTCTGCGGCTTCTCAGGAGGTCATATTTTTTGAGAATTCTCGGTTCAACGACCTGGGCCTGATTCTGGCGCCCGGTATCCTTGGACTTTTTATCCTTGTTGATTGCCTCAATAGCGGCACGAACTTTCTCTTTTTCTTCTTCTACAAGGACTTTCTCACCCTTGAGCAGTTTTTTCTCCTCTTCAACCTGGGCGATGAGTTTCTCTGTCTCTTCCATGAGGGCGAGGATTTTTTCCTCGTTCTCCTTAGCGCTCTTTTTGCCGTCCTCGATTTCTTTGAGAAGGGCGGTCTGTTCGCGACCGGTCTGAACCTGCATCATCTTGGACTGGCTTTCTTTCACGTGACTCATTTTATCGCTGGCTTCAGCTTCGTAGTCACGTTTGAGTTTATCCTGTCCTGCAATTTTCTCTGTAAGATCAGCTATGTTCTGTTCACGCCTGGCAAGGGCGGTGATGCGGTCGTCGAGTGCATTCTGCTCAGACTTTATCTGGTTATCGATCTGACTGATTTCGATGTCGATGTTCTGAAGAATGATAAGTTGCGCTATATGTTCGTTCAAGATACTTCTCCTGTCTGGGGTTACTCTTGGGTGAGGCTGTCTTTGTACAAACAGACCAGCGGGTTTTTTTCCTGCTCTGTTTGCAAAATCTGTAGGTTCCAGCGGTTCGCTGCTGCGAGCCGTTCTATTTTTTGTGCCAGTAGACGAATTGCGGCCTGCTCGGTCCCGTAATGAGTGCCGTCTATAATGCAGAAATCCCGTTCTTCCGCCCACCGGGCAAAATTATGTTTAACCTCAGCGGTGAGGTAAAGATCTGCTCCACTTCTATAAGCAGCTTCAATAAAGTCCGAGCCGCTGCCACCGCATACTGCAACTTTTTGAACCAGCTCCGGTAGTGGTCCGGCGGCATGCAGTGCCTGCACTCCCAAAACATCAATAGCTCTATTGATGAATTCAGCAATTTCAACAGGTTCATCGTATGTTCCTGTTCTGCCAAGCCCTGTTCCCTGCTGGTTTGTATCAGTAATCGGAATGAGTGGCATAAGACCTGTAAGGCCAAGTGAAGATGCGAGAATGTCACTGACGCCTTCGAAGGCACTGTCGAGGTTGGTGTGGCAGGCTATGATTGCGATGCGGTTAGAGAGGGCTTTTTCGAGGATTTTGCCTTCAGGGGAGGCGGTGTTGATGTTGGGGAGCGGGCGAAAAATGACGGGGTGGTGGGTGATAATCGTATCTGCACCCCTGGATATCGCCTCATCCATCAGGGTGTTGGTCGGGTCTAGTCCGATGAGCACCGAGCGGATTTCCTGCTCTGGGCTACCCACCAGAAGACCGACATTGTCCCAGTCCTCGGCGAGGCTGAATGGGGCCTCCTTATCGAGTTCTGCGATGATATCCTTTATTCTGACCGTCATAAAAAGTGTAGTGATTTCAATGCTACAATAAAAAAAGGTACAACCCCTGTAGGTTGTACCTTAGTATTCACTCCGCTCGAAACGGGTCTTTGTGCCCGAAGCGATGCTGGTAAAAAAGGGTGGATGTTATTCCTCCCTTGGATATGCGAGATAAGTGTTTGATTCTCAACGAATTTTGTACTGTAGACGTTTTCTATTTCATGGTGGGCGCAGTAGGACTCGAACCTACGACCGACCGGTTATGAGCCGGTGGCTCTAGCCAGCTGAGCTATGCGCCCTTTGACGAATGGAACATAGTATATAAAATGTATCGTGGAGATAAGTCAACTAAAAAAACGAGTGAGTCGTTAAAAATACATTTTTTATCCGGACAAGATAGCTTCCATTTCTCCTGAGTCAAGGTTGAGAGATGCCGGGTTACAGAAAGAATTTCACTGTGGCCTGCTTTTTTTGTCCTGGAGAGCCTCAATGTTCGTAGAGCAAAGTTATGAGTCAGGATGAGTTGTATGGTGAAAATGTGGCGAATGACTACAATATAATGGAAAATGAAGGAAATGTGCTTTATCTTCAAGTTGTTTTGCTTCTGTTCGACATAAGGTAGTTGCGCTTATGCAGGTTACATACTCCCATTTATACGGAGCCATATTTTACGAGGTGCTCTTTTGATATATAACAATCTTCTGCTGTTTCTGGTGGCCATTTTTCTTTTCAGCATGGACACTGTACCAGATGCACCACTGGTCTCATCACCCTGGTCGGGCCTCATGCTTTTTGTTCTGACTATTGTGGGTTTTGACCGGTTATGTCGCTATTTATACAACAGACCGTCGGCATTGTATTCTTCAGGTTATTTTTGGGCGGAAAAGCGATTGTCTATCACTGCGCTGGTGTTTTACGGTGTAGGCGCCCTCTATCTTTGTGATGCAAAATACTACCTCTCTATTCTTTCCTTCGGCAACAGATTACCGGCGCTGGTGAATGTTGGCGGTCTGGTTCTCTTTCTTTTATACCTGACATTGATGTGGAGGGCGGCACGTAGGAATTATCAACATGTTTTCGGCCGGAGATATACTGCTCTTGGATTTATTATTTCAAATATAAAAGCCAATCTGCCTATAGTACTGCCGTGGGTTGTGCTGTCGCTTTGCTATGATTTGCTGACCCTGCTGCCATTTCATGCAGTGCAGGTGGTCCTCGCCTCCGGTTGGGGCGATATGGTTTTTTTCGGGATGTTTCTTATCTTCGTGGTACTTTTTTTCCCGCCACTTGTGCGTCGCCTCTGGGGATGTCAGCCGTTGCCGGAAGGTGATCTGAAAAGGAGTCTGCAGAGATTCTGCAAGGGGCAGAACTTTAAGGCTGAACTCTATCTCTGGCCGCTTTTTGAGGGCAAGGTTCTGACAGCAGGGGTTATGGGTATATTGCCGGGGCTTCGGTATGTGCTGCTCACGCCCGCCATTATCGATACCATGACCATGGAAGAACTGGAGTCGGTAATGGCCCATGAGATAGGTCATGTAAAACGCCATCATCTGCTGCTGTACGTCTTTCTTATTGCGGGGTTCAGTGCTCTGGCGGGGTTTCTTGTCGAACCTTTTGTCTTGTTTGTCCTTTCACGGGATTTCTTAGTTCAGCTCATTACAGCAAAAGGCGTGGATCCTGAAACGGTTATGGCTGTCATTGGTGGCGTGCCGTTCCTGCTGTTTATGGTGATCTATTTTCGTTTCATTTTCGGATATTTCATCCGTAACTTTGAGCGACAGGCCGATTTGCATGTAATTTCTGCTGTGGGGAGCGGACGGGAGCTGGTTTCTGCTTTTGAAAAGATATCCATATTAAGCGGAGGAATTCGGGAGGAGAAGAACTGGCATCATTACGGTATAGGAGAGCGGATAGATTGTCTCGACCTTGCCGAGCGCGACCCTGAAACGATTAATAGCCACAATAAAAAAGTAAGGTTCAGTCTGCTCGGTTATCTGGCGGTGCTGATTATTGTCGGAGTACTTGTGCAGAAGATTCCGACAGAGCATTTCGCCAAACAATATGAAGAACAATATGCTGAAGCCGTGTTGTTCAAAAAGGCTACCGAAGAGCCCGACAATGCTATCTGGCAGAGGCTTTTAGGTGATCTGTTTCAGAGCCGGAATATGGAGGATATGGCGCTGGTCGCCTACGAGAAAGCCTTTAGCCTCGAACCCGCGAATCCTGTGATAATGAATAATATGGCCTGGCTGCTGCTGACAAGTAATAACCTCAGTCTTCGCGATCCCGGCAAAGCACTGACTCTGGCCAGGAGTGCAGCAACTCTGGAGCCCAAAGGGTATATCCTGGATACGCTGGCAACGGCGTATTGGGCGAACGGCCTAATCGAAGAGGCGATACGGACAGAGAAGCAGGCTGCGTTTGCCGATCCTGATCAGCGCCATTTTTACCAGTCTCAGGCTCAGCGCTTTCAAGGAGAATCCTATGAGGATTCGGTCTTAAGTCAGCAGAAAGAATTGCAGGAAGCTGGAATAGAGTAGGTATCAGAGTATCAGAGGTGTAATACTATGGCATTATTTGGAGCACATGAGTCGGTAGCAGGTGGTCTGCATCTGGCATTTGACAGAATACAACAGGTCGGCGGTGAGTCGTTACAGATATTTACCCGTAATCAGCGGCAGTGGAAACCGAAACCGCTCAGCCGGGAAGAAATTTCTCAGTTTCGCGCAGCACAGGAAACATTTCCGTTGATGCCGGTTGCCTCACACGCCTCTTATCTGCTCAACCTGGCAACAGATAAAGAGGAATTGCTGGAAAAATCAGTTGCGGCGCTAATTCTTGAGTTTGAACGTTGTCAGCAGCTTGGAGTACCATATGTTGTCATGCATCCCGGTTCTCATGGAGGTAAAGGGGTTGAAGCAGGGCTTGCCCGTTTTGTTGCCGGTATGGATCGTACTCTTGCAGCCGGACATGATGATGTGATGCTGTTGCTGGAAACAACAGCGGGGCAGGGAACCGGGCTTGGCAGCACTTTTGAGGAACTTTCCTGCATTCGGCAATGCTCAAAGTTTCCGCAACGTATCGGAGTTTGTGTAGACACCTGTCATATCTTCGCTGCCGGATACGATCTGCGTTCTAAAGAAGCGTATGAAGCAACCATTACAGATTTAGATCGGCATGTTGGACTTGAAAATGTGAAATTCTTTCATCTTAATGACTCGAAGAAAGATCTGGGCTGCCGGGTAGATCGGCATGAGCATATAGGTAAGGGTATGATCGGGCTGGAAGGTTTTCGCAATCTGGTCAATGACCCAAGGTTTGTCGATATGCCGATGACGCTTGAGACCCCGAAAGGTGATGACCTGATCGAAGATCGTGAAAATATTGCAATCCTGAAAGGTTTGCAGGCAAAGTGATACGTTTTACTAAAATACGCGCAAATGGTTGGCAGAATAATTGTCGGCCGGGAGCGAAGTTGCTTGCCAAACCGCTGCCAAAAAGGAACAGTGTGAGATTCAATCTCTTAGAATTGTTAATGAAAGGTAGAACATGAAATTCCTCAACAGTGATGCTCTTCTCGATCTGCTCGTGCGTCATGGAAAGATGACGAAGGAGCAACGCCAGTTTATAACCCTGGAGAAGGGCAAGCAGCGCCAGAAGATTATGCGTCAGGCTCAGAAGGATAAAACCACCGAAAAGGTGAGTCCGGATCTGGTTGATGTCATCGTCTCATTTCAGATGCAGATTGCAGGCGAGAAAGACACTGTCCTCGATGAAGAAACAATTATGCGGGTTGTGAGCGCAGAAAAGAGGATACCGTTTAAAAAGCTTGATCCGCTCGATCTTGACATGGAGGTCGTCACCAAAACCATTCCGCGTAACTTTGCCATCAGGCAGCTTATTCTTCCGGTTGGTATGCAGAATGGTATTCTTGAAGTGGCTGTGTATCATCCCGACTGCCAGCAGGTTCTTACCGATATTGAGCAGGCCAATCAGGTAAAGGTTAAGGCCTGCATTGCCACAAAGTCTGATATTTTGCGCATTATTTCCGAGTTTTTTGGTTTTCAGAAATCAATCAGTGCCGCAGAAGATCAATTTGGAGTTACATCGAGTTTAAGCGCATCTCTTGATATAGGTAATCTTGAACGCTATGTGAAGATTTCTTCGGCCAAGGAGATTACCTCATCGGATCAGCATATCAAGAACGCTGTTAACCATATCTTCAACTATGCACTTGATCAGCGGGCCAGTGATATTCATATAGAACCTAAGCGCAGCACCACCCTTATCCGCTTTCGTAT
>JBFHGS010000233.1:0-7816 GCA_041582995.1 Desulfopila sp. | reverse complement strand
ATGCCGTGACGGATGTCGCTCTGAACATTTTCGGCAAGGAGTGTCAGGTTACGAACCAGGATTGCGTTGCGCGGCGGCGGTGTACCGCAGATCATATCGAGAGCCTTGACCGCTGCGTAAAGATGCGCTGTGCCGCATAGGCCGCATACCCGTGGTGTTATAACCAGTCCGTCGCGGGCACCGCGTCCTTTGAGCATGTTTTCAAAGCCGCGGTACATGGTTCCTTTGCTCCATGCATCTGTAACACGGTTGTCGACGATCTCAATCGTTAGTTCAAGGTCTCCCTGTACCCGGTTGAGTGGAATATTGACGGTATGTGCAGTGGGCTGGGACATGTCAAACCTTGGTTTTCCTGTGTTTCAGCCTTTCAGGGGCCGCAGCAGCTGCCATACCTTTATAGGCGAGATAATAGGGGCGGTCGACACCGTCCGGAAGATTTATAGGAAGACCCACAATATTGGGCGTCTCAAAAAACGGTTCGGCTGACGGGAAGTCCGGTTCGGTGCAGCCGAAGCAGGGCACACCGTTTCGGGTTTTGCAGTTACGGTTGTTCCATAAAAATTTATTGCAGGAGCCGTGTGCCAACGGTCCATGGCATCCCATATGGTAGAAGAGGCAGCCGGTCTGACCAAAATCGGTCTCTTCAATTTGAAACTCATGATACTCATTACGGGTACACCCCTGATGCACAAGCATGCTGAAATATTCAAGCGGAGCATGGTAACTGTTCAGCGGCAGGTGATTACCGCTTACATAGCCGCTTATGGAGCCTATGAGTACTGAAGGATGGACAGGACAGCCCGGGAGATTGATTACAGGCAGGCCCAGACTGGTTCTGAAATTGGAACCAAGAAACCCTCCCGGTTCTCTGCCGGAGAACTGCAGGCCGACAGCATCAACTTCACAGGCACGGGTTACTCCGCCAAAAGAAGCACAGGTGCCGATTGCAAATACATAGCGAGCTTTTGCAGCCAGCCTCCGGATGAGGTCCTTTTTCGCTTTGCCGTTGACCGTTTCAAAAAGACCGGTGTTCTCGGGG
Source organism: Desulfopila sp. (assembly GCA_041582995.1). Classification (GTDB taxonomy): domain Bacteria; phylum Desulfobacterota; class Desulfobulbia; order Desulfobulbales; family Desulfocapsaceae; genus Desulfopila. The sequence continues at coordinate 6,777 of JBFHGS010000233.1, read as the reverse complement.
CCGAGAATGACAGCTCCTTCGATGCATAAGATATCGAGATGCAGGCGCCCGGTGCTGATCTCATCAACAAGTTCTGCACAATCATTGCGGTTGCGGGCGGAGAAGCAGGGATGGTACAGCAGGTCGAAATCAAGAGAACCTCTTGCTTCGATGATATCAGGTGATTCGGCGTTGAGCAGGGCCATGGTATCGCCACCACACCCGCCGCTTTGCATCCAGAAAAGAGTCGGTTTCACTGCTTGAATCTCCTTGCTGTTACCTGAGGTAGCCAGATTGAGTAGTGCAGCAAATGAATACAGAAAGCAGGCAGGTTCCAGACGGCTGTGTGGAATCTGCCTGCTTTCTGTTTACCATAGAAAAGCGACCTGTGCGCAATATTGCAAGCCGCAACTACAAAAAAAATCTGGTTTCTCGTTGCGACTGCCGGAATTGTCTTTGTTCCAGGGGTGGTCCAAGCTGTTTTCAGTACTAAAAAACAGGTTTATAATCGAAGAAGTGCCTGGTCTCCATTCTGCGGTAGGTGTGTGTTTCTGCCCGGGCGACAAACGAGTAGGTCACCGCACCATTAGAGGTAAAGCGCACACCTTCGAGAAATTCCCCATCAGTTACTCCGGTAGCGGCAAAGGCTACTTCTTTGCTGCGAATAAGATCCTGAGCTCTGTATGTTTTTTCATAATTGGTAATTCCGTGTTCAGCAGCCAGAGCTTTATCACGATCATTTTCATAAAATATTTTGCCCTCAAAATAACCGCCGAGACAGGTGATCGCAGCGGCGACCATGCTGCCTTCTGGAGCAAAACCATAGCCCATGTAGATATCTGCCTTATCACCGGCAAGCGCTGCGAGGCAGCCTGATATTTCACCTTCATCGATCAGTTTGATACGCGCTCCGCAGCTGCGCACTTCGCGTATAAGCTGGTAGTGACGTGCCTGATTGAGGATGCAGACAGTGACGTTTTCAGTATATTTTCTGAGTGCGCGGGCTGTGCGCTTCACGTTGACTATCGGTGGTTTATTTATATCGATGACATTACCTACTTTGGGCCCTACCACGATTTTATACATGTTGAGATTGGGCACAGACTGGATGGAGCCCTGGCGGGTAATCGCAGCAAAAGAGGTGACATTATTTCGTCCGTCTGCCGCATTGTGATATCCTTCCAGAGCGATTGCCATCACATCTGTTTTTTCGCCGCCCTGGCCGATCTGCTCAGGTAGCCGGACTATGTCGTCACGGTCGTGGAATCGGTCGTTTACAACGGTACCGTCAACATTGATACGGTCAAGTGTTTTGATGATTGCTGAGCGGGTGGTGTTGAGAATATAGTCATGATCACCGAGTCCCTGCATTCTGGCGGCAGTAAGTGCCGCAATCTCGGTGGCGCGGACAATCTCCATTCCGTAGTTGGTATTCATAGTTCTAAGGTAATCCCGTTATTTTTTCGGAGTGGAACCGTGACCGTTTGACTCGGCCAGCTCCCTGATCCTGATCATGATCGCATCTCTTCGTTGCATCAGCTCTTCGCCTTCGATGGTGTCCCGTATTTTCATCGGTTGACTGAATTCATCTATAGGCTCGATATCTAGAGGAGCTGATTCGAGTTTTTCGGCCGCTTCTTTGATTTCATCAGGTGTCGGCAGGATAATGCCGTACAGCTGATGCGGGGTGTGTACGAGGGAGTGTCCCCGGTTGTAATACGCCTGGGCAAAGCCTCCGTCGACATTGATTGCCACACCGTCTTCGCTGGCCATGCGGGCACCTTTCATGTAGTTGACCGGTGTGTGACCGTAGACGACCCGCTGTACTCCGAATTCACTCAGCATTTTCTTTTTGAAAGCCGTGGTCTGCATATTATCTTTCCAGTACAGGGTGTGTTCCACGTGACTTTCAGGATCGAGCAGGAAGTAGCGTTCAAACGTCTTCATGGCATGTTTGCCGAAAAAAGGCGATTTCGGGCCGCACCAGAGATAGAAGAAGAGATCCTGATCCTGCTTATTCTGCAGTGTGCCTTCAATGTAATTTTCACCGACACGCCGGATCATTTCCTGAATGTGGTCGAGCAGGTTTTTACCCTTACGTCCCAGGAATTCATCAAATTCACCGTCGGCGGTGGATGGTACCAGAGCGTGAATATTGAGAGTGTTGCTGTGAATATGGTAGGAGTGGCCCCGGGTGAAAAAATAGGCAAGCAGTCGCTTTAATTTTCTGTTGGTAGCGAACTGATAGGCCAGGTCATCAATAATTCTCTGTTCATCCGCTGTAAGAGCCAGTGGATCTTTGAAATCGATGGTTGGGAAATGCGAGTCGTTTAAGCCGGAGGTGTCGCCCGTTTCGAGCATTTTTGCAAGCTTTGCAAGCCACAGTCGCGGCGCCATATCATATTCGGGGTTGTCGAGAATAGTGCGCTCTTCAAGTTTAAACTGGATAACGGCAAGAGCCTTCTCCATAGAGAGCCCCAGATCAGTTTTAGCCTTGAACTTGCCTTTTACTGTCTCGGCCGGATAGGTGGCAGATGCAAATTCGGCCAGAAGGCTGGTATCAAACTGCAACCGGTCCATCAGCTCAAAATGATCGTAGCGGCAGGTGATACGCAGTGCCTCAGCTATGAGGGACAGATTGCCGGAGGCTGCACCCATCCAGAGTATGTCGTGGTTGCCGTAAACATAGTCGACAATACGGCTGTAGGCGGGGGAGGAGAGGATGCGGATGATTTTATCAGGTTGCGGGCCGCGATCGAAAATGTCGCCTACGACCTGTATCCTGTCGAGCAAAACCTCACGAATTGCCAGGGAAAGGTGAGCGATCAGGCGGCGTGAGATGATATCTTCCTCGAAAATCGGATCAGGAACCGGGAGGCCGGCAAGCAGTCGACTGATGGTATCGCGAAATTCAGGTTTGATTATCTCGTGTACCTGATACATCCGGTTCGAGATTTTGTATTTCAGTACTTCCGTGAGACAGAAAATGGCATCCTGAATATCCATGGAGATGTGATCGTCCTTAAAATATTCTGTACGCCTGATAATGCGCACCAGGTACTGAATCTTTTCAGAACTGAAGGTGTTGGGCAAAGCTTCCCGGCAAGTCTGGTAAAGCATACCGAAGCGGCCGCGGAGGATCGACTTGAACCGGTCACCTTCACCATGCAGGTCGCTGATCCACAGAGTTGTTGGGATATTAGCGTTCAGCGTGGACTCAAGTTGCAGCATTTCATAAGCGAGTTTATCTATCTCCCCGACCCGGACGTGGCTCCCGGTCGGCGTCTTTGCTGTGCTGGTTTTTTTCGTATTGTGAATGGGCATGCGCAAAACTCCCGGAAACCGTTGTCATATTGTAACCGACATACACTTCATCTGCGGCCCCGAAGGCCGGATTATTCAATGTATTCAGGTAGCAGATTGTCAGTCCATTGTAGCATTTGCACCCGTTCGTGGCAAACTGAAATAGTGTAAGTGATACAATATGCTACATCGTTAAGGCACGAAAAACGTATCGATTCAGGAAGCTGGATATTGCATCTCGGCTAATCGGGTGGTTGTGAAATATCGTATTTGTGTTTTTCTACAGGCTGAACAGTTCAGTAAGTCGGCTATTTATTCGATATCAGGCATACTATTTCTTAATTGTGATAAGAGCGGGTGGTCTGTTGCCTGCAGGACAATTTTTTATCTCTGAAGATGTTGTTTTTATGATAGCATAACTACAATAAGTTGTCAGGAACGGGCAGGCGAAAGGCGTAACAGAACTGGTAACCGTCTGATGTTTTTAATTTCAGATCACAAATACAGGAAAATTATCACGTACCGGGAGATTTCAACATGTCACGAGAGGAAGAAATACAACGTATTGAAGCAGTTCTTACGCAAATAGTCAGGAGTGGAATCGACGAGGAAGCTCTATTGGACCAGATGGACAAATTCGAACATGGCATTCCGTATACCCGCATTGCCAGACCATGCACAATCGGAGACGGCATCAGGGTTATCCAGCCGGAGGAATTTCAACAACTTGAAGAGATTTTTGCAGATGCTGCCGCGCAGGGCAGAGTTACAAAGTTTGTGCCAGCCTCAGGTGCAGCCAGCAGGATGTTCAAATCGCTGCAGGCATACATGAACAGTTGTGACAATGGCGATAGTCAGGTGCCTGAAAGTGTGATGAAATTCGGCCGTAAATTCCTCCATTCACTGAAGCGCTTTGCTTTCTACGATGCATTGCAGGAGATACTAACCAGGGATGGTCTCAACCTCAATGAACTCCTTGAAAGTGGTAGATATTCACTGATTCTGAAGTATGTTCTTACAAAAAAAGGTCTTAATTACGCTAATCTTCCCAAAGGTCTCATTCTTTTTCATATGTACCCGGAAGGTCCGCGTACAGCTTTTGCTGAACATCTGGCTGAGGCTGCTGAATATGCACGTGACAGAGATGGTGTAGCGCGCCTGCATTTTACCGTTCCACCTGAGTTCAGTGAAGCGATCAAAATGCACGTCAATGAGGTCTGTAGTGGTTTTGTTCAGCAGGATGTACAATTTGATGTGAGTTATTCAATTCAGAAAGAATCGTCCCGCACCCTGGCGGTGGATATGGAAAATAATCCGATCCGCACCAGTGATAAGTTGCTGGTGTTCCGGCCGGCCGGGCATGGAGCATTGCTGGAAAATCTCAGTGAAATCGGTGGTGACATCGTATGTATTAAAAATATCGATAATGTTGTACCTGATCATCTCAAACCGCAGACATACATCTATAAAAAAGTTCTTGGCGGATATCTGGTGCGGCTTCAGAAGTACGTATTTGCAGCGCTTGAACAACTGGAACAGGATACAGCTACACCGGAAGATATTGAGAAAATGACTGGTTTTATCCGTAATGAATTTGGTATTACACCGCCCAATGAGTATGGAACATATACGGCTGAGCAAAAGAAGAAGTACCTGTTTAAGCGGTTGAACAGACCACTCCGGGTGTGTGGAATGGTGAAAAATCTTGGTGAACCGGGAGGCGGACCATTTTGGCTGGAGGGTGAAAACGACAGTCCGTTACAGATAGTTGAATCTGCACAGGTGGAATTGGAGCGACCGGATCAGAAAGAAATTTTTGATGCCTCCACACATTTCAACCCGGTTGATCTTATATGCGCTGTACGGGATTACAAGGGTAAGCCGTTTACGCTTATGCATTATGTGGATTATGATCTTGGATTAATCACCTACAAATCAAAAAATGGCAACGAGCTCAAAGCCCTGGAGCTACCAGGGCTTTGGAATGGCTCTATGGCTTATTGGAATACGGTTTTTGTCGAGGTGCCTCTTATAACCTTCAATCCGGTAAAGACTGTGAATGATCTACTGAGAGATGAGCACCAGTAACTCTTAGTAAACCAGAGAAGGAGGACCTCATACTATTGGTTTGAGGTCCCAGATCTCTTCTGCATATTGGCGAATGGTACGGTCGGAGGAAAATTTACCGATTCGTGCCACGTTGAGAATCGCCTTCTGTGACCAGAGCGTCGAATCAGCATACAATTCCCCCACCTTCTGCTGCGTATCAATATAGCTCTGAAGATCAGCGAGATGGAAGTAATAGTCTCCGTGATACATGATGGAATCGAAGAGTTGCTGGAAGATTCCCGGTTCCTGCTGGCAGAACATATTTGAGCTGATGCTGTCCATAATACGCCGGATATTCGGGTTGTTTGCGTAATAATCAAGGGGATTGTAGGTGTGTTCGGTGCGCATCTCCTCAATTTCTTCAACCTGAAGGCCGAAGATAAAAATATTTTCCCGACCGACTTCTTCCATTATCTCGATATTGGCACCATCAAGGGTACCTATGGTGAGTGCCCCGTTCATGGTCAGTTTCATGTTGCCGGTACCTGATGCCTCCATGCCGGCGGTTGAAATCTGCTCACTGAGGTCGGCGGCAGGTATAATTTTTTCGGCAAGTGAAACGCGGTAATCCGGCAACATCACAACTTTCAGATAGTCCTTCACTCGTTTGTCGTTGTTGATCACCGAACCGACATTGTTAATGAGTTTGATAATCAGTTTGGCCGTGGCATAACCGGGTGCAGCCTTGCCGGCGAAGATGTGTGTGCGTGGAACCGGCGGATTTTCCGCATCCTCTATAATAGAGAGGTAGGCATGGATGATATACAGCACATTCAGTAACTGTCTTTTATATTCATGGATGCGTTTGATCTGGATATCAAACAGCGATTGGGGATTTACCTTCACCCGTGTTTTCTCGAGTATAATCCTGGCGAGTTGCATTTTGTTTGCAGTTTTGGTCTCCAGGAATTTTTTTTGAAAAACCGGGTCATCGGCAAAATCCTCCAGTCCCCTGAGGGTATCAAGGTTGGTTATCCAACCATCACCAATGGTGTTGGTGATAAGAGTCGATAGTAGCGGATTGGCTTTCAGCAACCATCTTCGCTGGGTGACACCGTTAGTTTTGTTGTTGAATTTTTCAGGCCACATTGCCTGGAAATCGGGGAAGAGTGAAGTAGACACAAGCCTGCTGTGCAGGGCCGCTACGCCGTTAACTGAATGACTGCCGACAATAGCCAGATGCGCCATGCTGATATGCTTGCCTCCGGTCTCTTCGATGATCGACATGCGGGTAAGAGCGACTTCGTCATCAGGGAAATGTACTTTTACTTCTTCGAGAAAACGGTAATTGATCTCGAAAATTATCTGCATATGGCGAGGCAGGACCCGTTCAAAGAGTTGCACCGGCCATTTTTCAAGGGCTTCCGGCAGTAGAGTATGATTAGT
>JBFHGS010000232.1:0-7836 GCA_041582995.1 Desulfopila sp. | reverse complement strand
TCAGCCAGAGGATGCTCAGACGAGAGCTCAGCCGATCCAGCCAGCGCAAGCAATTCAGATTCGTTAAATTCTCCGGCTGTTATGATAATATCAGTAAGTTCCGGCTTACCTCTGGTCAGAGTTCCGGTTTTATCAAAAACAACAACATCTACCTTTTCAGACATTTCAAGTGCCGTACCATTTTTAACCAGGACTCCCAACTGAGCGCCCCGCCCTGTCCCAACCATCAGCGAAGTGGGTGTTGCAAGCCCCATTGCACATGGGCAGGCAATAACCAGCACCGCTATAAAAAATCGTAAAGCTACTGTAAAATCAACATTACCGATGTAATACCAGGCGAGTCCTGTGATCAGTGCAAAAACCATTACTGCCGGAACAAAATAGAGACTTATTCGATCTGCCATGCCGGCTATCGGCGCCTTGGAGCCCTGTGCCTCCTGAACCATTCGCACAATTCTCGACAATACAGTATCTTCACCCGTCTGCTTGCAGACAACTTTCAACACCCCATTTTTATTAAGTGTTCCACCGTAAACCTGATCTGCCGCCTTTTTGCTGACGGGCATGCTCTCACCGGTAAGCATGGATTCATCAATACTGCTTTCGCCCTCCTGAATAACCCCATCTACCGGTATTCGTTCTCCGGGCTTGACCAGCAGCAAGTCGTTTTGCTCAATTTCATCCGCAGCTATTTCGCGCTGTTCGTCACCTTCCAGCAACGTCGCTTTTTCAGGTGAAAGTTCCATCAGCTGACGTATAGCATCAGAAGTGTGCGATTTTGAACGGGTCTCCATGTATTTTCCGAGCGAAACGAGCGCAATCAGTATTCCAGCCGACTCGAAATACAAATCCATCACCTTGGTCATAGTCTCAATTCCGAGTGCTATTTCAACAAGATTCCAGCTTGAATAGATTAGTGCAGCACCGGTTCCCACAGCAATAAGCGAGTCCATATTCGGCACCCGGCGTAATAGTGCAGGTATTCCTATCATGTAGAAACTACGACCAAGCCAGACTATTGGCATTACCAGAACAAACTGCATGAGCGCAAACGAAAGCGGATGAGCATGGGGTTTGAGAAAGGATGGCAAAGGCAAGCCGACCATTTCTCCCATTGATATATAGAGCAACGGCACTGCCAGCAACAGCATTGATATCAAACGCTTTTTCATCGCTTGAAGCCTGGAGATGGTCTCCTCCCGTTTATTCTCAAACTCCCGGTCTTTCCGGCCGCGCATCTGAGCTGAAAACCCGAGCCCTTCTATTGCCCGACGTATTTCCCTTGCGCCAACCTGCTCTTTGTCTCCTGCAAATCTTGCAGTTTCGGTTGCAAGATTCACTTCAGCAGAGAGTATTCCCGGCAGGTTCCCCACTACCTTCTCAATACGGCTCGAGCAGGCAGCACAGTGCATTCCACCAATTGCAAACTCCAGTACAAGTGGAGCCTCCGGCTTAACATCCGCAAGTTCAAAACCAAGCCCACTCACCCGTTCCTGAATGTCAGCATATGGAACAACAGCTTCATTCCATTTCAGATCAAGCGTTTCAGCGGCAAGGTTCACCGAAGCCTTTTCCACGCCATCCATGTTACCGACAACCTTTTCTATTCGGCTTGAGCAGGCTGCGCAATGCATACCGCCTACAGCGACTCTGGCCTGTTGTATATTTTCGGTATCAATGCTCATCCCGAATCCTTTGTAGCTATTGCCTTGATTTCTAAAACTTCCGAGTTTACTTTACCTTGTAACAACCTAAAATTGTAATTCAATACCATGAGGTTAACAATGGCTACTGTAAAAATTAAAGGCATGAGCTGCATGCACTGCGTAGGTTCAACAAAAGACGCTCTTCAGAAATTACCGGGAATAGAAAATGTTTCGGTTGATTTAGAGAAGGGAGAAGCAACGTACGAGGGCGAGGTCTCTGCAGATATGGTGAAAAAAGCTATTACTGCCATAGGATTTGAGGTTATAGAATAATTTACCTCGCCAGACTCTTCAATAGATGAACTGGTGCCGGCTGCAATGCCTGACATCGGTTCATGTGCAATTGATGTTCATTCCTTGCAGGATACCTTCTTTCCACCACTCCGGAGTTAATAGAGATCAGTACTCCTCACTAAACAGTGCAGCAGATAGAAAAAAGGGGATTTTCTTTCATGAAAATCCCCTTTTTTTTCTAAGTACTCAGTAAAACTACTGCTTATTTATCGCTCCAGGAGGTTTTCCCGGTACGAACCGACTCAACTGTATCACCGGTTTCTCTCACGATATCACCAGTGGACAGCTGGGTGAAAACACTTACGCCTTTTTCACCGCTTCCGGATCCTGAATGTATTGCAGGAGCTGTTGCCACGCCAGTACCTAGATCAAGATATTTTATAGATCTGTATTTCAACTCGCCTCCTTGGGTTTCAGCCTCAGTCCCGAGAATGGCGGGTCCGGGGAATGCAGTCCCTGTCTTATAGTAGAGCCCATACAACCTGCTCAAGCCCTCACCTGCGCAAGGGTCTTCACTAGGCTGAAAAACAGAAGTAAAGAGCACACCACCAAGCAAAGCAGAACGCGTGAAATTTCGGGTTGCGGGTGCAACTCCGACCGTACCGGTAATCGGCGGAAAATCGAGTTTCCAACCACCGGCATGGTTATCGATCTCATCCTCAATATCGTCAAAAGTAGACAGAGTGTCACCACTTACTGAGGTTGGTGCATCTGTCAGTGATCTATCCGTAAACACTTCTGTGTCAGAGACATCAAGCAGGGTAGACGAGTTAACAGCAAGACCATCTTCAGCATCCTTTATGCCATATAGAGACTGCGTAGTGATACTCGTCTTGTCTGCACTGGCATAATATCGCCCAGTACCAAAAAACACCCATTTGTTACTGTTATCATCCAGAGCCGGTACAGGCTGACTTATTACCGGCTGATCAGTGAGATAGAACAGAGCAGGAGACGACCAGGTATTCGTTTCATGGTCGGTTGTGGTTGAGGTATCGTTGTCGCTAAAACTCATTCGCCACACCTGCCCTCTATCCGCTGTTGCATCGCCTGAGATTCCAAAAAAGTTTGTATCCGCGTAAAAATCAAGGTTCCAGTCAACAACTACCGGAGTGCCCATAAAACTATTGGCGACAGCCGTATCACAGCTGATGATGTTCTTTGAGGGCGTAACGGCCTGTACAGCACATCCTGCAGGTACTGTCGCGGTAATATCAGGCAATGGAGTTGCGGACGTTGTCAATTGAGCAAGATCGAGCAGATACATCTTCGTCGTCTGGTCACTGGTATATGTCACATGGTCATTAGGCCCGGTTCCAAACTGGAGATACCACTTGTTCACACACGATGACAACGCGTCGGTGCAAAGCAATCCTCCGGCATCCTGTACCGGATCACGAAATGCCAGAACCGCCGGATAGACTGTCGTATAACTTCCGTCCGGTATTTGAAATTCCCCGAGAAGAACCGGCGGCGTTTCAGGATTTGTTATATCGAATATGACATACGCTGACCGTAGTGTAACATTATCAGAGGCATTACCCGGGTCGTCAGAATTGGTATCAACTTCCAGCGGACCCCCACCCAGATTCATACCCACAACCAGAACCGTTCCCCAACCGTCGGGATGTGTTGTATCCGGCGTAAAGATATTCACATCAAAGACCCGTGGTTTGGCATTCATGTAATAGACATGGCTAACCGAATAATTTGGATCCTTCAGCCACTGCAGATGAGGTAACAGATTATACGGGGCATATGCCCACAGTTCGCTTCCCAGAGGATGTTGTACCGCATCCTGACCCGTAGCAGCATTTTTTCCTGCAACTGCATACTCTACGGTCTTTTTGCCATTAACCGTTACAGTGTTGTAAAAACCGCCATTAAACGCATGGAATAATCCATCATTACCTCCCGAGTAGACGACTACCCGCCTGTTCTGATATTGTTTACGAAATTCAGTATACGTGGCATCTTTGTATAAGAGATTAAAACCCTCTTGCGGTGAAGAGACAACTGTCGGAGTTGAGTCGATAATATCGCCGAGGCGCATCACATTCTCACCCGTATCGCTTGAAGCATATTTCACGGTACGGTTTCTGGTTCCTGCAACCTCAATACCTCGTATGTATTTGACGATATCTGCAGCCTCAGCCTGATCGTCGGCATCAAAAAATCCATATTTTACCGGATCAGTTGCCACAGTGAACATATCCGGAATAAAGTCGCGATACTCACCGGCATCGATATCACCATCACGGTCAAGATCAACCCAGGTGGTAATATAACGACCTGCACTGGCAGGAGTTCCTGAGGAAAGATCAGTACCGTAGAGCCTGTTCGTTTCCAGCTGGGCATCAGTAACTGAACTGAGATAGAGCTTCTCACGTGCATTCCAGAGATACCCAAGCTCATTAAGCTCAACCACGGTGAAAGAATAGTTAGAGACGCTTATTCTGTCTCCTGCGGTCAGCCAGCTATCTGTAGGAGAAACGGTGAATGATCGAGTTCCTGAGTTGCCAAGAGCGAGACTGTTGGTAGATGTACCTCTTCCGTAAATTGTCTCTAAGTTTGCTACTGACCACTCACTATAAACCTCACCTTCTTCACCGACCATATCGTAACTTGTTATTTGAGCCATGGCGCAGGTTGAAAAATCTCCTGCCTGATCTTCAACTATAAAACTGGTATCACCATCATTTTTTAAATAAATATTAACATTTACAACTTCACCTGTAGCACTGTCATCAATACATCTGACATTCCAGTAATCGAATGCCTCACCAAGACGCCCTACAGGCATTTTGGTCGTGAGTTGCAGTGTATCCCCGACATTTATCCAGGTCCCCACAGGAAGCACATCAAAGCTAAGTGCACTGTTTGTCGCAAAAGGTATGCTATCAGTACTACCGCCAGTTATTAATGTTGTACTGTTATTAATCTTCCATTGATCAGAAGAATCTCCGGCAGGACCGCTCCAGTCTCCTGCGGCCACATCGAGCGTAACCGTACCGGTAAGCGGGTCATATGCTGTTACTGTTCCGTTGATATAAAACGGAGAAAGCGTCAGAATATTAGTTGTACTATCAAATGAAGCGATCCCCTGTAATGAATTTGGCTCCATCACCACTGAACCGGCAGCATAGCTCTTTACCACACCTTCCATAGAATATGCCGCAAACTCATCAGGATCTGTGCTGTTGAACACTTTTACCCGGGTACGCTCCTCAAATTCGTCATAATAGGTCTCAACTACCTGATCGACACAATAATTATCCAATACACCATCGGGGACACAATCTCCTGTAGGAGTAACACAGGTGTCGGTAGCAGTATCATAGCCGCGTGGATATGTACAATCCTGCCGTGTATAGCCATAACTGTCGAGCCATAAGGCCTGCAGTGTACCTATCCAGTTTGTCTCTTTGCCCTCCTCCTTCTTTAAGGGCTCAAAGAAAGCCTGATACAACGCACCCTCACCGCGCACGTTACTTGAAACAACCGCCGCCGCCGTACCTGATGATGTACGTTTTAAAATTGCATCAAAAGCAGACCGCAGGCTGTCTTCCAACTGTTGCGGATGCGAAGCGAAAAAGTAATTATCCGGAATTCCGTCTGAACCTTCTTCGCCTGTCTTGTTGATTTTGGCATCCCATTCTTCGGTCAGATCAGGCATTTTGTTGTCGTTTTTATCCTCAAATCCACCCCATTTTGCTGCATACCAGAGAGGATCTTCCAACTGCCTGCCACCTGAGTAACCTAAGGTATAGGTGTAGGAAGATGCACTGCCACCATCCATGAGGCCATAACAGTTATTACAGCTATCTACTCCTGTGGAATCAGTGTAATCGAAACCGTTTGTACCTGAATGGATGTGCAATCCATCTTTCGTGGTGCCACTAATTACGTAACCATGTCCAATGGCGTAACCAAGATTTTCAAGGGTTACAGCGGTGGTCACTTTAATTGTACTATCTGTGATCTCGTATTCGTAAATACCACCCGCATCAAGGTCATAATCATTGCCCTGAAGACTATCTTCCCAGATAGCCATAAATTTACCTTTACCAACATCACCTTCTGTGTAATACGGGGTGATAATTTTGAAATCAACGAGGGTACAACCATAATAATTCTTATCCTGAGTAATACATGCAGGAATAAGAGTAACCAAGTCCGGTTCAGCATCGTTCTCTGTCCCTGGAACGGGTATTTCAATAATAGGGTTCCCGGTTGCCAGCCTGACCGAATAGTTATCAACACTCTGAATACCTTTGAGAGCATTATTGGATTTCAAGGTATCAGGACGTATATCATTGGTGTGAGCATACCATGCCATACCGGCAATTCGGAATCCACCCTGCTGGTCTGGCCCCTCAGGACACAACCCACGAACCTCGCCAAGCTTATTAACAGTCTTAGCTGTACATTTTCTGTTTCCATCAGTTGTGGTTTCACCTACGAACCAGGTTGTGCCTGCATCATGGATTCCCTCTGCCTGGCCTATCTGGTTTGTCAGTTCTGTAGAAGAATACGGAGAATCCAGGTCTTTTACTATGCCCTGGTTAGTTGAATCCAGTTCATCGTCTTTTTTAACAAAGGCCGTGTCTGCTGAAATTGTGGATGAGTTAAAATTGATGATATTCAAAGGTGCACAATAGTTATCTTCAGTGAGAGGGTCTTCCCAGACACCATTCAGATAATTCAAGCCGTCAAATACTCCCTTGTCATTATCCTGCGCCTGATAACTCACCGGTGCATTCTCACCAACCCAGTGACGTAAAGCTGTTAAATAAATCTCTGCATAGGGATTACCCCAGTTCTGGCACTCACTCGATGAGCTGTCACCAAAGAAATCAATTCCCAGTTTACATTTATCACCGGAATTGTCGGCATAGGTCCATGAACCATATTTATATCCTTTTATCCGATAAATACTCCAGCTGTTCACCACTCCTTCAGCATCCTGTTTACCGACTGGCCCGCCGACAAAGGTGAAAACTTTTTTAAAGGTTCCATCTCCCTCTGCGTGATTGGCATCCACCAGATCATCAACCAGCCCGTCATCATCACAATCCCGTCCAAGATTGATCTCACGACACATATTATTTATGCCGTCATTTTTAAAGAACAGGGGCATAATCATATCACCGCCCGAGGTAGACTTGCCATACGTACCGGCAATCATACCAAAGAGCAGTCTGTCGGTATCACCGTATTCCTGCAGCAGGCCAATAGGCTTATAATTTCCATGCGGATAGAGTTTACAGTTCTCTGAACCATCTGCACTGGTATATTTTCCGTCTCCATCCAGGTCTACACATACCTGAACCTTGGCAACATAATCTTTTTGCCCAGCCCCTACTGCTTTATATGGGTTATCCTGCGCTGCCGGGAAGCCTGAATACTCAGGATTGTTATAATTTTTACCATTATTTCCCGGATCTTCGTCTTCCCAAAGACATTGATGAACTTCTCCGGCATCCCAAAAAGCATAGTTGCCTTTTGCTGTGCGAATCAGTGGCGGGTTTGCGTCTGTTACATATTCGGAAAAAACGGTCGCTGAAGTGTAGTTTACATTACAGAATGTCACTCCAGTACGGGTGAGGTTGGTTATATCCCAATCAGTAAAAGTACCGCTACCGCCCTTGATTTGTACGTTTACAGTCAACTTTTCAGAAGCATCATCTATGCCGGTTACCCAACCCCGCATAAAATTGGTGCGATCTGCTCTGCTGGCTATTTCTACATAATCTCCGTTAACATTCCATTCTTCTGGTGAATCTTCACTTTCATTGGAAACTGTAATGGTAAAAGCTTTAGTCCCCGTACCGAC
>JBFHGS010000231.1:0-7899 GCA_041582995.1 Desulfopila sp. | reverse complement strand
TCCAGAGTATCTGAGCCCGTATAGTCAGTTCGCAGAAAAAGGAAGATAAATATCCCGAAGAACACCAACTGACTGAGGCGGCGAATAAACACAAGAGAAAAACGAGCCTGACTGGTGGGTCTTTTTTCCTTATGTTTCATACTTGAAATGAATGGATACGCATTTTTTCCACATCCATCTCACCGAGCCCCATCTCATAGGCGGCAACAGTAGAATCAATTTCATCAGGGCGCAGCCCGAAAAGTGTGGTCGCATAGGCGTCTGCCGCTACCGGATCGACTGAAGCGATCACGGTATCGGCAATCCTGACGTCTGCCACATTGCCGCCCTGCGGTCCGTTCCGCAATAACATTCTTGTGGCATCGATCAGGGTGAGTGTCGGTTGAATAACCGTTGCCAGATCAGCCAGTTTCTGCCCCAGGCCGAAGTGAAGACTGCCGCGAGAGCCGCCAATAACACCCATTGAATTTTTCATCCCCAGAGTCAACCGACTCAGACCATGATGTTTGGCAACCGGCACATTTATATAAACATCCGCATCCAGAGCATCTCTGTAGATTTCCCACCGGGTAAGTGATTTACCTTTCCTGATATCAACCGGTATAAACTTTCTGTCATCAATATGGTCGAGCCGCACACGTGCATCACCCAACTCTGCAATGACACTCTGAATACCACTGTTTACATAGCATCGTCGCTTTTCATTACAGGTATGATCAAATATATTAACCTTTGCCGCACCCGCATCAAGCACCATCTCAACGAGTGTACGAACTATTACAGGATGTGTATTAGCAGCCTGTTCAGGCTTTCTATCCCAGCCGATATTCGGTTTAATGACGACCGTATCACCTGCCTTCACCAGGCTGCTGATACCACCAATCGCCTCAACTGCCTTTTTAACCAGCAGATTGTAGGATGCTCCTGTAACAACAGCCAGATCAGGTTTTATTATCTGTGCACAGACCTTACTCACATCAAAAACAGGTACCTGCAATCCGACACCGGCTGACCAGAGAAGCACATCACGCATGAATTTTCGTCTGTTCATAAAATACCCCCTTCCACGCTTTGAGGAATTGACAGGGCATTGATCTCATACTGAGAGGTAATACGAACACCTCAGCCTATCATTCCATTGCATCCGGCACTACTTTGAAACTGCGTTTCGGTCATTACTCAAAATATACAACCAATCCCTATACACTCAAAGCCTTAATAGTTGCTATGCACAAGCTGAATGAGGATGGAAATCGTTAGAGGATGAAGTCCACAGCCGGCCTTCCTCTGCAGGATGCCCCATTCACACCTCAGAAAAAAAAACTGAAGACGTCGCATCCCGCACTAACTGATATTCAGATCAAAGACCAGGATCCTCAGAAATTCATAAAGATAACAACTTCCAACATAACGTTCTGCTTTATTGAATTATTTGTTCCGGATTGTACAGAAACAGTTTGGTACCTCTATTTTTCGTTATTGACACCCGCCTCAATTTCGAGCATTATTGTACCACAGCGTAGCATTCTAAATATCTGTTAGGCCGTCCCGTTGTCCCTCGCTATCACAATCTGGGCCCCCACCCTAAAGCGGACATCATGACAGAAGTATACTTATGGTGAGTACAATAATAATTTCCGCCCTGTTAAAACAACTGTAACTTATTTATTTTATTACTTATCTGCAGTATTTGATTTGAGTTTTCACACAACCTTCCCATTGGTTTAAAGGGATACGTGCATTCTTTACTCAAACGTTGCAGCCAACACATAATAGTCAATATTCACTTACACTTACACATGCGCGAAATTTTCCCAGTGCATGTTTTGCGGTGTTAAACAATGTAAAGTTTTACTGATAGTCACCGTTTTTCTGCTGATATTGAGCAGAGAGAGAGGGGGGATCGGCTATCACATCTTATTTTTTGCTTAATTTAGGGAGTTAAGTAGTTATGAAGAATGCAAATTCGAAGAGTTACAGCCAACTGCGTAAACCGCGTAGCGAGTTCGCCACCCGCTCGGAATACCTGGATCACGAACTCACTATCATGAAGCCGAAACGCTGGGGACTTAACCTGCCCGGCCGGGACTTCAGCTTCGAATGGGAAGACATGATCCCGGCGATCGCCGGTACCATTGGCTTGACGGTTATGTGCACTGCAGTCACAAACGCCTTTGCCAATGCCTACGGCCTTGATAACGCCTTCATCATAGAGAACGTACGGGTCGACATGCTCCTTGTATCCTTTCTCTTCGTTATCCTCTTTTCCGGTCTATTCAATCCACGTGCAAACCTGCCGGGTATTCACGGACCAATGATGCCATTGATACCTCTCATGGCAGTATCAGGAACTCATCCACTTGCCCTTGGGGCGCTGATCGCTGTTTTCGGGTTAATTCTGAGTATAACCAAAGGTGGTTCTCGTCTGGTGAATGTAACGAGTCAGGGCGTGGCCGGCGGTCTACTTGTATATCTTGGCGCTATCGGCACCATGGGTCAGGTCAGCGCCATGCAGAAATGGGGCGACAGCATTAATATGGGCTACATCGCTTTTCTCGTTCTGATCGCAAACCTCATTCTTTACTCATTGCTTGCCCGCATGAAAAAGCGCTGGCTCGCCATTCCGGTCTGTTCATTTTTAGCGGCTGTAGTTGCACTCCTGTTCGGTGCGCCATTTGAATTTACCACTGCCCCCGGACTTCCCAGCTTCAACCCTCTCTACTGGTGGGGTGAAGAAACCGGTTGGAAACTTGGCATGCCTGACTTCTCTCACATTATATCCTCCCTGCCGTTTGCTATACTTGCTGTGGCGATGTGGTCTCCGGATTTCCTCGGACATCGTATCTTTCAGGAAATGAATTACCCTAAAAAAGCCAAAGACGTGCTTATGGATGTCGATGACACCATGGTCGGCTGTTCAGTGCGTCAGGTTGTGTCTGCATTTTTCGGTAGCGGTTGCATCACCTCTTCGTGGGGTACCTACATGATACCTGCGGCAATCGCAAAACGACCTATTCCGGGTGGTGCTATCGCCACCGGGATGTTGTCAATCGTCGTTGCTGTCTCCGGTTTTCCAATGGATATCGCAGTATGGCGTCCTGTCCTCAGTATTGCACTGCTGGTTGGTGTCTATCTACCACTACTCGAAGCTGGCATGGAGATGGTTCAGGACAGCAAAGACACGCAATCTGCCGGTATCTGTATCTTTTCTTCTGCTATCGTTAATCCGGTCTTCGGCTGGGCGCTCACCATGTTCCTCGACAACAACGGCCTGATAGGCGATAAAGAACGTCCCAAAAAACTCAATCTTGGAGACCGTCTGCTTATTCCTGGCTTCGCACTGCTGGTGAGTACTATTGCCATGGCAGTCGTTGGTATGCTACCGGGCATTCCTGCATTAATCGGTAGTTAGCGGGATAGCGTTTTTCCCGGCACGGTTCCGGGGAGCGGAAAGAAACAGCCTTCTACCTGCTCCCCGGTTGTCCGAAATGCAGAAAGGCCGGAGTGAATATCCACCCCGGCCTTTCTGCAGACTCTGCAAGCTCCTATTCATTACACAACATTAACGCGTATACCCTTAGCCATCGACTCGATTTCATCCGCCACAGCTTCACTGTTTCTGTCTTCCGGCACAGCAAGTGCAATCCTGGCAGTAAAAACAGCTTCTCCAATTGTCGAGACATGAGCCCGATTACACTCCATATTCTCAACGACTAGGTCGAGATTGGCCAGAATAGCGTTAATATCTTTGGTAAGACCGGGACGATCCTTGCAGTCCAGAACCAGAGTAATACTTTTGGTAGGAACAGAACTGCCCGTTGCAACCGCAGAATAAAAGAATTGCAGCTCGGGAAAATCTTGCAGAAGTTCACTTTTTAAACGGGGTTCATTGTCTGGGTCTATTGCGACCTTCATCATTGCTGTCAGGTTACCGTCAAGCCTCATGACCTTGCTTTTCAGCCATTCACCGCCAAGAGCACGGGTGGTTTCCGCAATAGTCTTGATGGTTCCGGGACTATCCGGCCCTACAACACTCATGACAAATGTACTTTTCATATACAACTCCTCCATACTGAATACATCTGTGCAGCCTGTCGAAATTTAACCATTTCGGTTATACACCCTCATTCAGGCGTACGCGTGCAACTCTTTAAGGTCAAACACGTGTCAGTCGTTCATTATCCCCCTGTACCTCTCTGCATGTTTCATGCTACGTACTACAACGGGACATATAATGTTGACTCCAGTATATCAGATAATATAACAGCCCCATCTTTTTCGCCTGCAAAACCTCATTTTTTTCCGTATTTATTGCAAAATCAAGATGACATCACGATAAATAGTGCATTTTCATTACACGCGTTTTAGAACCTACGCTGTAGTAGTACAATATGTACACCCAATCCCCTCTACATGATTTGGTTGCCGGCCACTCTTTTTTCACCTATACTTTAGACTTTTCAATTTTGCTCATAGCGCATTGGTCATAGTCAGATCACTCTGGCCTCCTGCATATACTTATAATTACTTCCGCAACGCATATTTCGCTTATCCATAACATGAAAACAATTATTGTAGTTGGTGCAGGTGCTTCAGGTATTCTGGCAGCCGGACAGGCAGCTCTTGCTGGTGCAGATGTTCTGTTGCTTGAGAAGAAGAAACAACCCGGCAGAAAAATCCGGATTAGCGGCAAAGGTCGCTGCAACATCACCAACGACTCAGATATTCATGATTTCATAAAACATTTCAACAAAAACGGTCGGTTTCTTCATCAGGCATTTTCTCAGTTCTTCGCCCCTCAACTCATGGACTTTTTCGTAGCCCAAGGCCTTCCTCTCGTTACTGAACGTGGTGACAGAGTTTTTCCTCAAAGCGGCAAGGCGGTGGATGTTGTAGAGACCTTAATCAGCTGGTTGCACACAACAGGAGTCCGGCTGAAATGTTCTGCAACGGTTACAAAGTTACTCGCTAAAGAAGACCAGATAACCGGCGTAATATGCGACGGCAAGAGACTGCTCTGTGACAGTGTAATTCTCGCAACAGGAGGTTCATCGTATCCTGCCACCGGATCAACCGGCGATGGCTTCATCCTGGCCGAAAAAGTTGGCCATACCATAATCCCACTACGACCAGCCCTCATCCCCCTGGTAACTGAAAATACTGCTCTACATCAGCTTGCCGGCCTTGATCTGCGTAACTGCGGTTTTCGTTTGTATATTGATGGAAAACGAAAGGTAGCTGATTTTGGTGAGGTCGGGTTCACCGGCTTTGGCATCGGTGGCCCAGTAACGCTCACCCACAGCCGATTAGTGGTAGACAGCCTTTTGGCGGGGAAAAAGGTCACTATCTCGTTGGATTTAAAGCCGGCACTGGATGATCAGAAACTGGACGCCAGACTTCTACGCGATTTTCAGGCCAGACATCAGGAGGATTTACAAAGCGTATTACGCGGCTTGCTGCCGCAAAAACTTATACCCCTCTGCCTGGAACAAAACTCGCTCGATGGCGGTAAAAAATCAAGTGAAGTCACATCCAAAGAACGAACACGGCTGCGTACCTGGCTCAAAGATTTTCGCTTTGAAATAACTGACCACAGACCGATGCGGGAGGCTATTGTTACCGCAGGCGGTATCAACGTCAAAGAAATAGATCCCCACACCATGGAATCCAAAAAAATTCATGGATTATATATAACCGGGGAACTGCTCGATCTTGATGCTAACACAGGCGGCTATAACCTGCAGGCTGCTTTTTCAACCGGCTGGCTGGCTGGTCGTTCCGCTGCTGCCCGAAATGAGTAATACGAGAAAACAGGCAACCGCAAACACACAACAGGCCGTGAAAATATAACCTTCATTACGGCCTGTTTTCATCCCGCGTCATGCCGACAGATATTCACACCACATTCACCCGCGCACCGGCTGTAAGAGCCTCAATTTCGCCGGCAACGGCCTCTCCGTCCAGATGGCCCGGGGCAATCACCGCACAACGAGCGGAAAAAACAGTTTCGCCAAGACCTGCAACCCGGCAACGGCTGCATTCCATACTCTCAACTTTCAGCATCAGCCTCTCAAGAACTTCGTATACTTCATCCTGTATACCAGCATGATTGGTACAATCAACCACCAGGTTCATGCGATTGGCATGATGCGTATTCTCATTATCAGTGATTGCCGGACCATAAGAAAACTGTAGATCACAGAACTTTCCTGAAAGTTCTGCAACAAATGACTCTTTCTTCTTTTCGGCTAATGCAACCTTGCACAACGCCGACATCTGACCGTCCAGTCTCATTACCTTACTCGACAGTACAGCAGCTCCCTGTTGACGCAATGCTTCAACCAGAGTTTCGATTCTGCCACGCTTATCAGCTCCGTGTATAGTGATGACAAATACAGTTTTCATGAGATTACCTCGTTTGAAAATTTACGTCTAGGAGGTTGTCCGAGGATAGAAACTTTGAACCAGATCTAGGCATTTCGGGGAAATATGTGCAACCATACACCTCATATTGTGAGCATTATTTCCCGATGCAACGACGATGTGAGCAAAAGAGCATTATCCGGCAGTCTCTTAAAAAAGGAACAGGATAACAACTGTACACTCATTACACACCATATCACCGGAGCACTACAATACGTGTATTGGCAAATAACAGCATCTAGTACTACACCTTTCACTAGAGAAAATCTACAAGATCTTACATTGTGACAGTTCCAGAACACCTGCAAATAAAGGCTCCGAGATGACACTCAATAGTGTTTCTGACCTAAAACAGGGTTTCTGCGCAATATTTAACGTGACAACAAAAATCATCTTTACCAACCAGTGCATTCTGCATCCTCCGGTAATATTGCAGAGAGAACCCTCCCTTTCTTTACACTGATTACAACATTTCATGAGTCAACGTGCCACTATGCGCGATATCCTGTGTTTTCAGGTTTGAGCGGATGTAATGTCAGTTACTGACTCGTCCATATGCTTGCTTTCTGCTCAGGAAAAATGCGCATATACACGCTCCAGATAAATAGAAGAGCAGGATCCCGGATGATTTCGACTGCAGATGCGCTGTATATATTCGGTCATGCATCGCAGGACATGTCGCTGGGCCTGCAAATGTGGAATATGACCGCAATTATGGATGATCTCAATTCGTACTGAGCCGGAAGAGTGTGCAACAATGGAATTAACCTGGGCCAGGGTGCCGTAATCATCATGTTCCCCCTGAATAACCAGCAGAGGAACATGAATGTCAGGAAGGTGCTTTTCAATGTTCCAGAAAATGAACCAGTCTGAAAGCCAGGTTTGCGACCAGGCATTAAAGACTGATTCCGCCTTCTTGCCATGATATTTGCTGATACTTTTTAAAGTACCTTCATTCCATGACCTGCATGCACTCTTAATACCGACAAGAGTTTCAGATTCGACAAAAACGTGCGCTGCCTCTGTAATCACAGCCATAAGGCCCGGCAACCGGGCAGCTCCGTAGATAAGCCCAATACTGCCACCATCTGAATGCCCGATTACAATATGCGGCCTGTCTGGTATCACTGATTGCAGTAACAGAGGTAACTCGAGAAGCGCATAGTCATGTAGATAATGAAGTGTCCGTCTACGATGTAAGGAAGATGAACGGCCATATCCAAGACGATCGTAGAGTAACCCGGGACAACCTGTCATTTCGCATAATCGCGCAGGGAAGGATTTCCACATTGCAGTGCATCCCAATCCTTCATGTAGAAAGACCAGATATGGTCGATCACTTCGCCCGTCAATAAGCTGATAGTACAACTTGATATTTCCGGCTATTTGCAGAAACGGCACGGGAATTACTCCTGTTGTGAGACCTGCTCAGTTATCATGTGTCGGGGCCGGTGAACATATACGCCTTTATGTAAC
>JBFHGS010000230.1:0-7908 GCA_041582995.1 Desulfopila sp. | reverse complement strand
GAGGCAGGCATCATAAGAGGCCGTGGCTGAGACAATATACTTTTAAAAAAATCAGAACTATAGGCGTGATTGGTCAACTCCTGCGATGTCGTATTCGCTGAGTTTCGTTTGTGGGGTCACCAATGAGTACGTGACCTGTTTTTCGCAGCACACTGCCATCATGCCGCGAAAGTATCCCCGGCTCTTCTGTGCGCTGAATTTCTTCACCCTCAAGGTTGTTTAAATTGAAATGTTTACGAGTTTCGATGAGCGTTCCATTTTCATCAAGGATGGTTTCCTGGCTCACAATAACAGTCTGCTGTCGCAAGTTACCGTCGATTACAGTGAATGTGCCGAGTATCTCTTTCATCTGTTGTACCCGTTGAATTGACCATCTGAAGTATCAGTGGATGGATGCCGGGACCGTGACAATTCGCATATTATGCATGGTAGAACGACATAAGGCGAGAAAAAAACTCCATCTGACAGTTACCACATTGTAAAGCGGAGTTACTGAAAGTAGCTGCAAATGTATATCTTGACAAAAGAATATGTCATCCACAGCGTAGTACATGTGCTGTCGGGAAAATGAATCTGTTACACCCGGCAGTGAACGTTGGGACTGGTACGCATCACCTGCTTTCGGGTTTTCTGTCTTCCTGAGCTATGGCTCATGAAGCATTAAAATCCTACATCGCGTGATGCAACAGAGAACCAATACGGAAGCTATCTGTTTGTATATTCATATATTCGGAGGTAGTTATGAGTCACCGCTTGCCAGTGTTACCATATTCGTACGATGCACTTGAGCCGTTTTTTGATAGTAAAACGATGGAAATTCACCATACTAAACATCATCAAACCTATGTGGATAAACTGAATGGTGCCCTTGAGGGACATGAGAATCTTAAACAACAGAGCGTAGAGCAGCTTGTCAGTAATGTAAATGAGATACCGGATTCTATCCGCACCGCGGTTCGTAATCATGGTGGCGGGCATGCCAATCATTCTTTTTTCTGGCCGCTCCTGAAGAAAGATGTAACAGCCTCAGGTCCTGCATTTGAAGCGATTAACAGGCAGTTTGGCAGTTTTGAAAAATTCAAAGAGAGCTTTTCTACGGCTGCCGCTCTCCATTTCGGAAGTGGCTGGGCATGGCTGGTGAAAGAAGATACAGGTCTGGCCATTATGACGACGGCTAATCAGGATAGCCCGCTCAGTCAGGGGAAGAAACCCGTTCTTGGAATTGACGTGTGGGAACACGCCTATTATTTGAAGTATCAGAATAGAAGGCCCGAGTACATTGAAGCTTTTTTCAATATAATCAATTGGGAGAAGGTGAACGAACATTTTGAGAATGCCTGAGAAAAGCATCCTTAGGCAATAGGGCTGAGTCGTAAAATAGATTGCGTCGCAGTCAAGATACAGACAGCGCCGGCCGAAGAGCCGGGCTGTCTGTAGTGCTTCAGGAGATCACGTTCATTGTGTCATTAACGTGGTTCACAACCACCGCGGCAATCATAGTTGATGTAGCCTCTGGGGCAGGGTTGATCGTAATTATAATCCCAATTCCTGCAGGCATTGTCGTTCTGATCATTCCGGTAATTTCTGTCCTTTTTATATTTACGCTCGTCTTGTGCATCACAGCCACCCCTGCAGTCGTAATTCCTGGTTCCCGCCTGGCATGGACGATTGTAGTCATTGTCCCAGTACGTGCAGTCATTCCTGTTGCCGGATTGTGCTGATCCGCATCGTTGCGGCCCCTGACAGATTCTGTATTTTCCTCCTGTCATATCGTCACAGAGCGTTTCATAGACATCTCCTGGGCGGCATACTCCACGGTTGCTATCGAGTCCGAGCGCCTTGCAGGGGCTTTGGCCCTGCCTGTTTTGGAGAACCTGCCACGGGCCGGAGCAGTCGGAAGCGGCTCGAGCACCTTGAGAAAGCAGAAGCAGGCAAAAGATGGTCAGCGTGGTGAGAGTAATGTTTTTCATGAACTCCTCTTTCTAAAGTTAAGTCAAGTAATCTACAGTAGGCAATGTGTATATACCACAGTTATCAAAGTGTGTATCTGCTGTAAGTATAACGTATGAATCAGTGCTTTGAAAATAGAGCAATGTGAAAAAAGTTATTCTCAATGATCTCGGCAAACTTGCGTAGAAGTGGAAGGCGCTCGGGACTGTAGTGGGCCGGCAAATCGTATGATGTGCTGGAGGCCCTTTATTGACAGCAGCTTTTTGAGGGCATAGATTGATAGTAGACGTCTGTTGTATGTCAGACGTTCCCTTGGTGATCATTTGATTCATACGAGGGCATAGCATTTCAGCTGCGGGGAAATTTCGATTTCTTTCAGTGTCTCATCAACCAGGAGGAGTGTACATGACGGTACAGCATTCGTTTTCGAAGATTGAAAAGGAACTCTTGCCCGCATTCAGGCAACAGATAGGCGCAGCGGAATCAACGGAGGACGTAAAAAAATTCTTTGTTCATACCATTCAGGATTTTGTCACGAAAGTGACAGATGGTGAACTCAATCCGGAATATGAAGATATCAGATTGAATCATGCCGGAGAGAGCGGAGACTGCCAATTCAACTTCAGTGAGAATATTACAACTCATCCGGTATTCAGCAGTATCTGGGCTAAGTCAGATATGCGGCACATTGTCGGCAGATTTGCTTCTTCAGCCTGCAACAGGCACAAGCATCTTGAGAAGAAACCGGAGAAAACGGAGGCTAAAATCCGTATGTAACAGATTCAACAGCTCAACGGCATGTATGTTGGAGCTGAATTTACGTTGGCCTGTATTTAAAAAAAAGAGACAATATTTTCAAGCTCACAAGCAAAAAGGCAGTTTATCTGAAATCCAGATAAGCTGCCTTTTTATGTGGATCGCCAGGAGATAACAACGCATCTTCCCACACCGTATAGGAGGCGGGAATCATGCAATGTACAATCACTGCTTAATAAGCCTGAGATGGTGGTTATTTCGTATCTTTTTCCATAACTCCTTGATAATGACCATTGCCGGATCTTCATAGAAGTCATAATCTCTGCCGAGATACTCGCGGCATGATTCTATAAGATGATCATTACCGGTATAAAGACCAAACTCCTGGCGGATGGATTTGGCCAGTGCCAGATAAACTGATGAATTCAGCTCTTCTTCGGAGAGTTTGGACATGATTACCCGATCGCGAAGAAGAAGATCTTCGAAGAGTATATCTACGACTTCTGCAACAGTCCGCGGGAGTTGCTTGGGGTGGTATGTATCTAGTGGTTGGAACATCATTTCTAGTGATAAATCTATGCATGTCTCCCGGTTGGATGTTGCTCCGGTATGCTTTACTGGATAAAGATCCCCGCTGTATTAAAATGTTTCCTGCAGACAGGCGGGTTCTGCGATTACATCATCACACTGTAAGACATCGAGCCCTTATGTCACGGGTGAAAATGAACAGGCAGGCTGCAACAACCGAAGGCAGCACCGTATCCGGCGATGCCTTCGGTTGGAGTGTTTGGTTGAAAAATGTTCAGTTTTCGGTTTGTTCCGAAGGTATCCACTTCCTTCCGGCAACAATATAGAGAAGAACCGAAGCGAGAATAAGATAACCGAACATCTGGACGCTCTTTGTTTTAAGGATAAAGGCCAGAGTTACGATAATGGTTGCATTGGTGATAAAAAAGAGCGGCTTGGGAATCTGCTTGAGAATAACACGGCCGAAATGAGCAAAGCGGATGTGGCTTACCATCAGGGCGGCAGAGAAGGTTGCAACTGCCAGCAGCATGTTGGGTGGAACAACCAGAGACGCCCCAAGAACAATAAGTGCTCCGGCAGGGCTGGGCAGACCGTTGAAAATTCCTTCCGGCAGGTCAGTGCGATTCCGGTCTACAGCCACAAAACGGATGAGGCGGAAAGCTACTGCAGTAATAAATATCAATCCAAAGATCCAGGCCAATGGGCCGGCGGATTTGACGATAACATAAGCCGGAGCGAGCCCGAAACTGACAAAATCGGCAATGTCGTCAAGATACGGGCCATATTTTGTGCCACCATGCTTTTCAGCCATTCGGCCATCAAACAGGTCGAACAGCTGTCCCATAATGATAATAAGAATTGCCCAGGCAAACCGTTGATTGCTGGTGAGGATAAGACTTGCAACCCCGCAGCAGAAATTCAGTGTTGACAGGATATCGGCATACAGTCTGTTGGGAATGAATTTAAAGAGTACTGAGGCTGCCGAGAGGATGATGCAGGCTATAAGTACTTCATCACCTATATCTATGATCTGCGGATTTTCCTGCAGCAGAGCGCAGAAGATAACCAGGGCAAAGCAGATTATGGCTTTAATTTTCCCAAAGTTGTTGGCAGCCCCTGAGATGCCGATTGCCTGAAGAATACGTCGTGCAAAAAACTGCCCGGCTAATTCGATTGCTACAAGAATCCAGACAAGTTTAACCGGAATGATTCCGGCATAGGCAAATCCGAGCATGGGCGGCAGATAGGTAAGTTTGTCGCACATGGGGTCGAGCCATTCACCCCATTTGGTACCGAGGTTGCACTGACGTGCCACTGTGCCGTCAACACCGTCGAGTATAGCTGCAAAGGTAAAGATAAGGATGGCTATGGCTTCAAGCCCGACAACGAAATAGAAGATGAATCCAACCAGAGCCATCGCCGTCCGCCAGTAGCAGATAGCGTTTGGATGAAGCAGCCATTGATGTGAAAACACATACTCTCTTGTTGATTCTTTCCGGAGCATCCATGAAAACCAGATATAAAATCCGGTTCCTATGGCAGCGGCTAAAGCGATAACCAATAATCTTTCCATTTTTTCACTCGGTAAATGACATAGTTCGGGAATAAACCTCTTCAGGCGTATGCCTGTTTTTCTCATCGCTGAACTGTTTACCATTTTCAGAATAAATAGTCCATTTTGGCGGTACTGTCGTTTGTGCTTAATAAAAAAAGCGCAGGGCAGGTGTCTCTGTCAGATGATCTGCCGTACTATCTATGTAGCAGTTGAAATTTCCACCGGCAGGAACAGGAAGAGTAACTTCCTGAATACGCACTCTGTTCGCAATTCTTTGGCAGGAAAAAGTAAATTCGAGTTGAAGAATATTGCCGGTGTTGGTTCAATGCGTCCCCGGCGCTTCATTCTTATGTATACTATTTGGCCGGAGCTGATGACTAATTTTTGATTTTTTTTGCCAGGTAGGATAGGAAAGGTGCTCTGGTCAATACCATTGACCGCTGCAAAGTTTCAATCAGGAGAATGTTGAATGGGAAAAACGCTGCTCATAGCAGAGAAACCGAGTGTTGGGAAAGATCTTGCCACGTATCTGGGAATAGTCAGTAAAGGGAAAGGTTTTTTTACCTGTAAAGGGGATATTGTTTGCACCTGGTGCATTGGCCATATTCTTGAACAGGCTGATCCGGACAGGTATGACCCGCGCTTCAAGCGGTGGAGAGCCGAAGATTTACCGATCATCCCTGAAAAATGGATACTTGAGCCCATTCCCCGCAGCAGGGAGCAGCTGCGCATTATCGAAGGCCTGTTGAAAAATGCAGATAAAGTTATCAACGCAGGTGACCCTGAGCGTGAAGGTCAGCTGATCATTGATGAGGTTCTCGATTTTCTCGGCTACACCGGACCGGCAGAGCGACTGTGGATCTCAGCGCTCGATGTACGAACCATAAAGAAAGGTTTTTCCAGCCTGCGGGACAATACTGAGTTCAAGAATATTAAGGATGCGGCCATATGCCGATCAAACGCTGACTGGCTGGTCGGTATAAACGTTACCCGGGGGCTTACACTTGCAGCGGGACGTTCTAATACCGTACTTTCAGCCGGGCGCGTGCAGACGCCAACGCTCTCTCTGGTTGTGGACCGGGATCGCGAAATCGAGCAGTTTACCAAAAAGCCGTACTGGGTGTTACGAGCCACTGTCGATCATGCCGAAGGACAGTTTGTCGCAACCTGGGAACCTGACGAACTTGCACCTGGCCTTGATCCGGAAGGACGCCTGGTTCAGGAGAAAATTGCCGACGAGATAGTTCAGAAAGTTAACGGCCAGGAAGGCAAAGTTGCAAAAAAGAAAGAT
Source organism: Desulfopila sp. (assembly GCA_041582995.1). Taxonomy (GTDB): domain Bacteria; phylum Desulfobacterota; class Desulfobulbia; order Desulfobulbales; family Desulfocapsaceae; genus Desulfopila. Next base: position 1,828 of record JBFHGS010000230.1, on the reverse strand, counting down.
CAGCTGAAGGTGAAGAAGCCGCCTCTGCCGTTTCTGTTGTCTGATCTGCAGAAGAAGGCGGAAGATAAGTTCGGCTATTCACCGAAAGAAACGCTGGATATAGGTCAGGGCCTGTACGAGAAGCATAAGGTGCTCACCTATATGCGCACCGAATGTCGCTATCTGCCAAACGAGATGTTTGAGGATGCCCCGAGTATTGTTGAGACCCTGCGGGCTCAGAATATCGAAGGCGCACATGGGGCCGACATCACTATTCAATCTCCGGCATGGGATACCAAGAAGCAGGGCGCTGAAGCTCATCATGGTATCATTCCGACCGAGGTTATGCCGAAACATCTCAGTGAGGAAGAGCGCAACATCTACCTGCTGGTGGCGCGTCGTTTCCTGAAGCAGTTCTATCCCGATTACCAGTACTTTTCGAGCAACATTGTCGTCAAGGCGAAGAATGAGCGTTGGAAGGGGTCCGGTATTACCATCAAGGATCTGGGCTGGATGGTACTGAACGACCAGCAGACCAAAGAAAAGTTTCTGCCGAATGTGACCAAAGGCGATCCCATACGTATAGAAAAAGTTGAGAAGGAACAAAAATTCACCAAGCCGCCGAGCAGGTTCACCGAAGCTTCGCTGCAGGTTGCCATGACGGAAGTGCATAAATACGTCGAAGATCCGGTCATTAAGGCACGCCTCAAGGAAAACTCCGGTATCGGCACCTCCGCCACCCGCACCAATATTATCGGTGAATTGCAGAACCGGAATTATCTGGAGAAGCAGGGAAAAATCCTGGTTTCCACGCCGATGGGCCGGGAACTTATCGATAAAATTCATCCATCATTGAAAAACCCGGGTATGACAGCTATCTGGGAAGATGCTCTGGACAGAATATGTGAGGGTGATCTGGGTCGTGAGGCGTTTATCACTGAGCTGACCAAGCGCATGTCAAACATGGTGCAGTATGCTCTGGCAACGCGTTTTTCTGAAGAGGTAATGGGAAAGGTCTACCGCTGTCCAACATGCGGCGGACATCTCTCTCGGCTCGAGTCAAAGAATAAAAAAGGAAAGTATTTCTGGATCTGTTCTTCAGGCGATGAGAAGAATTGTCCCCTGCGTTCCGATTTTAATGGTGCGCCGGGAGCCGCCTTTATGGATCGACCGGAATCCGGTCCGCAATGCCCGCATTGCAAACAAGGGTATCTTATCCGCTATGAAAGTAACCGCAATATCGGCAACTATTTCTGGGCCTGTTCTACCGGTAAAGAGGGCAAATGCCCATTGCTGCGAGACGAAAATGGCTCACCGGGAAAACCTGTGATTGACCCTGCAGCTCCCAGGGTTCCATGCCCGGTAGAGGGCTGCAAAAAAATGGTGACCTTGATGCAGTCCCAGAAAAACAAAGATTTCTTTTTCTGGAAATGCGCCAATTCTTCCCATCCTCTGCGTCTTAACGATAACGGTAAGCCGGGAGATGTAATGACTTTCGGCAAAAAGGCGGCTCCGAAGGTGCAGGCAGGTAAGCCTCCGCAGAAGAATATGGGGCCAGGCAAGCCGGAGTGATGACGTTGTTATATCTCGTAAAGTGCCTGCCGGGTTATCGCCTCGGAGTATCCAGAAGGTCGTAACCGGTAGGTATTGCGGAGGGAGGATTCAGGCAGGATAGATGGAGGACGAACTGTGTCTGCGGATTGAGTATAGCAGGTGATGAGCTTGTTTCGAGAATTCTGGCTGGTCCTGTTTCATCAAACGAAATATTTGCCAATCAGCCACCATCCAGCACTTATAGACCCACCCATGATTAGCAATACTACACAGCAACCGGACGAACCGCGCGGAG
>JBFHGS010000229.1:0-7944 GCA_041582995.1 Desulfopila sp. | reverse complement strand
ATCGCAGTTGATAGCTACACCTTTACAGGACGCGGAGGGTTGCAACTACACGAGCTGACATTTGATAAAGATGGCGCGCTGGCTTTGGAGATGGCAGCGCTGCATATGGAGTCCGGCCTCCTCATATCCGGGACCCAGTCTATCGGTACCTCGTTAGCGAGTGATATAGAAGTACGACTTGAACGTTTTGTGCCGGGGGAACTGGATGGCCAGGCAACTGCAGGGTTTGTCTCCGGCCGCATCGGCTTGAGCGGTGAGCTTTCCTCATTTGGTATTATTAACCGGTATTTAAGTGACAGCGGATGGTTAGAGCTTAAAGGAAGAGGTTCACTTAACGCGAATGTCCTGATCGAAAAGGGACAGTTACTGGAAGGTAGTGAGCTTTCTATCGATTCACCTGATCTTGCTGTTCAACTGGAAGAGAAAAAAGATTCCGGCCCAGGTGACCGGTACAGTATCCGGGGGGCAGGTACGGTGAAGGGGGATGTCAGCGCGAGGTCCGGTGAAGTTAAGACGCAGTTACAGGTTGAACTGAATAACATTACCATGCATGAAGAAACGCAGGAGCAGCTTGTATTGCAGGGTAGGGCCTTTCACCTGCTTCTCACCAGCCCACCTGTCAATTTCGGTGCGAAAGCGGAAGAGCCTGTGGTGAGATTACAATGGCATGAGGCGGTAATACCGGATATTTCACTGTTGAATGGTTACCTTCCGGATGAAATGCCATTTAAGATTGAGGCGGGTCGCGCGCGTCTGAATGGGTACCTTGACTACGCCGACCATGTTGTTTCCGGCATGTTTCAACTGGCTGGAGAAGATGTTAGTGGAGAAGTTCTCAAGCAAACAGTGATAGGCAGTCTCGGGCTTGAGCTGCATCTGAAACAGGCCGATATCATCAACCGGCAACTTGACCTCTCCGGCACACATCTCGAGCTGCAAACCGCAATTTCTGATTCGGAGATTGTAAATCAGGAAGATCAGGGCGTTTTGCGGACGGAGTTGAAGATCGTGGAGGGCCGACTTACATCTGCGATACCGCTCAATGAACTCAAGGGTTTTAAAGGAAGACCACCGCTGAGCGGCGCTCTTCAACTGGAAGGTAAAATCGCCAATATTGATTTTCTCAGTGATTTCCTGTCTGACCGAACTGCACTTGAGTTCGGCGGTGAAGGCGTTGTTCATACCGATCTGCGTGTGCATGAAGGGCGACTTGCTCCGGGAAGTATTTTGAAGGTAGAGTCCGACAGGCTGTTCAGCAGTTTTTCAGGATTTACAGCAAGCGGTGCCGGTAATGTTTCAGTTGAGCTTCAGCAATCAGCTGAAGATGAGGAAGTTCATCTGGAAATGGGGCTGCGGGATATGAAATTGCATCAGGTCAAAAATGGCAGATTGCTGCTGCAGGGCAAAAGTTTACAACTGACTGCAAGCAGTCCTCCCGTGGATATCCGCAATCAGCCGGATTCGGTAAAACTCGAGACACGTTGGCAGGATGCGCTGGCGCCAGACCTTGAAATACTCAATGAATATCTGCCCCCAAAACCACCGTTCCGGCTGAGTTCAGGGTCTGCGCGTACGAGCGGGCATATTGCCTATGATGGTCAGCGGTTTTCAGGCAAAATTCATCTGGCTGGAGAGAAGGTCAGCGGTATGCTGCTCAAGCAACCCGTAAACGGGAAACTTGAACTGGATCTGATGATCAAGCAGGTCGAACCCAAGAGCCGTTCCCTCGATATTTCCGGAACCCGCATCCTGATGCAGACAGCTTCAGCTAAAGATGAAACACAACCTTTAGAAACACGTATCACCATCGGTGAGGCAAAACTGAAGATGGGACCGGACTCTCTTCGGCCGGATAAAACAGAAGCACCATCCTTGTTGAGCGGCGTGGTCCGACTTGAAGGGGCAGTGGCGAATATCGGTTTTATAAATAGTTTTCTCAAAAATTCTCAAGGGTTGAAGTTCTCGGGAAACGGCCATCTAAGTACTGATTTGCGGTTTGTTGACGGGCAGTTGTCTCCCGGCAGCAAGTTATTGATTGCCTCCGGTAATCTGGCCAGCAGGTTTCTTGATTTTGAAGCGAATGGATCAGGAATAATCACTGCGCGGATAGAGGGGGAGGCTGATGCACCAATGGCCAAACTCGAGAGCTTTATAAAATATTTCAAATTGCGCAGGCTTGGCGAGTCTGTTTCTTACGTCCGCGGGAACGATTTTCAGATAAGTACTGTGGGCAAAAGATTCGATTCAATTCAAGGATTACAGGATCTGGATACCTCGGTCCGATTGATAGCTGCCGAGATTCCGGATATTACTGTATACAACAGTTACCTTCCTGAAGATGCCGGTATATCTATTGTTTCCGGCAAAGGTAAGGTTGCCGGAGAGTTTCACCTGCATGGTGCTACAGGTAGCGGCTACCTCAACATGCTGGCAGAGGGAGTCGAAGTCAATGTCAGAGACCAGACAATCAGAGGTGACCTGCGCATCAACACCCGTCTCGCTGATGGAAATCTGGAGAAGATGATCTTCGATGCTTCAGGCACCAGGCTGAGAATAGAAAACGGCTCGCTTATCACTACAAGCGGCACACAGGCCAAAGAGTGGTGGGCGCAGCTCGATATCAAACATGGCCGCATGACCTGGAAGCGTCCTCTGCTTCTGAATGCAGCATTGAACCTGCACCTGCGTGACAGCGGTCTGCTTGTACATCTGTTCGCGAAGCAGAAGAAACAGTGGCTGAACGATCTGCTGACGATTCAAGACGTGACTGGTGAAACCTCAGTTTTGCTGAACGGAGATTCCATTCTGCTTAGAAATGTCAGGATTGCCGGTGAACAATTACTGGTGTTGGCCGATGTGCACCTGAGCGAGAAAAAGATACGAGGTGGTATGTATGCCAGATACGGGATTCTACGTATGGGAATTGAACTTGATGGCGAAGACCGTACACTGAAAATACTGAAACCGCGTCAATGGTATGATAATTTTTCTGCAAATTTTCAAACAGGTACACGTTAGCTGCAGAACCGGGGACTGCAGCATCCGCTTGAATTTGAATGCATGGTTGTGTATCTCAGTTGTGAGACTTCATGAGACATTTCACCTTGATTTTCTCAAGAACAGCTCATTACTCTGGAACCCGGAGTCGAGACAATTACTCACTGAGTGTAAGAGGTTATACATGTATTATCGATATTAGTCGGGAAACACTGTTCTGCTGTGCTTCTACCTGGAATTTCTATTCCTGACTTCGTTACGAATGACTCTTGTAATCATGAGTAGGAAAAAGAACCGTGCAATTCCTCCCTTTCTCTTTTGCTTTGTAAAGGGCCTTATCAGCCATTTCAGCTAGTTCGTCCTGGCTGATATTGTCAGAAGGCACAGAGCCGGCAACCCCCAGACTCAAGGTAACAATGTTGCCGTGGGTTGAGTCGGGATTTGGAATAGCTTGATCTTCTATGGCCTTTCGCATGTTCTCTGCAACTATCACCGCATCTTCTGCAGACGTCTCCGGGAGAAGAACTATGAATTCTTCTCCACCATAGCGAGCAATGCAATCTATAGAGCGACGCGCCTGGGTTTCAAGAGTTTTTGCTACCTGCTGCAGACAAACATCACCCTGCTGATGACCGTACCTGTCGTTAATTTTCTTGAAATGGTCGATATCACACATGATGATAGACAGCATATTGCCATTTCTTCTCTGCCGTTGCCATTCTCGGGTGTATACTTCATCAAAATGTCGCCTGTTTGCAAGTCGGGTCAGCGGATCCCGTCGAGCCATATTTTCTAACTCGTCATTGGCTAGCTTCAACTGTTTCTCTATGACAGCCCGTTTGTGTATTTCTGTCTGCAAGTCCTGAATAAACAAATCAAGCTGTGCTTTTTGCGTTTCCGTTTTTTCAAGCATTGCGTTGAATCCATGGGCCAGCGTACCGATTTCATCCTTACTCTTGATGTTGGCGCGAAGTGAATAATCAGCATTTTCATGGACATTCACCATTAATCTCTCGAGCATCAGCAATGGATGCAATATCATTTTATTGATGAAATAGGCTAAAGATCCCATGGCAATTGCCCCGGCTAGAAGGATAAAAACAACCGCATATCGAATGGATATGAGTCCTATTCGGGTAATTTCACGTGGAAAAAGAACCTCTATAAACAATGCAGGATGACCAAGAAGATCCTGGATGATTGTATGAGCTGCAAGTTTGTCATTATCGACTGAGCGGACAACAAAAGGTGATGCCGGGGTAATTGCGTTTACTATCTCAGTTCCTTTCTGCCGTTTTAGAACCTCCTCAATGGTTTCCATGGTAAAATCGACCTTGATTTGTTTCCGGATGACAGCGGCTGCATCCTCATCAAAAATTCGTCCCATGATTAACGTGCCATGAGTTGGTCCGAGATTCTCGCTGGTCAGAATAGGGCGTGCCGCAATGAGCATAGCCCCATGAGTTGTGAACAGTAACCCTTTACTGCCAAGCTTGTGCAAGTTCTCTTTTGCGCCATGGAATTTAAGAAGAAATTGTTTCACATTTGGATTTGCCAGTATTGATTCTAAATCAATTTCCTGTTCGGTATTAAAATCATAGCTGTTTTGCGCGATAAGCTTCCCTGCCGGGTCGACAAACATGATAAGGTTGAGTTTGCCTGTAATGAATGTTTCGACAACAAGGTTGGATTGCTCATAGTCTTTGTTTCGGTCTTCGACATAATTATACGTGTCATCCCAGAAAGCCCAGTCTATGCATAATGTGTCAAGGTGTTCTATCTCGTTGGTAATAGCTTCTTTTACCCGTTGCAGGTTTTCAACGACAGCTGCTTTTTCCAGTGTGATGTATGTGGGGAAAATGATTTTTCGCTGAATGGTATAGTCAACTATCAGAAAAAAAACCGTTATGGCAATAAGTATTCCGATTACTTTTGAACGTAGTTTCATGTAGGAAGACTAACACGCCAAAGCCCGCAGAAACAAGAGAGAAAAACAACAATCTACTGCTTTAACAAGGCGAGGCAGCAGGGGAGGTTCCTTTCTCCTGTAACGAGTATGGGGTTGTAGAGCCCTCGAAACAATTGATCGTCAGTTTTTAAATGCCGATTGAAACGTTGCGAGTAAGCACCATCAGAACCCCATTGTTTCTCTTCAGCACCAATGGTACTGCATGGGAGACCGTGTGGGAGAGTAGGTCACCGCCGATTATTTATAGAAAACCCCGATTAGATATATTTTGATCAGGGTTTTCCATATTCGTCCTATTAAACCGGTGACCAAATAGAACGAATCCATCATGTTCCAATATACCGAAAATGTGTGGAAACAGATGCTCAATCGATGAATAATGCACTTGAAAATGGTCCACTGTATTATTACAATCAGTAATAAATAGGATCTGTTCCCAATGGCACTATAATCCTTTGTATTGTAAGGAAGATAAGAATTGTGGACCCTCTCCGACACGTTTTTCTGTTCCCCAGTACCACAAGGTCGAAATGCCGCTTAGGTTAGTTACATCTAGTGTTCCTTGTACTCGAACATGACAAGTACTTCCAGCATTCACATTTACATGCAGATTATTTGCAGTAGCGTTATCTTGAAGCAGAGTACTGGCTGATGACACAACAATATGACCAGTTTGAGCGTTGATATATCCACCAGATTCCTTAATTTTCATTGTTGACCCATTAATAACGGAGACATCATACGAACTCTGACATTCACAAGAACATAATTCCAACGTACTTGCATCATTCACGCGGAAAAAAAGACCTTGCTTAGAGATAAGTGGGCGAAATATTTTACTTGTACTCCCTGAAAGCACATTTAATGCCAAATCACCTTCACATAAAAAGTCGCTCGAAAATTGACAGGTACTGCCATCCTGAATGTTCAAATAACAACTAGACATTATATGAGTTTTTCCAACAATATTGCAGGTGCTTCCGGACTGGACTTTAAAATAAACCTCAGATTCGGATTCTATATCCTGCAAGCTACATGTACTTGCAGAATCGACTGTGATATGCATTACTCCCTTACTTTTCAGCTTTCCTGAAAGAGTCAGCGTACCGCCACTCTTAACTGTAATGAAAATATTATTGAATATAGGATTATTATCCAACGACACTGATTTTTTTTCGTGCTCTATTGTAAGATGGTAATCTTCGCTCATAATGACCTCCGTGTTTTTGTGTAATTGGGTCAGACCCCGTTCGACGTTTTTACTTATTCCTTTTGCCTAGTCTCGATTTACTTCTAAACAGAAGACTCAAACCACCAAGAAGTAATAAGCCGGTTGTAGGTTCTGGCACATCAGGCGGAGGTGGTGGTTGGTTCGTATACGTTTCGCCAATAATCCATTCAGAATTTATAAAGGCCATGAACGTTTGGCTTCCTGGTGTCTTTGGCGATCCTGGAAATGGATTGTAAGTGTGGTCAACAATAAAAGTGTACTGATAATATTGCGGATAACTTGGCAGCGTTGTTTCGGCCATCAGTGCCGGGTAACCATAGCTGTAGTCGATTTCGATATCCCAAAAAATATCGGCTATTGTAAAGTGGTTTAGTACATCTGTTGAACCCTGAGAGAAGAAAATCATAAACCAGTCGTCGTTCCTATGTCCGACCAGAGTGACATCTCTCAGTGTATATTCATATTGCCACCTGTCGCCACCGACAGTCTCCGACAGGTCAATAGCTGTATATTCTATTGAAAATCCGGATACTGTAGATGGCAGAAATGTAGCCAGAGAAAATAATGAGAGCAGTCCAATCAATACACGTTTTTTTTTCATTTGCTTCCCCTCCTGTTAGTTAAAAAGACTATTGATTTACTACAGCGCCTGGATATGGCAGAAGCTGTTTCCAAACAATGTCTGAACAGATTGGTAACTGGCGGTCATGTAATGATCTGATGTGATGTCTGAGGGAAATGTACCTCATCGAACCGCGAACTACCATTACACACGGTTACTCTTCATTACAGATCATTACAGTCAGTGTTCGTGAGGTGAAAAACTATGGAGAGCAGGTTATTGAAAAAGGTATTTGCAGCAGGTGAGAAGACTATGTGCAGTAAAAAGTATAATTTAAAGGCTGAAGTAGGACAATAAGTGCAACAGACTGAAGTTTGAAAGGGTTTGCCGGAGTGTTACTCCGGCAAACCATAGATCGAGCAAAACAGTGCGTTTACCTGATAAAATTGGTCATGGTTTTGGCTACTTGTTCAGGGGCGGGAATGTGCTCTTTTCCGTGTTCGATAACTTTCATAATCCAGGCCATATTTTTACCGAGTACCTGCATGATCTGCTTACCTTCTCCATCCTGATCCATTTCTCCTGGCTTCAGACCATGAGCCACGTTCCAATAGTTTGAAGATGGCATGATCATTTCGGAGTAGTTGATGTAATGATTAAGCGTATCAACTGTTGGTACTCCGCCGGATCGCCTGACTGCGGCTACAGCGGCTCCGACCTTGTGGCGAAACAGGTTGCCGTTGACCGAAGAGACGAAAAAAGCTCTATCAAGAAAGCATTTCATCGTCCCCGATACACCGGCAAAATGGACAGGAGCCCCAAACAGTATGCCGTCAGCTTCCTTCATTTTTTGAATCCATTCGTTCACTGGATCGTCTTTAAGGGAGCACGCTTCATCTTGATTTTTTACACAGCCGTAACAGGCAATACATCCTTGGATTTTCTTTTTACCTACATGAATCAGCTCTGTTTCAATCCCGGCATTTTGCAATTCATCAAGAACCAGCTGCAATGAACATGCGGTATTTCCTTTTTTATTAGGGCTGCCATTAAATGCTATAACTTTCACTATTTTTCTCCTATTCTAGGGTGAGGGATATTCTACTGAAGCGATTCTGTACAAAATATGTTGCTTCAGCGATTTTAAAATATCTATCAATATCGATTAATTTATACGGAAAACGT
>JBFHGS010000228.1:0-7991 GCA_041582995.1 Desulfopila sp. | reverse complement strand
TCCGCAATAGCAGCGATTTCTTATGTAAGCATCGGAGATACAGTTATACATGCATGTTTTGATATTTGCCAACGGGGTTCATGAGCACCTGCCAAACCAGGATTTGCTCATCGGCGATGCTGATCTTATTATAGCAGCTGACGGCGGGGCCAACTATTGTTATGAACTTGGGGTTAGTCCTGATATTCTGCTTGGCGATTTAGATTCTATATCCCGGCAGGCACTTGAGAACATATCTCTTAGTGCTGCAGAGATACAGCAGTACCCTCGCAAAAAAAATGCAACTGATCTGGAATTGTCATTGGATCTGGCACTGGAGAGGGGGGCAACGCGTATCAGTCTGCTTGGCGCGCTCGGCGGCAGATGGAATATGAGTCTTGCCAACATTCTGCTTGCTGCATCCGCATCGTACAAAGGCATCCGTATATCCCTGCTGAACAGAGAGTGTGAAATGGTGATCCTGCATCCGGGACCGGAGTTCGTCCTGACCGGTATGCCCGGCGATACTGTATCGCTTTTGCCCCTGCACGGGGATGTTCATGGGGTTACGCTGACAGGTTTCGATTATCCGCTTGATAACCATACGCTGAGCTTTGGCTCGACTCTGGGAGTAAGTAATGTGCTACAGTCTGCTGAGGCAACTGTCTGCCATACAGCAGGGGTACTGCTTTGTGTCAGGGAGGTATACGATTGAAGATAACTGGTTACAGGTGTGAGGCCTAATGCGTCAGGGGGGCTGTGAGTAGTTACCGATTCAAGGCGTGCCCAGGACGTTGTATCGGGCAATCAATATGACACTTCAATGAACAGGTCAGATCTGTTCATTGAAGTGTCCAGATGAAATTTTACACTCTGAATTTGGCAATCATGCCTTTAAGGTCTTTTGCGATAAGAGAAAGCTCTCCTGCACTGTTTTTTACCTGAGAACTTGCACTATTCATTTCTTCTGCGCTACTACTCACCTCTGCGATGTCAGCAGCTATTTCAGCTGAAACAGTAGAACTCTGAGCGACATTTTCGTTGACCTCAGTAATGCCACTGGAGGCTTGACTGATATTTTCTGATATCTCTCTGGTGGTTGCCGTCTGTTCCTCAACGGCCACGGCAATGGTTGCAACAATCTGATCAACATCGCCGATGACCGAGCTGATTTCATTGATCTCTTTAACAGTTATTCCTGTTGCCTGCTGGATAGCCTGGATTTTGCTTTTAATTTCCAGTGTTGCCTCGGCAGTCTGTTTTGCCAGATCTTTAATCTCATTGGCAACAACTGCAAAACCTTTGCCTGCCTCACCCGCCCGAGCAGCCTCAATGGTAGCGTTAAGAGCAAGAAGATTGGTTTGTTCAGATATCTCAGTTATCGCTTCAGTAACTTTATTGATTTCGTCAGCAGCCCTGCCGAGTTCATTAACTCTGCCGGAAGCGATTTGCGATTGCTCAACAGCCTGGCCTGTAATCTCTTTGGCACGGGTCGAATTCTTCGCAATTTCAAGTATTGTTGCCGACATTTCTTCGACCGCGGCAGCTACCATATTGACATTGACTGATGCCTGCTCCATTGCTGCTGCGATGGTATTCTGATTTGTGCTCATTTCTTCAGCAGCAGCAGCAACCTGACCTGAGCGGTGAGCTGTATTTTCCGCGCCAGAAGACATCTGCTCAGAAATTGCAGCAAGCTGGTTTGAGGAGTCATTTACCCCCTCTACCCCCTTGCTTACTTCTGTAAGTATTTTACGAAGGTTAGTTGCCATCTCGTTGAGGGCTTGAGCAAGAACGCCGATTTCATCCTGCTGGTCCACGTTCATGGTTCTGGTCATGTCACCTTCAGCCATGGCTTTTGAAAGTTCAACTCCTTTTGCCAAAGGCTTCGTTATGTTGAAGGTAAGATAGAAACCAAGAACTAAAGCCAGCACCACCCCGATTGCTATACCTATTGAAGTGATGACGGTTCCGGTTTGAGCAATTGAATTGCCTTGTTCAACAGTATACCCGACTTCTCTATTGGCTTTTTCTATAATTGCATCAATTGCCATAAAGGTGTTTGCCTGATGGATTGCAGCGTCCTGCAGCAGCAGCGTGTTCATGTGATTAAAAGACGCATAAGCCTCATCACTTATGCTTTTCATTTTACCGACTAATTCAAAAACCCCTTCTGAGGCCGGGGTGAGTTCGTTGAGGGTTATATCTCGGGCGTAATAGCTCCTGTTTTCAGCAACAGCATCTTTGATTTCAGCTACTTTTGCATGGAGGTGCTGGTGTACCGGCCTGAGTTCTTTTGCCAGTGCAGTGATTTTTTTATTTGTTGTATCCATATTATCCAGCCATTTTCCAAGTGAACAGGATGTCTCATCAGTACCACCTTCAAAATTTTCGTTGAAAGCAATGAGTCTGCCTGTTTTGGCAAGAAGTGACTGGTGAGCTATTTCAAAGTCACTCATGTGGCTATTCAGCCTGGTAGGGTTTACCAGGTCGGATCTGACAAGTTCTTCAGAAATTTTTACTGCCTCATTATTCACAGCTGCCCAGTTACTGATTTGCGTTGAAAATTCTTTCCATTCAGGTTCAACGGTTTTGGCGAAGTCAAGATCTTGAAAATTTGCAGTTGCTTCTCCATACACTTTTCGTGCATCAAGTAAACTCTGATGGGCTGACTCTCGCTGTTCGGCCGAAGCATATGGCGTAAGCAGGGTACGCATTAAACTGGCAATGGATGCTGCTTCACTTTTAATCTCAAGTAAGTGCTGCACAGAAGGTAAATCATTCATTGCAAGTTTTTCTTCCAGAGAATGTAGCTTATTCTGTTCCACTATTCCGACTATACCAACTACAAGAATAATGAGTGCGGTGAGAATGAAACCTCCGACCAGTTTCACTCCTAATTTAAGATTTTTCATACAACTACTCCTGATTTTGATATGTGAGAAAACTCATACAAAATGGTAACGCGGTAAAAAACAGATATAAACTAAATTGTAAAGATGTGCCCGAACCGCCCTGATTCCCTAGTGTTTTATTTTCTTCAACACCGGAAAATAGTCAAGGAATATTTGTCGGGATAGAGGGTGGGTTTGATAAACGTGAGTTGCAGTTTTTTAGCATAATTTGTTTGATTCTGAACCTAAAAGATAAAAGCAGACGGAGGATAGAAGGGCTGTTTCCTGACTATTCTTTGGTCAGAGAAAAATTTGAATATAAGTACCTGAATTTGGGGATGGCAATAACGATTGAATTTTATCAAAACATGCCCTGGATCACCAGCGGCAGATATTACCTTGTATCAATTGAAAGACGGATGCCGCCCCTGCTTCCGGAGCAGGTAACAGGGGCGGCAGGGAGAGTATCAGTTCCATATTACCTGGGTTTTCAGGTAATAATCCTGTTCTTTAAAGGTGAGGGGTTCAGAATGCTTTGTGTTTTTCTTGAGCCGGTTTAAGGCACAAACAAATTGTCTTCCATCCTTAACTTTCACTAATATATATGCTTCGTATGTGCCTCTCATATTCTACTCCTTTATGTTGTCTGGAATTCTTTTTACCTTCCCATGTCCAGACTGGCAGTTGCGGCCTAAAGCCTGAACCGTTCTTCGGTACTAAAGGATCACGTTAACACTGGAGTAACGTCCTTCCTGCCCTCCTTTCTGAAGATGTCTACCGGTTGTTGCCGATATGGTTATGCATTCTTCAAACTAATGCCCCAGTTATCCAGGTGCTTCTTAGTAGTATATGTATTTCAGCAATCAAGAGCCAGCATGGAAAGCTCTTATTTTAAAAATAATATCTGATTATCCTGAATCTTGGCGTGAACAGATGAAGGGGCAGGAGTGATGAGTGAGGCGTGAACTGCCTTCGTTGCAGGCAACTTGACAAGTCACAGCATTCATTTTGATATCGAGTGGTTGCAGTATCAATCGTTGTACATCCTCCTCGTACCTGATCGTAACACTTGACACCTCACCATGCTTTCTGAGGAAGCTGGGTAATTAGATTTACATATCCACAGTCTTTTTGGCTGAACAGTGATTACTGTGATCGGATTCCGGTGGAATGGATGTATATTCGTACTGAACGTGGTGTATGTGGTTTGATTCTCTGTCCTGTGGTGCTGGTCAGAATTGTCTTCATGTTTTAAAACAGCACAAGTATAAGGTCTTGTGTTTGAGAATGTCTTCGTAAGTGGTGTGTTGTGATTATTCAGGACTATATCTCGTTTTTCAGGCGTTGCTGGCCATTATTGTTTTTTGGCCTGATTACAGTTTTCTGGGGAAATTTTGGTCAGTCATTTTTTATAAGTTGGTATGGTGCGAGTTTTCAGCAATCTTTACATCTTTCTGCGACCAGCTATGGCTCTGTTTACTCTATAGCAACGCTGGCAAGCGGTCTTTTACTCATGTGGATAGGGGTCGCGATAGATAGGATTCCACTCCATTGGTTTGTCGTCTTCATCGCGTTGGGACTCTTCTCTGCCGCTCTGATGTTATGGCAGACGAGCACTGTTGCCAACCTTGTTGTCGGTATATTTATGCTCAGGTTTTTTGGGCAGGGATTGTTGCCTCACATAGCAATCACGACAATGACAAGGGAGTTTTCAATTCATCGCGGAAAGGCCGTAAGTATCGCCACAAGCGGGGTTCCTTTGGGTGAAATTCTCCTGCCATCTCTTGCTGTTTTGCTTATTGCCAATCTGGGGTGGCAGAAAAGTTGGCTGGTGGTTGGATTATCAGTCCCGTTACTCTATCTGCCATGTGCCCAGTGGTTGCTTTCGCGAAGCCGCCAAAAGGCATATGCTGAAGACACCGCTTCAGTGGTGGAAAAAGTGCGACGATTAATTCCAAAGCAGGGTTCGCGCAGAACTCTACTGCGTGATTATAGATTCTGGCTGGCATTGCCTGCGATTCTTGCCGCTCCATTTATCATTACGGGGCTTTTTATTCACCAGGGTTTCTTTCTGCCGCAAATGGGCTGGACACCGTTGCTGTTCGCCAGTTGTTTTGTGTTTTATGGGATTGCCCACTGGCTTTCCTCTATGTATACAGGTGCGCTGGTGGATCGGTTCAGTGGTGTGCAATTGTTAAAATATTATCCGTTGCCAATGTGTGTCGGGCTTCTCGTTCCCGTGCTGGTACGAGGTGACTGGGTTGCTTACGCTCTAATGATATCAGTTGGATTGTCTATTGGTGCCGGAAGTCCTATTATCGGATCGTTATGGGTTGAGGTGTATGGCACACAGCATATTGGGGCGATCCGCGCGCTGATCTCTTCTCTGTCTGTCATCAGTACCTCTGTCTCGCCGATTCTTTTCGGCTATCTGATTGATAGTGGTATTTCCGGGCATATGTTATTTATGTGGTTAGGGTTATACGTTGTTATGGCTATTACCCTTTCTCTCTTCTCGTATTCTGCCAGACAAGTGCTGTGAGCAGTATGCAACACATTATAAAATGATATGAAGATTGGGCTTCGGTGTGGATGTGTCTGTTGTGAAGTCGAGATGCACAATATGTGTTTTACAAAAAATGAATTGAAATTTGCAGGGTGTATTTTAGATATTAATTGAAAACTGATGGCATACATGTAATGTGTAATATTCCATAACAGTCCCTGCATCTAAGGAATTTTAAAATGTCTCATAAAACGTTATTTAGACTACTCGTTCTCCATGTTTTTCTCAGTTGTTGTATCGTTCAGAGTATTAACGCAAGGACTCTGGTGATAGGCTCTGTGCATGAAGACCCTACAGAAGAACTTCAAATTTTTACCCCTTTTGCTGCGTATCTGGGAGAACAACTCGTTGCAGATGGTATTACGTCCGGGCGGGTCCGGATAGCAAAAAATATGGACAGCATGATTGAAATGCTGGAATCGGGTGAGGTTGATCTTTATATTGATAGTCCCTACCCGGCCTTGAATGTCGCCAGCAAGAGTGGTGGTAAGATATTCCTGCGCCGGTGGAAAGATGGCGTAAGCGAGTACTCATCAGTGATATTTGTACGTTCAGACAGCGCAATTCAAAGTATTGATGACTTACGTGGCAAAATGGTGAGTTTTGAGGAATCCTGGTCATCTTCGTCATTTTTTCTGCCAAAACTCAGTCTTGTCGAAAATGGTTTTACAGTTACCGAAAAAAAAGATTTCAGATCTTCGGTCGATCCTGAAGAAATTGGATATATTTTCAGTACTTCTGATAAAAACACCATGGTTTGGGTGTTGCGGAACAGAGTCGCTGCCGGTGCGATGGATGATGCAAAGCTCAAGAAACGGGCAGGTATACATTACGATGCTATCAAAGTGATTCATAAAACCGCTCCAATCCCGCGACATGTTGTGGTGCATAGAGGAGATATGGATCCCGCGCTTCTATTGCGGATAAAGGATACTCTTCTGAATATGGATAAGAACGAAAAAGGAAGAGCGGTTTTGCAGGATTTTGAGTTCACTACCAAATTTGATGAAATTCCGGAACAGTCTCTTGAGAAGATGATACAAGGTATGCGTTATATGAGTGGTATCATGAAGTAAACGGACAGTAAAAAACATGAGTATCCGCTATAAACTTATTCTTTATACTTTAAGCATTATCGCTTTTGTCGGCATCGGCATATCTCTTTTCTCGGTGTACACTGATAAAAAGCATGCCTTTGAGTCCTACGAGAAAGAGTGTCTGGCGACGTCTGCATTTTTTGCAAAATCCGTCTCAAATGCAGTGTATTTTCTGGATATTTCAGAAATTAGCAGGAGTTTGCGTGATGCATTTATTCATCCTGAACTTGAACATGTACAAATATTTGATGCTGAACTTATCCAGCTCGCTGCAGAACATAGAGATGGCGGTAAGACAGATGATATGGATGAGGATCATCACTTACACCTTCAGCAGCTCAAAGGGCAAAAGGAGTGGAAGGTAATACGGTTGACGAATTCTATCGAGATTTCGGGCCCCGTTGTTTTTCCGGATGGCTCCATTCATGGCTATATAGATGCTCGTTTTTCGACGGTGGATATACAAGAACGATCTCAGGAAAGTATTCGCAGAGAGCTTGTAGTTGCCATGATTTGTCTGGTATTCGGTGGAATCCTCGCTGCAATCCTTGCAAGTAGGGCTAGTAAGCGGATCAATATTATCCTCAAAGGGTATCAGCAGGTGAGTGAAGGGGATCTTGCTATTGTTCTGCCAGTGACCTCCAGTGATGAACTTGGAGAACTCTGTACAAGGTTTAATGATATGACCGGTCATCTGGCGGCATCGATGCTCAGCCTTGAAGAGGCACGCAAAAAAGCTGAGAAAGCAAGTGAGGCTAAAAGTGCATTCCTGGCGAATATGAGTCATGAGATCCGTACTCCTATGAATGGAGTTCTTGGCATGACGGAGTTACTGCTTTCCACCAAACTACGACCTGAACAAGTCCGCTATGCACGGACAATTCAGACTTCGGGGGAAATTCTGCTGAATGTCATTAATGATATTCTCGATTTTTCAAAAATAGAGCAGGGGGAGCTGTTGTTTGAAAACAGATGGTTCTCTATTCGTCAGTTGGTTGAAGAAATAGCACATCTCTTTGCACCCAAAGCGGCAGAAAAAGGGCTGGAACTCCTGCTTGATGTTGTTCCTCCAGTGCCTGAAAGGCTCAACGGTGATTCTCATCGTTTACGCCAGGTAATCTCTAACCTCACAGCCAACGCGATAAAATTTACTCAGCATGGACAGGTTGAACTGGAAGTCAAGTTTGATGTAACTTCCGGATCTGATACCGGAATACTTTGTGTTTCTGTGCGAGATACTGGGATTGGAATTGATAAAGAAGCCCAGGCAGGTCTCTTTAAACCTTTTTCTCAGGCTGATAGTTCTACAACCCGCAAATTTGGAGGTACCGGGCTTGGGCTGGCTATCAGCAGGAGTATTATCGAGGCAATGGGAGGCACCATACATATGGAAAGCAGCCCGGGGCAGGGGACTCGAATGTGGTTTGTTGTCTCTTTGCAGAAAGATGTTGAGTG
>JBFHGS010000227.1:0-8034 GCA_041582995.1 Desulfopila sp. | reverse complement strand
TCAACAGCATTGGTAACGAAGCGCTGAGTAACTCATTGTATCTGCTGCGATTTCACATGGTTGATTATTGAAAGCTTCTACACTCCTTACTCCTCACCCCTAACGCCTCACCATACAAGCTGAGCATTAGGGGTAATCAGATTGTTTTATGTTTTATCTGATTACTTAGTCTCAGCCTAAACAGGTGATGGATAATCTGATTGTTTTATCGTCTCGGACGATCACTATAGAAATAGTGCAGTTCAGTTAACAGGACCCGTATAAAGCGTACGGAGGTAACGATTTTTAATAGTACCTTGATCGAGTTGAGTATTCAGCTGAAATGTGTGACCATCATATATAATATCTATGTGATAGTTATGTCTGATGGACAATCAGATGAGCATAAAATCTGGTTTATCTTGAGTTCTATAGCGCTGGTTGCAATCCTCTCTGCAAGTTATGCAATTCAGTTCTGCTGTGCGCATCTTCAGCCTTCAATATGGGTTTACAGAGATATTGCACTACTCCTGAGAATGTCCGGTGTTTACCCTGTATAAAGAGCAATTTCGTGCCATCTACATCACTTCTCTCGGTATCAAGCCGTGGCACAGTCGCACCATTTCGCAACAAGTAGATTTTTCCCTTGTATATACAAAATTAGTTTGTTGTTAATGGATAGGCTATTACTGTATCGCTTAATCTTTAATTAATGACTCTTACTAAAGATGTTTTCCAAAGTTTGCAGAGCTATACAAATCTGAACTATTTTCGGGGGGAATTTCTCTTACCTGGAGTTGTTCTCGAAGTTACAATTAGGTGGAGATAATCTCAAATCAGCGGTGAACACACATCAATTTCCTTGAATTATGGATACAATCACTCTTTTGAACCATTCGCACTGCTCTGAAAAAAAACGGCAGAAAATAATAGAAGCAATTCGCTTACCACTTATCGAGTTTAATCTCTCGCATATCCAGGATAAGCACTTTAAACATGTTCTACTTACAGCCTCAAAAGAACATCATATACTTGGAGGTCTCGTCGGACGTATAGCTTATGACTGGTTACACATAGAGTTGCTTTGGCTAGATAACTCTATTCGAAAGAAAGGTTACGGGAAAAATCTGATAAACCACGCAGAAGAAATTGCCATATCTTCAGGATGCATTGGTGTACATCTCGATACCTTCAGTTTTCAGGCACCTCACTTCTATATGAAATGCGGATATGAAGTTTTTGCTCAAATCAACGACTATCCAAAGGGGGAAAAACGGTATTATCTAAAAAAAATATTTTGAAATGGAGCTATTTTATGATGATGTAAATTCAGAACACTAAAAATATTGATCAATTAAAGCAGTTGACGCCTCACTCCTTAATCCTGACTATTCTTTATTAAAAAAGGGGTAATCAGAAATCTCCGAAATCACAAGGTGTGCGTTTGTGGTCTCGCCATAGTGGCTGATAACATTTCTGTCCTAAAAACACTCCTGCGAGTGTAAATTTCTGCTGTGTGTATTTGAAAGTCATATTGTGTATTTCTATATGCCAGGCATCTCCGGCTATTTCATGATCAGGGTAACTCTGCGCTATCAAGACACGATTTGACCTTATCCACAATCTCTTTAGCATCCGGACTCTTAATTACCACTGTATCTATTCCGGCTTGAAGAGCGTTTCTTCGCGTTTCTTCATTATCATCTGCTGTAAACATGAAGATTTTCATAGCACTCAGTTCATTGTTTCTTCTCAGTTTTCTACATATATCAAGGCCTGATATGTCAGGAAGCTGAAAGTCTATTATCGCTGCATCAGGTTGTTCAGACAGTATTATTTTATATCCTTCTGTTCCATTTGCACAGGTAAGTAGATGAAATCCAGCCTTCTGAAACAAGCGGGTATAAAGTTGCCGTATGACCGGATTATCATCAATCAAAACGATCTTGTGACCTCTTGTCTCTAAATCATCTGTTCTAGCGTCATTTCCTGAAGGTCGGAGCAGCAGAAGTTCATCGCCGAGTATGATCTTTTCCTCATGGTGTGGTTGTAATATGTCACGGCCGTTGCGTCGTATTCCAATTACAGGTGCAGAAAGAAAGCTCGCTGCGGTCTCTACCACATGACCCGCAAGATCAGACCCTTCAGTCACGGAAATCCAGCTGGTCTCTTTGCGTTGAGTAATACGAGATTTTACATTAGGCGATGTCTTTGTGGTGGTTGCGAGGACTTTTTCGGCAACGCTTCTCCCTGCCGCTGCATACGGTGAGATGATAGAGTCCGCTCCAGCCCGTAACATTCTCGATTCAGATGTTGCAACTTCAGTTCTGGCTATAATATGGAGAGTCGGATTTAGTTCTCGTGCCGTGAGTACAGTGAATAGATTTTCAGGGTCTGAATCAAGAAGCGCAACAAGGGATATAGCCTGTTTGATTCCTGCAGCGAGTAGGACTTCTTCGCGAGTAGCGTCACCCTCAAGGTAATGGTAGTTTCTCGCTTCGATGAGCTTGAGTTGTTCTTCAGACGTTTCAATGACCACAAATTCAGATCTGGTCGAGGCAAAGTGTTCTGCAGCAGCGGCCCCTACTCGTCCGTAACCGCATATTATTACATGGTCTTTGAGTTGCGCTATCAATTTTTCCATAGTTTTCTTCCTGGAGTTTCGGCTTGTAGCTTTCTCAACAATTGCTTCAGTAAAAGCATGCGCGAGAAATCCAATACTCCCGAATCCGAAGAGGATAAGAAAGATGGTGAACATCCTTCCTGCCTCTGAAAGGGTGTGAACCTCACCATATCCTACTGTGGTAATGGTAATGACCGTCATGTAAAAGGCGTCAAGGATGGAAAAACCCTCAATCCATGCATATCCTGCAGTACCCAATCCCATGAACGATAGGGTAATAAACAGACCAGATATGATTTTTTTTCGGTGCACCATTTGTAATATTCTCATCAATGAAGATGTTGAGCTATTTGTAGCAGAATATCAGAATGATAGTTGAAAGAAAAGGAGAGACAGTGTGGTGTAACTATGGAGAGTGTTTGCTCCCCGGGTACCATGCCGGGGAGACCAGGTTATGCGAGGCTGTTCAGATCATAAAAAGCGGCCAATGATGAGCCAGAGTAATTGCAGGCAGATGAGTGCATAGATACCGGCAACGACATCATCCATCATTATACCGATTCCACCGTGAACACGCTGGTCGAACCAGCTGACCGGGAATGGTTTGGTAATATCAAAAATACGAAAGAGGATAAAACCGAGAACCCAGGCTATGGGGTGATTCGGCGCGAGCGTAAGAGCAATGAACATTCCGAGTATTTCGTCAATGACTATGGGGCCGGCATCAGCTCGGTCGAGGATTTTTTCAGCGGATCCAGCAGTGAAAAAACCCAGGATAAATACAGCGACCAGAACGAGCAGATAGAGCGGTAAAGTGAGCCCTTTGATCAGAAACCAGGGTAGAAATGCTGCGAGAGAACCCCATGTCCCGGGTGCTTTCGGAAGATTGCCGACCCAGAAGCCGGTGGCGATGGCCATAATTACAGATTTCATGAGTGTTCTTCCCTGAATCGGTAGACTGCCCGATAAACTTCATCGAGTGATATTTTATTTTCTAGAGCTGTGCGTCTGCATTCTTCGTATTCCGGATAAATTACTGAGCCGCGGGGAGTGTCAACCTTCTTGGCTAATATTTTTCCCCATGGGGTCGTGACAGTAATCATTTCGCGTGGCAACGTTTTTCGTTGTTCCTCGCGGAAACGCAGGCCAATGGCGGTTGTCTCGGAAAGCAGTGTGTTTTGCAGTATAGTACTTGTTGCCGGAGTGCAGATAACCTGCAGGTGAAATCCGGGTCGGCCTTTTTTGCCCTGACAGGCAGACAGACTGACATCGAGAGCCTGGCGAGCAATGAGCAGGTCACAAAGATGCGGAAAGCCTTCAGGGTTCCAATCATCAAGATGGGTTTCGATGACCGTCACCGTTTGAGCTTCAACAGCGTCTCTGGGATCCCCGATAAGTAGTCTGAGCAGGTTCGGCTGATCGTTTGGCAGAGAATGGGAGCCGGCACCATAGCCGGTTGCGGTGATAGTCATGGGCGGAATCGGGCCGAACTCATCAGCAAGCACAGCTATGAGTGCAGCTCCGGTTGGGGTAACGAGTTCTTTTTGTATATCGACACCATAACTTGGTACCCCCTGAAGTAATTCGCAGACAGCGGGAGCCGGCAGGGGAAGTCTACCGTGGGAGCATTGCACAAAGCCGTTGCCGAGAGGTAACGGGGATGAAATCAGTCTGGTAATTCCCAGATAATGTAATCCGATGATGGCGCCTACGATATCGACGATGGTATCAAGTGCACCAATCTCATGAAAATGAACCCTATCAACCGGGATGCCGTGTACCTTGGCTTCAGCTTCGGCTAGAGCCCGAAAAACAGCACAACTTTTTTTACAGATCTCCAGATCTAATGTGGACTGATCTAGAATTTTTACGATTGCCGGCAAGGTCCGGAGATCTTGTCTTCTACCTTGAGAGATTGAGATCTTTCTGCAGCTGATCGATTGACGGGAAGATAATTCAACATGAAGAATAAGATCATCAAGTCCAAGCTTTCCGAGCTCAGACCTGAGAAAGTCTTCATCCAGGCCGGCATGCAGCAAAGCGCCGAGCAGCATGTCTCCACTGATGCCTGAAAAACAGTCAGCATAGGCAATTTTGCCAGAATGATCCATTGATGTCATCGCTCAGGGGTGAGAGTTATCAGGAGAAGAATTTCAATCCGGGCTGAAGTGGGTAGCCACATAGGAAAGCTTCAATGGGCATCCGTTTTTTTCCTTCAGGTTGAACTTCTTTTATTAACAGGCAGTTTCGGCCGGTGGAAAATAGCAGCCCGCGTTTATCAGCTTTCAAGAGGGTGCCTGGTTCAACATCACTGTCCTGGTGTAGAACTTCGGGAGCAAAGAGACGAATTCGTTTGCCCTCCAGGAAGCAGTAGGCAGATGGCCATGGATCAAGACCTCGAATCAGGCAGTGGATCTCTCTGGCACTTTTGTGCCAGTCGATGCGGCCATCTTCTTTGTTCAGCATCGGGGCCAATGTTGCCAGTGATTCGTCCTGAGGTGTTGCCTGGAGCTGCCCTTTTTTCAGAAGAGCTAGTGCTGCCAGCAACGCCTGGCCGCCGAGTTCAGCGAGCTTCGGAAAGAGAGAGCCAGCGGTTTCGTCATCAGCCGGTATGATGGCGGATGTAAGCAGGATGTCACCTGTATCCATGCCTTCATCCATCTGCATGACTGTCACTCCTGTTTTTGTATCACCATTTATTACAGCCCACTGAATAGGGGCAGCACCACGATGTGCGGGCAACAGGGAGCCGTGGACATTGATGCAGCCATGTGGTGCGAGTTCCAATAGCGATGGAGGCAGGATACGACCGTATGCAGTGACCACCATGACATCGGGTGAAAAGCTTTTGAGCTCATCCCTGAATTCATCTGTTTTTATCTTGGTAGGTTGTAAAACAGGCAAACCTGCTTGTTCCGCCAGTATCTTCACTGGTGGTGGAGTCAGTTTTTTTCCCCTGCCTTTCGGGCGGTCGGGTTGGGTGACAACTGCTACGACAGTGTCCGGACCATCCAACAACGCCTGAAGGGTTGCTGCGGCAAAATCAGGCGTCCCCATGAACAGAATACGCAGAGGTGTGTCAGTCATGTTAGTCCTTAGTTATGTGCAAGCCATTTTTTAACTTTCTTTTTATACAAGTTGCGCTTCAGCGAACTGAGATGATCTATAAAAAGAATACCATTAAGATGATCGATCTCATGCTGAAGTACGACGGCGAAACGATCCTCTGTTACCAGTTCTTGATTGTTTCCATCGACATCTTGATAGGAAACTGTGATTTTTTTAAAGCGCTTGACCATAGCAGTCAGTTCCGGAACGCTGAGGCAACCCTCTTCATCGAGTTGAGTGCCTTCATGATCGATAATCTCCGGGTTGACCATAGTCATGTATACTTTGTCTTCATCACTTTCTTTGGATATATCGACTACTAACAGCTTTAATGATTCACCTATCTGGGGGGCTGCAAGGCCTATTCCAGGAGCATCCCACATGGTTTCTGCCATATCTGAAGCCAGCTGTTTGAGGTCATCATCAAAACGGGTTATTGTCTGGGTCTCGTCGCGAAGCACCTGCTCCGGGTATTGATATATTTTACGTATGCTCATCGGAATGTTCTATCCGTAATGGTTTAATGATTGCGTGTACTGATTGTACAGCCCGCCAGTCTACCATAGCGGCGAAGCTTTTGCTATTGATCAATATAATCATATTGAAGTAGAAAAACAGGTGCGATTTTCCGAATAGCCCTTCTCAAGCGGGCGTTGTGTTCAAATTTACCTTGGAAGATTGTTTGTTGAATGTCTTGAAAAAAAATGTAAGATTTAATAGTCGACCTGACTTTCAAATGAAGTTGACCGCTGATAGTGATAACAGAGAAAATATGTAGAGTAAATACCCCCGGAAATGATATCTTAGATAAAAAATAAACTGTTATCCGGTTGTGAGTATCTTAACTTTCTTGTGGTTTGCAAATAGTACCACAGTAAAAGGAGATACTGGCATGCTGACTGCTCTAGCTGTGTGCTATATGTTGCCAACTCTGCGTAAAAAATAGGAAAGGTTGGGCAAAAGGTCTTGACTTCTGATAGATTATATTGTGATTTAAGTGGTGATGTTTTCTTTACGGAAGTGCAGTGGTTTTGGGTGTCATGGCTTGTGGAACATGCAGGTTATGAGGCCCTTGATTTGTTTTGAGGTGAAAAATGTCCTTGAATCTTCGCGATCGACTGAGCAGTCCGTGAAGCGTTCTCAAACACAAAAAGAGAGGAGAAGACAAATGAAAAGAAAAGTTTCTTTACTGGCAGCACTTGCGTTCGGTTGTGTGACCACCTTCAGTGCAATGACCGGACCTGCTGCAGCCGCAGATC
Source organism: Desulfopila sp. (assembly GCA_041582995.1). Lineage (GTDB taxonomy): Bacteria > Desulfobacterota > Desulfobulbia > Desulfobulbales > Desulfocapsaceae > Desulfopila. The sequence continues at coordinate 1,065 of JBFHGS010000227.1, read as the reverse complement.
AGCGTTTTGTTACTATTGGCACTGGTGGTGTTACCGGTGTTTATTACCCTACTGGTGGGGCTATTGCTCGTTTGGTAAACAAAGGCAAGAAAGAGCATGGTATTCGTGCATCTGTTGAGAGTACCGGTGGTTCAGTATATAATCTCAATGCTATCGCTGCAGGTGAGTTGGATATGGGCGTTGCCCAGTCCGATACCCAGTATTATGCATATCACGGAATTGGTAAATTTGAAGAGAATGGCCCAAACAAAGATCTGCGATCAGTTTTTTCGGTTCATCCAGAGCCTTACACTGTTATTGCCCGCGCTGATTCTGGCATAAAGAATTTCACAGATCTTAAAGGGAAGCGTTTCAATATTGGTGATCCAGGTTCCGGTACCCGTGCTATCACAGAAATCCTCATGGAGAAACTGGGATGGACAAATGATGATTTCAAATTGGCTTCAGAGTTAAAGCCAGCTGAGATGTCTTCTGCTCTTTGCGATAATAAAATTGATGCTTTTTCTTACGGTGTTGGTCATCCAAATGGTTCTATTCAGGAAGCGACCACAACGTGTGATGCAGTAGTTGTAACTGTTGATGGGCCTGTTGTTGATACTCTTGTGAAAGAGAATGATTATTATCGTACTGCGGTAATTCCTGCAGGTATGTATCGTGGTAATGATGCAGATGCAAAGACCTTCGGTGTGGGCGCAACGTTTGTTTCTTCCGCCAAAGTGCCTGAAGACGTCATTTATACAGTAGTTAAAGCTGTTTTTGAAGACTTTGAGGATTTCAAAAAGCTGCATCCTGCTTTTGCAAATCTGAAAAAAGAAGAGATGATCAAAGACGGTCTTTCTGCACCTCTGCATGATGGTGCTGTGAAATACTACAAAGAAGCTGGTCTGATGTAAGTTGTATAGTTTTAAGCTACCGGGCAGTATAGGGGCATTTCTGCCCGGTAGTTGTGTGGTTTTCCTATCCATAGTGTCATTGCTGTGGAGTCCCCACATCTATTTTCGATTCCGTATAATACACCTATGGTTCTTTGCTCTGTCCAGGAATCTGGTCGTTGTAGCAATACTC
>JBFHGS010000226.1:0-8034 GCA_041582995.1 Desulfopila sp. | reverse complement strand
GAGATCCACCAGGCCGACAAAGAGTGAAGATAAACCGAGGAGTAGCAGATAATTATTGGTGAGAAAACGTCGGGAGTTCCACGTGAGAATAAATACACAGCAGGCGATGACTATACTGAAGAGTTCTGCAAGGCTATGAAACAACAAGTAGCTGTATGTACTAGATAATGCAACCGTCAATAGCATGAGAGTGCTGACGATGAGACCACTAATGGTCAAATGATGCCTGATAAGCAGTTTTCGCATAACGTGTGTCAATAGCTCATTTAGGAAGTGGATGGAGGCGAGTGCGGTGTTGGAAAAGACAATAGTTGCTAGATATCATAGCATTATAGCAAACATGAGACAAATCAAAAGAATGTTAGGTGTCGGTCCTGTTTGTCATCTCAACAGGTGCCGTACAGTTTCAAGGAAGAAATGGTTATGATTGGTATGTGAGAGTCAGGGAAGAATGTGTCTGACTGACCGTATAGGTGGGAGTGATACATGAAGAATCCCAATCCCGGGCAACGACAACCGATGCTGCCCGGGTTAGATCAGAGAAGATGCACCGGCATTACTGACTTGGGGTAGGCAATGCCGGTGTATATCAGGAAAACGTGAGACTGTTGTTATTTCATGAACGTTCCAAAGGTCGGAATAACTACCCGCCCGAAAATGTGGTTGTTGACTATAGCAGCTACCAGGTAGACGCCGATCCAACCTGTTGCAAAAAGGAGATAACCTACAACCGGTTTCATTGAAGCACCGATCATACCCATATCAAGGCCAACGATTATCCAGAGAGCAATGTCAAGAAGCAGCACGATTATAAAGAGTGGTTTTGGTCCTTTAAGATATGCCGGCGTTACAGCCGTGAGAAATGCAGCTCCGGCTGCCCAGCAGAAGCCTTCAACCATTGGCTCCGGCTTGACTGAACCGATGATACCTGAGAGCATCAGGTATTTCGCCATTACGGAAAGAGACGCTCCGAACATGAAAAATGCGCTGAAGAACAGGAAAACATTTCCACCGGTCATGTTGTGATCTTTCAGTTCCATGACAGCAACGGTGTATTGGACAATTCCACCACCAATGAGCCAGGCAGCCAGCAACGGCAGACCACCAAGCCCGACTTTACCTGTAAATACTGCTCCGAACCCAAAACAGGCAACTGCAAGTGCGCCGAGACCAGCTGGCCCGGGTGATACAAACGTGTGGTCCTGTGACATCGCAATACTCCTTTCAATAAGGTTGTGGGTGGTTGAAGCGAAGCCCTGTCCGGCAATACGCCCCTCGTGTTTCTGCATCAAATAGCGGTAACAGATACTTCCCAATGAAACTGGATGTGTTGCATGTATTTTAAGGATCACTGGTGCTGGTAGCGTGATGCTGTGCGCCAGCATTACATTGATCGTGCTTTGTTTATCGTAGCATATTACCTCCCTGAAGACGAGCGATCGCTCAGTCGGAAATCTATGATACAAAATTCCATGTCGATATGCAAACAATTGCTGTAAAAAAAATGACAATAATGTAGAAAATCAATATATGGTATCTCACCGGTTTTGCGATACAATCGGTTGTTATGTAAAAAACAACTTCTATTCGAGGTGAGTAGGCATAGGATTACAGCGTAACAGCGATTCATGAAAAATGTGTAAAGCAAAAGTATACAGCCAGGTTTGATCAGGGTCCAATTATCCGCATCGTACTGGGCATATCGTTCGAATGTCTGTTTCTGCTTCGCAACCTTCTTAACTGTCTGAGGCGAAAGTCCTCTTCCCGGACATGTTCCTGGTGATGCTGCAGGTTTCATCAAATTCATCGACTGAGTCGAATATTCCAACCACCTGAATAATATCGCAGGTGACGACACGGCCATTGCCATCGACAATATTCTGGACATGTAATCTGGTCGGCCTGGTTGATTCTGTGATTTCCCGAACCCATCACATATACGCTACTGGTAGTCATCTCGCTTTTACTGATGGTATTATCTTTATATGTTACAGATACATAGTTTCTTCCGGGTTGAAATTATGTGTTTTTTTTCAATGTGTTTCCAGTGACCTGGAGACATTGATAACAGATATCTTTCAAGCGAATTGCCAACGCTGAACCTGTCATAAGGATAGTGTCAAAAGTGTTTGATATGTTTAGAAAAGTTGTAATCTTCTTCGAGGTGGACTAGGTTTGTTGATCTATTAAGCTTTTGTTATGACGGGAAATCGCCCTAAAGTTTTCTGTCAGAGCAATTATTGATCATACACCATTGCCAACAGAACGTGTGTTGGAGGCTCCAACAGATGATTACAGCTGTGCTTCGGAAAATATCTATCGTCACGGCGGCGTATTCTATCGGTATTGCATTAATATTATGTACCTACACGGGAATAGCCATTTGTCATAATCTTGAATACTCCCTGAGGTTTGTCTATAAGATATGTCCGGTACTGCAGATAAAAGATTGTAATAACGTGATATTGCCGGTGTCATATGAGCCGGGTGAGTACGATGTCCCGGCTGGGAATTATGGTCCTGTTGTTGTCCTGGATGAGTCGGTATGGGAAGATAAGAGCTTTTTAAATCATGAGTTAGCTCATGTAGAACAGCGATACAAATGGTTTTTTGTTGGCTTTTATGTGCTCTATAATTATAGCCGTGAGCACAATATCTACTTTGAGTACGAAGCGTATAAAGCTGAGAATAGCGGGGTGAGTGATGAAGAGATTGCGATGCAACTCAGCATTGAGATTTATGGCCATAATCTCAGCAAAAATGAAATCCTCGCTATTATCAACAACCACAGAGTATCAGGCCTTCAAACGTAAGAGATCTTGTAACTCCTGAAAAAATAGCTTTTGGGTTAATTCACTGAATGGGGGCATGACGTGATACCTCTTCAGAAATTACGTTTTCCTAATCTGATGATATCAACCTTGTAAAAACGTAATCTAATTGTGTAGCATTTTGGAACCCTCAATAAGGTTACATAGAATCAATGGCAGATTACTCAACCTTGTGTCAAGGTTTCATACCTATCTTGATTGGAAATCCAAAATCTTTCCATGAGACAGAAAAATGGTCCTGCACCTCAGTCATTCTGTCTGGAAATCCGCGATAGCCGTTATAGACATTCTTATACGAAGATCCCTCAAATCCACCGTTGCCAATTTGGCCATCAGGTTGATCAATCTCATAAATCTCAGTAAAGAGACCAGTCTCAAAATCGTTGGTCAGCGCTGAAGTACGGACTCCGCTTCGACAGAAAAAAATCACTTTTTTGTAGTCTAGAGCAAGCGCTTCGACCTCGCTGGTAAAGTCTGGGTTCGGAACAAGTGCCATGGCAGTTTCATCCCACAATTTGAATGGAATATTCACGGATATGGGACTTAGTGTTGCTTCAGCGACATTCCTGACATTTAGTCTACGGTACATCCCATCAACAGAAAATGTGAGGAGACGGCCATCATTACTCAGCTTAACCTTACCAATATCCGGAGTGATAGTTGTACCATTTGAAGTGATGATTGTGTCCATCTGACAGACACTACCCACCCAGAAATATTCTGCGCGAGATCTGACATCTACCAGGACAACACTACTGTCAATTCCGGAAATAGGGTCGATCTGCAGCTGAACTGCATCAAAAGCTTCCTCGGCAGTTATCGGTACTGGTATGTATTCAGCAAGAGCTTTGCTGGCAAAAAGTAACGTCATAGCTCCGATGAACATGATTATTTTTTTCATTAAATCCTCCATAGGTGCTTTTGTATTTAGATACGTATCATTGTCGTGCCCCCACTACTCTTCGAGAATTGACGCAGTCATTGCTGGGTAATAAAAATGTAGTTTCAGACTCTCTCACATCACTAGCAACAAAACCTATGCCTACGGTGAATAAGATACAAAAACGGTATCTGCCAGGCTAAACTTACGAATATCTCAAGCAGTCAGGCAGATGACGGATTGTTTAAGAAGATCAAATGAATACAGAAAGAAATGCCGCGTCCGGAAATGCGTAATGATAAATAACAGTCTAATATCAAAAGCAAAAGATGAAAAACATGAGATGCGTGTCAGGCTATGGTAATTGCCATTAGTAGAATAGCAGTATGGCAGAGGGTATTCAAATAAAAGAACAGTCGCATCGGCAGCAATTTGATTGTAACCCAATAACAACTCGTGATTTCAAGAGATTTGCCATGTACAAAGTTTGAAGGGGTGTTAGAGAGCTGCTGGGCAGCTCCAATGTGGTGACTGTTGTCATCGGGTAACGGTAAAAGATAGAAGAAATACAAGAATTGAGTATGGCTTTTGAGTTATCGATTCATGTTGTATGCTACGACTAGGGGCAGATCCTTCACTGGCGTGATGGTGAAAAGCATACAACATTTACGGAGCGTACTATGGGTTCCTTATCAGAATCTTCTCTATCGCTTTTTACACGGTTTAATTTCTGGCTGAAAGATCGAGAGCTTGAAAAAGAGCTCATTGAACATGTGGTTGAGACTGTTGAACCTAAAATTCGTTTAGCGAGTGGGTATCGAAAACATTTGAGCGAACCGGTTCAGGTTTGTCTGGAGTATTGCAGGGAGATGGTAGAGGAGATTCCCGGCCCGATACTGTTGGAAAAGTCCGATTACGACGCTGACCCGCTCATTCATGCTGCCTTTCTCGGTTCGTCTGTCACCTTGAAAGATCTTATTCAAAAGCAGGAAAAGTCATCTGCTTTAGCACGTCCTGAGGGGCCGGAGAGGTTTGCAATTCTCACAATGGTCCAGAAGGAGACGACTGTTTTCGGTCCGAAAATTCAAGGCGAAATGATTATTCAAGATGCCCGGATGAAATCGCTGACCTTTTCTGATCATAGAATTGTAGGGCTTGCAACATCCCTTGAATCATCGCGAAATAAACTGGCAAACGTTTGTTTTGAGATGATTCTTGGAGCTGTTTCGGAAGAACTGGCTACCAAAAGAACGGATATTCGTGAGTTGCATGAACATCTGGAAAGGCTTCAGGCCATGTCACGTATTTTTCTGGAAGGCAATCAGCCTAAAAATTTTTTTGGGCATGACAACCCTGATGACCCTGAAAAGCTAGAAAAGGTAGAGACTATGTTGAAGGAGGCGAAGGCTGAACTCAACCAAGAACGTGAAGGTTATGAAACTCCTGCGGACTGGCTTGAAATTCTCACGACTCATCTTGCGGCCCCTAAAAATGTAATGCAGATCGAATCACTGCAGCTGCGTCTTGACTGGCGGAATGTTCTGACTGAATCTTCTGAAGAAAAAGCGAACGATATTACTTTGGCGCAGTGCTCACTGGCAGACCACTTAAAGCGTGATGCTGTTTTAATTTCGTATTCGGCGGATGATTACATCTGAGTTGTGTTCGCTGTAAGTAATTTTTATTAGGGCCTGATATGGAAAATTCACATTTCTGTTGACCGTAAATTCCGATACGGACATTTTCTCGGAGAACTTACTGATGTTTTGTAGTTGTCGATTTGAGAATCCCTTCTTTGGTTGTTGACCCAAAAATACAGGCATTATAGCACAGGAAAAAGATAGCTACGTTGATCTGGAGAACGCTGTTACCGGAAAGTATAACGTGTGTTAAATATGTGGCTGATAATGTGTTGTTTTGTATGAGCTCATCAGCGGAAAGTGCATAGTGTAACATTCGATTACCCCTTTTTTTTCCGTTAGAATGGAGAGATGTTAGGTGTTTGCTGTAAGGAGTATACAACGCAGTATGTCTTTGTTGTCTCAAATGACGCAGATAGAGGTTAATAGTTGGGCCATTGCCGGATACAGTTCACACCACACTCTTCACTCCTGTCGCTTCACCTGATCGAGCTGAAATTAAGGGGTGATCAGATTGTAATATTGCTTTTGTGTGATAACTTAATGAGTTAGGCATTGGGTTGGAGTAGTTTTGTAACCAATGTTTTCTTGACATTGATTGCTCGTTCTTCATAGACTAGGAATTGATGGTATTGGTATTTCCAATCCGTGAAAGTGTATACATATAAAGGACGGATGAGAATTTCTCATCTTCTGTTTATCTGATTACCCCTCTTTTTCAACAAGAATGGTGAGGTGTCAGGCGTTAGGGGAGTATATATAGCAGTGTGTTTTCGAAGCAAATATTGAGCAGATACAGAGGCATGGGTTGGCATTCAACGAATGCAGTTCACACCTCACCTGATCAAACTGAAATTAAGAGGTAATTAGATGTATTTATATGGTTTATGTAACAGAGAGAGCATTCAGAGGGATTGGGAATGAATAGACACTCGATAGGTTTTCGGTTGGTATGTGGTGGATGTCTTGCGGTGATTGTTCCGCTTGCCATTGTAGGGTTTATCTCAACATATAAAGCATCGAGTGCGCTTGAGCAGCAGGCAATGGTTGCAATTCAGAGCGGGGCAACTGATGTGGCTAGTCTTGTTGATTCCGTACTTGGTGAAGAGAAAAAAGTGGCCACGGCTTATGCAGCGAATTCACTGGTCAGAGAGGTTGGGGAGCTTGTAAAAGAGCTCGGATCTGAGAGTGTTGCCGATCAGGTATTGATACTGCGTAAGTCGATGAAAGAAATGTATCAGCAACTTGGTGGACAGTATCTGGGGATATTTGTGACGGACCCGTCAGGAAAGCTCTATACCGGAGAAAGATCAGATGGTTCTGAATACAAAGGTTCAGAAGTTTCCGGTAGAGATTATTTTCAGGAGGCAAAGCAGACAGGGAAGGCGGTTGTAGGAGAACTCGTCATTTCAAAATCTACCGGTGAGCTCATTTCTGTTGTGTGTGCACCAATATATTCTGCAGACAAGGAGTTCCTTGGGATTTTTGGTATGCCGATGAATGCCTCTGCCCTGACAGATATAGTAACCAGAAAGAAAGTCGGTGAGACCGGTTATGCTTTTATGGTCAATAGGGATGGCTTTGTCATTTCCCACCCTGACTCTGAAAATCTGCTGAAATTAAATTTGAAAGATCTACAGGGAATGGAATCTATCACTAACTCGATGCTCTCGGGTAAAACCGGTGTATCTTCTTATGTTATTAAAGACACAAAGAAGATTGCCGGTTATGCGCCGGTTCCTCTTAAAGGTTGGAGCGTTGCCCTTTCTCAGGATAGTGATGAGTTGCTTAAGGCAGCTAACGCTATTAGGAATAGTATCATAATTGTTACTGCCGTCACCTTGCTTGTCGTTTCTCTTGTAGTTTTCTTTGCAGCTAAAGCGATCACTGACCCGATTAATAGCGTTGTTGCGAGTCTGAAGGATATAGCGCAGGGAGAGGGCGATCTTACCAAACGTCTGTCGGTTGCGAACAAAGATGAGTTGGGAGAAATGGCCAGATGGTTCAACACCTTTATAGATAAACTGCAGGGGATCATAAAAGACATTGCTATTGATACTGAAAAAGTTGATGCATCGGCTCGATCTCTTACCACAATTTCACAAGGGCTTTCTCTTAATGCTGGTGAGACTTCACGCCGATCTGAAAATGTAGCAACCGCTGCAGAAGAAATGAGTGCTAACCTCAACAGTGTTGCGGCAGGTATGGAGCAGTCCACAACCAATGCGTCTATGGTTGCAAGTGCGGCGGAGGAGATGAGTGCGACTATCTCGGAGATTGCTAAGAACTCTGAACAGGCACATATGATTTCAAAAGAGGCGGTGACCAAGGCAAAATATACTTCAGGTAAAATTAATGAACTGCAGATAGCTGCTCAGGCAATTAATACGGTCACTGAAACAATTACGGAAATATCCGAGCAGACTAACCTGCTGGCCTTGAACGCAACTATTGAAGCTGCACGTGCCGGTGACGCAGGAAAAGGGTTTGCAGTTGTAGCCAATGAGATTAAAGAACTGGCTAAACAGACTGCAGAGGCAACCCAAAATATCAAGCGTCAGATTGGCGAGGTACAGGGTACAACAGAGGAGACAACGCAGGAGATAAACGAAATTTCTGCAGTAATCAATCGGGTGAATGAGATTGTAGCCACCATCTCGTCTTCTGTTGCAGAACAATCTTC
>JBFHGS010000225.1:0-8047 GCA_041582995.1 Desulfopila sp. | reverse complement strand
TCAGCAGGTAAATCTTAATGAAACGAAATCCGTTGCTTCGTCTTGTGGTATTCTGCGTAATCGCCATCTGCTCTTCTGCACAATCTGTAACCGCCGGTACACTACCAGTTACAGGTTCCGGTGCCAGTTTCCCCTACCAGATTTACGCTCTCTGGTTCATGCTATCTAACCGTGACAATACAGATTTTCACATAGAATATATCGCCAAAGGGTCTGGTGGCGGAATCAAGGATTTTCAAAACCATGCTGTCGATTTTGCCGCCAGTGATGCTGCGATGAATGACACGGAAATCGCAGTAGTCGAAGAAGGGGTGCAACTTCTGCCAATGACCGCTGGTGAGGTAGTACTTGCGTACAACCTGGAAGGTGTCGATAATCTTAAACTGCCTCGAAGCGTCTACCCGCAAATATTCCTCGGTCAGATAAGAAAATGGAATGACCCGGCTATTGCAAAAGCAAATCCGGATATCGAACTACCCGATCTCGATATCACAGTGATCACCCGGGCCGACAGTTCGGGAACGACATTCGTCTTTACAAAACATCTGAGTGCAATCTCTGAAGAATTTGAGAATGGACCGGGATACGGCAAAACAATTCATTGGCCCGAAGCTTTACACCTGAAAAAATATGCCCTCAATCTCGGTATATCCGGGGGAGTTCAACAAACCCCTGGCGCGATCGGATATATTGACTACGGCTTTGCCCTGCTGGCTAACCATACAATGGCCAGTCTGCAGAACAGAGACGGGAAGTATATTGCCCCCGGGCTTGAAGGCGGCCAGGCCGCCCTAGCTAATGCCGAAATTCCGGAAAACATGATCGTGTGGTTATCAGACCCTGCCGGTGAAAAATCGTACCCAATTACAACGTACACCTGGATGATGTTTTACAAAAAGTACGACGATCCCAAAAAAGCTGAAGCAGTCAAAAAAATGATCAACTACTGCCTTGATAATGGCCAGAAAATAGCAGATAGATTCGGGTATATTCCGTTACCTGAAAATGTTGTTACAACTGTTCGTGCAGCCTCAATGAATATACAGTGATTCTGTTTCAAAATACGCTGCACAGGTTGATATCACAACAGAATTCCAATCCGGCTTTCGGCCTTCTTACCAGGATGACATGAGGGAAAGGTGATGTTTCCACTCACCACCTTTCCTTCACCATGAAGTGGCAGATTAGCTCACTTTGACGACTGTCCGTCCCCGAATCTTCCCTGCCAGAATAGCTTCTGCGGCAGCCGGAATTTGCTCAAGGGTTATCTCATTACACAGCGTTTCAAGCTTTTCGAAATCCAGATCCCGTACAATACGCTGCCACGCCAGTTGACGCTTTTCGATTGGAGCCATAACCGAATCGATACCATACAACGTCACCCCGCGCAGGATAAAAGGCGCCACCGATCCTGGCAGAGACATTGAATCAGCCAGGCCACAGGCTGCGACCGCGCCACCATATTTGATCTGGCTTATGACATTTGCAAGAGTATTACCACCTGCAACATCTACAGCACCCGCCCACAACTCCTTCGCGAGTGGCCGAGGTTTTTCGGAGAACGGCTGCCGTTCAATAACCTCGGCCGCGCCGAGACTCTTCAGGAAAGCAGTCTCTTTCATTCTTCCGGTGACCGCGACAACCCGGTAGCCCAGTTTACTGAGCAGCACTACTGCCACACTTCCAACCCCGCCTGCTGCACCAGTCACCAGAATATTGCCGCTGTCAGGAGTAATTCCGTGTCTTTCAAGAGCCATAACACAGAGCATCGAAGTATAACCGGCAGTTCCGACCACCATAGCCTGCCGCGTGGTCAAGCCTGCCGGCAACCGCACCAGCCAGTTACCATCAACTCGTGCCATCTCACCGAAGCCGCCGCTATGAACCTCACCTACCCCGAAACCATTCAGGACGACCTTATCCCCCACAGCAAATGAACTATTTTCAGTTGCTGTTACTGTACCTGAAAAGTCAATGCCCGGAGTCAACGGAAATCGGCGAACAACGGGAGCACTACCCGTCATAGCCAAGCCATCCTTGTAATTAACTGCTGAATATTCAACACGAACAGTAACATCACCAGCCATCAGATCAGCTGCGGTGAGTGTTGTCAGCGTCGTTTTCTGCCCCGCATCATCTTTTGTTATCTGGTAGGCACGATATGAATCAGACATTGTAGAGCTCCTCAGTTTGTTTACCTTCCAACCTTCCGACACACACTCCATCTTTCAAACAGGGTAACAAATTTCGCCTGAATGACGCTATCTCTTTTCACACGGTAAAAAAAGGATAGTACCGAACACATAACTTTGTCATTCTGCGACATGCAGCACAATATCCTCATGCTGATATTGCCGGACATTAACACCCGCGCAGCTTGATTTTGTAATATGATTGATCACCAGACGAAAAACGTACTCTCCTGCTACATTTGATCGTACCCGTAGCCCATCTGCTTCAAGGGTATATTCGAGGCTGGTATCAGCCATCGCCGGTTCGACTCTCAGGTTGTAAAAATCTCCACCGCCAATTTTCTTTTCAGGTAAAGAAACCGGAATATGCAACCATACATTTTTAGCAGCTGTATACTCTCCCGCTGATGTAACTGACACAGATAGCAATAACAGCAGCGCGACCATTACATATGTTTTCATGGTTAATTATGCCCAGGATGATTAATCCCGGGCATACCTGTTACGAGTCTTTTTTCGCCAACACCAGTTCTGGAAATGTCGGCCTGATGAACCGTGTAGACGGGTTCAGCTCTGCGTGCTGTGGAAATCCCGGCGGATATTGCTCCGCCTTCGGATTATCAAGTGTTGCCAGGTCGACAATGGTAAGAGCCTTGGTTGGACACCCCAGCACACATGCAGGTTTCAAACCCGCATCAACACGTTCAACACACATGCTGCATTTTTCTGCCCTCTCGAGCACTGTGTTATCTTTTGCGGCACCATATGGACACTCATCGATACAGGCATGACAGTAGACACATTTGTCTGCACTATGCACGACGATGCCGTCCTTTTCCCGCTTCACATGTGCCCCGACCGGACACACTTCAACACAGACAGGTTTGGCACAATGATTACAGGCAAGGGAGTAAAATGCCCGATCACTGTGTGGATAATGTTCCTCTGAAAGAGGCGTCAGATCCCGCCACACTATACCCGGTTCCTGGTGATACTGATTCTTGCAGGCAAGTGCACAGGAGTAACAACCAATACATTTTTTTGAGTTAACCATAAAGGCAAGCTGTTGTTTCATCATATTCTCCTTACGCCTTCGCTATATCTGCAAACTGATCATGAATGGCCACGCCCGGAGCACCTGTCTTGAAGCTCCCCATGTCCGAGGACTCATCATCCACCAGATTCTGGACATTATAATTTGCCTTTCGGAACCAGGCCTCGTACATCAGAATCACATCCTCAGCCACATTATCTGTCAGTTTCGCCTTCACAGTCACGCTGCCGACTTTATTAAAGCCCCTCACCATGTCGCCATCACCGATGTTTTTCGCTTTAGCAGCAATCGGATTGATATAGACAAGAGGCTCCTTATTGAAATCTTCTATATAATCAATATTTACAAACTGGGAGTGCAGACCGAACTGCGTGTGCGGAGTAAGTACTCTGAATTTGTCATATGCCGTTCTTCTGGCCTTGTATTCCGGCAACTTGCTATGACCATATTCAGCGGCGAGATCTGAACTAAATTCATATTTCCCCGATGGGGTTCCGAATTTTCGATCATGCCACGCAGCACTGGATGTGAGTTTTGCTTTCCTCGGTCCATTCCGTAACTCCTGCCAGTTTTTAATGCCGAAATATTTGTAAATTCCTTCATTAAACTCTTTTTCCATCCACACTTTTGTATCCATTATCTGCGGGAAGGTGCAGGAACCTGGTTCTATTTCATTCATTTTTTTGGAAAGCATTGCCGCAATCTGCAGATCACTTCTGGCCTCATACTGTTCCGGGATCGCTTTCTCATTAATACTCAACCAGTAATGCCAGTAAGAGACGTTGACCGTATACTCCTCAAAGAGAGTTGTTGACGGCAGAACAATATCGGCATTCTGCACAGTTTCATTGAAAAACTGATCCACCACGACAACCATTTCCAGTTTATCAAAGGCCTTTTGCAGTTTCGGTCTGTCAAAGTCCTGGGCAAATGGATTTTTACAGGCAACCCATAGCAGCCGGATAGGTGGTTCATCTGTGGTTAAAATCGACTCAGCCAGTTTGTTGATATTAATAGTCCTGTCCGAGTACTGCGCGCCACCTTCCTGCTCTATGGTAAACTCACTCTTTATCTTGTCTTTTCCCAGATAACCGACAGAACCTTCTGGCTGCTTCTGAATCATGGCATTGTAATTGAATCCCCAGCCCTGAAGCTGCCCGTACCTTACACCACCACCCTCTTTACCGATATTACCTGTCATGGCCGCCAGGGCATCAATTGCCCGCACATTTACCCCGCCATTTATATGCCTCTGTAACCCGTATCCGGCCCATATTGTAGCGGGATCGGTCAGAGCATACTCCTCGGCAATCTGGCGTATCATTTCAGCTGGTACACCACTCTGCTCTGCTGCCCATTCGACTGTGATATTTTCTTTCAGGTAACTGACAAAGTCATCAAAACCCTTGCTGTACTTCTCGACAAACTCTGTATTGTAAAGTCCCTTATCCACTATGTGACGTGCCATTCCCAGCGCCAGCACCCCATCCTGAGACGTCTTCACCCGTATGTACAGATCAGCCTTGGCAGCAGTCTGCGTCAGGAGCGGATCAATCACTACCAGCTTGGCTCCTCTCTCCTGCGCTTCATAGATAAACTTCATGGTATGCATGGAGTTCCAGGCCGGATTACCACCCCAGATGATAATGTATCCTGCTTTAACGAAATCCTCAGGATCGTTGCACCACATGTTACCCATATCAAAGTTCTGGGCATCGATACCCGCAGGCCAGCAGGGAGTCCCGACAAAACGACTGGTATAGCCGAGAGAACTCATCATTCCCTCAACGCCATAATGGGTTATGCCAAAGTTGCCAGAGTATTTATCAAGAGCCATCCCCAGCAGACTGCCATCCTTTTTCTTTATTTCCTGGATCTTACCGGCAATTTCGGATAACGCTTCATCCCAACTGATGCGCTTCCAGTTACCTGTTCCCCTGCCGATCTGCTTCATCGGATATTTGATCCTGTCCGGGCTATAGACCCTGCGCGGATAGGCATAGCCTTTCACGCATAGAGCACCGTCGGTAAATGTTGATTCCTGGGCACCCTCGATGAATTCCAGTACGCCATTGCGCACATAGGATTTGATACTGCATGTGTCATAGCAGTTTCTGGGACAGGCGTTGCGGAATATGTCATATTCCCCTTCGTAGTGAATGCGATCCCAGGCATTTGCCTTGAGGATTCCGGCTGGTATCGACGCCAGCACTCCCGCCGTAACCATTCCTTTCAGAAACCCGCGCCTGCTGAAAGGACACACGACAGACTTTTCAGTTTTATCCATCTCTTTTTTCATGCCATCTCCTTATTTTGCCCTATAGTATACGTCTCGCTTGCAAGCCATTGTGACAACAGCACCAGCACCTCTTTCACGGCCACAGATTCACCGCAATTCTCTATTGCCCGTCTGGAAAATTCCGGAACCCATGCTGCCATATGCTCACGAATAAAAGCATTGTACGTCTCATCAGCCTCCGGTAATTCTTTGCCCATAAGCAACAGATGTCTGCATGCATCAAGTTCATAGGCAATGCAATCTTCCGGTTCTCTGCCGACATCCTCAAGAGCTAGCCCTATTGACATATAAAAGTTGCGGATTTCAGCAGTCACAGATCCCTGAATCAGCCCTTCCGGCTCCAGATAGACAGAAGCAACTGCAGGGGCCAGGGGTGACATCGGGCCGACAAAAAGCCTGTTAAACACAAACTCTTCTGCATCCCAGTTGATGTTTTCGCGATTGGTGTCCGTCGTGCAGACAGCGGTAATTGTGGTGTAAGAGTCTTTCAGTTGTTCTTTCCGGCCGTAATGAAAAAAATCTCTGAAAGCTTCGAGGAGTTTCACTCTGTCCATATTCAGTACCCCATGTTAATTTTCATAAAGAATAAACGGGTATGAAATGGGAGTAAATGGGACCTATTGGGCATTTAATGGGTATACAAGCATACCCATTAATATATTTCGCGGAGAGTGGCTGGTACAGTTACTCTGGATGCCTCATACACATTGTGTACGTTTCTGAAAGATGGTTTTGCCTGTGATGTATAATGGAGATAAAGGTGAGTCCTTTCAAATCCCACCTGATGTTTATCTAAAACGTGAGCTGACAGGTGTTTTACGTATTGAGGTAGGCAAAGAGATTTACGTCCTTTCCACTCAGCCCAAGCTTCCGTCTGATATTTTTACGGTGTGTCTGCACTGTTTCTATGGATATGGACATGGCATCCGCAATATCTTTACTGGTGCTCCCAGCTTGAATCATCTGGCAGACCTGCACTTCGGACTTTGTCAGGCGTATAATATCCTCGTTGCTGATGGCACCGGATGACCTGGTCAATCCAGCCAGCTGATCACGAAGTATTTTCATGTACATATCCCGAACATCGCCGTTATCTTCGGCGGCAAGTTTCTGTAAAGATGGAATGATACTTGTGGTTACTTTCTGGCTAATGGAAAGCCCAAGTTCTTCTTTATCTTTATCTATAGCTTTCATGACGTTTCGGAGAGTGACATTCATTTCTTCGGCTTTAGTCTTCTCCTCCCGCAGATACCGCTCCATGGATTTCTGCTGGGTTATGTTTCTGACGATCAAATGCAGAAAGCTATCTCCGCCAAGCTGAAATTTGTTCACCGTTATGCTTGCAGGAAATGCGTCACCGCTGCCGGTAATACCATTCACCTCTCCATGCCAGACATGGCCTTCCTCAATTGAGGCCGCCTGACGGAGACTATCGATACTATCCGGATGAATAATTTTTACACAATTTGCGCCTTCCAGCCACTGCCGGGTCATGCCGAACATGTTGGCACTCTTTTCATTGGCCTGAATAATCTTCAGGGAAGTATCCACCAGCAGAATTCCCTCCCCGGCAGAAGTGAACAGTGAACGAAAAAGCTGCTCTGATTGAGTCATTGCTTCTGTCCGTTCAGACACGAGTTTCTCAAGTTGTACTCTCTGATCGACAATCGTTGTTATATCACTAAGAATGATGACGTAGCCCGCAGACGCAAGAGAAACTTTTTTCAAGGGTACAGTGACCATTGAATAGATTTCAGTGCGATTCTTCATACTGAGCTCATGGTCGCAGCCATGCGGGTACCTGTCTAAAAATTCTGCTGCCGAATCTCCCCCGCAACCAAGATATCTGAATACTTTCTGCCCGAGAACTTCAGAGCCAAAACGATCTTTGGCAGAACTATTCATCTCAAGAACCATGCCCTCGTCATTAACGACAAGAACCATATCGGAAGTAGATTCAAAAATATTTTCGTACTTATTTTTTTCAAGCGTCAGGCTGCGATTTTTCTCTGCCAACATATTGAGCTTCTCATCACGGCCGGGATTATCCCAATCTGAGATTGCTATTGTTTCGATGCCATCCACTGCCCTGCGGAATTCGATATACCCATGCAGCTTCACGCTGTCAGGCAGATCAGAATTCAGGATGATATCTTCTATGGCATGCAACAACGTCTTAAAACAACCGAAAAACATCTCCGCCTTCAGCCCTCTGACCTGATGCCTCCTACCTGTCTGAACGAGAAAGTCAGCCAATCCCCTGTTGTTCTGCAGAATTGATGGAAAAGCGAGCGATGCATCTGTATCAAGATAGGCCTGAAGAGGTTCAATAAGACCCCGGAGACTCAGAATGCAGTCCTCTTTTTTCGCTGTCGTATGTTCGAGATATCCCGCCTGCTCCATATATTCCGCCCACTTCGCCAGAAATGTCTCCATCTCCGCCATAACAGACTCAAGCAATTCCTTCACGCACTGCCTCCTGACAATTCAAAACATACGTAT
>JBFHGS010000224.1:0-8116 GCA_041582995.1 Desulfopila sp. | reverse complement strand
GATGCGAAGATCATTTACGAGTTCGATCATTTGCTGGTCCATCTTCTGGCTTTCGATTACTGTCGCCAGGATATTGGCAATGGCTTCCAGTAACTGTTCCATTTCAATTGACAGCTCATGACTCTCTGTGACGTACAGAGCCAGCAAGCCAATAGGCTGCTCATCACGATTGATGGGTATACAGTAATGGCCTGAGGGGCATGGCTGTTCAGAGTTATTGAGGTGGAGAGGAGGACGGGAGGAAAAATAGTGAATCGAGCCGTTTGAAGCTGCACGTCCGCAATGACAGAAACCCATTTTTACACTGGCACAACGATCCTCCTGATGTACAGAAAAGCCACAGGAAGCTTTTAAGGTGAGAAATTGAGAGTTTGGTTCTACCAGAAAAATTGCTGCTTGCGGGCTCAGGTGAAGGCCCTTTCTTGAGACAATATAGTCAAGAATGTGTTCGAGTAACTCTTTGAAAAGATATGGTTCAAGTGAGATTCGAAGGATGTCATTAATGATCTGACGTGTAGAGTATTCTCGTGAATATTCAGCCGGATCATGTGTGTAAACACCTTCTCTTTCATACTCCATAAGTCTCTGCCGGGCGGATGTGAAATTCTGGTAACGTCATGTCGGACATATACCTGTTGCGTGTTCAGCCCTGATGCATCATTACCTGACCGGAGTAACTCAGCTGAAATGACCGAATATCACGTTAATGGCCAGAAACATACATTTTTCATGGTGAGGTTGTCAATTGAGAAAGAGTTTCCCAAATTGCCTGGCGGTAGCAGACCACGGCGGGAAGCGAACTCTCCCGTCTCACTGTTTTTACTCTATTAATCTTTCAACCGAAAATGGGAGAGAGCTGATATTGAAGGGGAATGCAACTACATCCTGGCAAGTAGTTTGGCGATAAGATGAGAGAGTTGTGTAACTTCTTCATGCGTTAAACCTGCTGAAATTTCTTCAGTAAAATCGTTATGGAAACGGTGATGTTGCGCGAAAGTAATCTGGCCTTTTTCGGTAAGTGCCACAAGCCAGGAGCGACGGTCATGCTCGTGCGGCTTGCGGATTACCAATCCTTTCTTCTCAAGTTTGTCGACTGCGACGGTGAGAGTGCCGGTTGTGATTCCGAGGCGTTCGGCCAATTCCTTCATGCGCATATTTTGTTGATGGCCGATAACCTCAATTGTGTGGACTTGGGCGGGCGAAAGACCGCTGCCACGAACAACTGAACATTCCCATGAGTTTATTTTGTCGTAGAATTCGACAAGCTGTTGAGATAACCTTTCAGTTGATGATTTCTGGGGCGAGTGAGATTCCGTCATGCAATACCCTTAAATGATATAGGAAATAGGAGCTTGATGGGACGTTATGCTGCCAGGCTGCTGTACAGACCGTAACCTGAAAAAATCACGATAATAATACCGGCTGTACGCATGATAAGAGGTTCAACCCAGTCTTTTTGCAGCCGTCCTGCCATGGTTGTTATCCTGAATATACAATATATTACCAGACCAACTGCGATCGCGGTTGAAACGGCATAGCTGCCGAATACCAGAGTAGCAGTAAGCGCACTTCCTGAATTGAGTGCGTAACCGTACATGACGGCGGCGGTCGGGCAGGGGATGATCATGTTGATGAATCCTATACCAAAGAGGCTGAGTGCCAGCCATTTCCCTTTTGTTCCTGCTTTTGTGGGGACGGAATCGTTGCAGGTATGCTGGCAAGCCCCGTGTTCATGCTCATGATCGTGGTGGTGATCGTGACCGTGATGTCCACAGCAGTGGTGTTGATCATGGTCTTCATGGTCATGGCTGTGGTCGTGAGTATGTTTATGTAATATTTCAGGATTATACAGCAACAAAAAACCGATGATGATAAGTAATGCGGATGTGCCGATTTCGACCCAGAAACTTGCGGCCGGTGGCAATAATCCGGAGATTGTCCCCAGTGTTGCTCCCAGAGCAAGGCAGGCCAGCGCTGTTCCGAAAAGAAAAGCAGATGTAAGAATTGCGACTCTGCTGCCTTTTTTCTCCCCGGTGATAAATGGCGTAAGGACTAACCAGGAGTGCCCGCAAGGGTTGATACCATGAATAAGGCCGAGTAGAAAACTGGATTGCAGGGCTGCAATGAATAAGGGTTCTATTTCCATGCTGTGTCTCCGGGAAGAATAATAAATTACAAAAGTGGGCCCAGCAAAACAGATAAAAGTTTGATTGTCAAGATGTTTGACAATCAAACTAAAGCAGTCGTAACACAACGAGTGGATGTCGTAAGGAATGACCAGAATAAAATTGTTCTATCTGTTATTTTTAGTTATTTTTGGTCATCCGTGGTGAAAATATCCGGGATAAATTGACAATTTCCTAGAGCATGTATAAATCAGGCGCTACGCGTGAGAAGTACCGAAATATAAAGGAAAGAGAGAATGAACAGCATACCGGGCAACAAATTTCTGACAACCAAAGAAGTAGCGCAGTTACTTAAGGTGAACGAGAAAATGATCTATTCTCTCGTGAACGAAAAGGGACTTCCTGCTACTAAAGTTACAGGAAAATGGTTGTTTCCGCGTCGTCTGGTAGAGGAATGGCTTGATGCACATATCCTGAATTACCGACAGGAGAATGCCGGTTATTCATCTGAAGATGGTGTTTTGCTTATCGCCGGAAGTGACGATCCGCTCTTTCAGAAGGCCCTTTCACTCTTTCATGCCCTGCGCAAAGACACGGTGGCATTTTTTTCCAATCAGGGAAGCATGGGGGGCTTAACAAGTCTCCGTCGCGGCCTTTGTCATATCGGCGTGTGTCATCTGCTTCAGGATGATAACAAAGAGTATAATTTTGATTTTGCAGAGCAGGAACTGGACAGGGCACCTGTTTTTGTGAATTTCAGTCAGCGCGAGCAGGGTATCCTGCTGAAACCGGGTAACCCGAAAGGGATATCCTCTATAAGTGATCTGGCGAGAAAAGATGTAACGATTGTCAACCGTCATCTCGGTACAGGTACACGCTTGCTGTTTGATTATGAGATAGCCCGCTCTGAAATTTCATCGAGCGATATCAATGGTTATCATCATGAGGTTTCCCGACATCTGGATGCGGGCCTTGAAGTTATGTCGGGAAAGGTAGATGCAGCACCGGCTATTCGTGCTGTAGCAGGAATGCTGGGGTTGGATTTCCTGCCACTCCGCTGGGAACGCTTTGATCTCCTGGTAAGTCGCGAGAGGTTTTTTGAAAAGGGAATTCAGAGTTTTATAAGTTTGTTGCACGAAAAGGAATTTCGTCAATTGATACATTCCCTTGAAGGGTATGACGTCTCCTTGTGTGGAAAAATGATGTTTCCGAATAATTTCAATGAAGAGGTGTAAGAAGATGATGCGACGTATGTTTGCAGTAGTGACACTGATGTTTGTAAGTCTGGCGTTTGCCGGTAACGGTATCTGCGAGGACAAGGTGCTCAAGATGTCTACAACCACCAGCACCCAGTCTTCAGGTCTGCTTGAGATTCTGCTGCCAGAGCTTGAGAAAGACACCGGAATTAAGGTGAAAGTAATTGCCAAAGGTACCGGAGCTGCGATCCGTGATGGTCAGGATGGAAATGTCGATGTTATTTTCGTACATGCCATAGGACCCGAAATGAAATTTGTGGCAGAAGGTTACGGTACTGAACGTTTTCCGGTAATGCACAATGATTTCGTTCTTATCGGGCCTGCAGCTGATGCTGCCGGTGTAAAATCAGCTGCGACAGCTGCCGAGGCGATGAAAAAAATTGCTGCTGCCTCTGCGCCGTTTATCTCCCGTGGTGATGAAAGTGGTACCCACACCAAGGAAATGGATCTCTGGGCTGTAAGCGGTTTGCCGATGGTTGATCAGGCATTGACCGTTGTAAAGAACGGTGAGAATGCAGAAATCACTATTAAGCGGCCTGAAAATTCAGATGGCTGGTACCATTCAATCGGTCAGGGTATGGGCAAAACCATTACCTACGCAGATGAAAAACAGGCGTATACTATTTCCGACCGGGGAACCTACATCAAATATAAATATGGTAAGACCCCTGCTATCGAGCTGGAAGTGCTTTCCGAGGGTGATGAGGAACTTGCTAATCCTTACGGTGTTATTCCGGTAAATCCAGCGAAACATCCTCATGTACAGTATGACATGGCAATGGAATTCGTCAACTGGCTTACAGGAGCACGCGGTCAGAAGCTGATCGGTGACTATCGCCTTGAAGGCAAGCAGTTATTTTTTCCAGATGTAATTAAATAATTTATTGCTTTTTCTGTGTGAAAAAAGGAGAAGTCAATTGTCGGCTTCTCCTTTTTTTATTAATGCATACACTATAACAGGAGTTACAGGAAATTCTGCAGGATGAACTGCAGGAATCGATTTACATGAAGAACGGTTTAAATAGAATATGGGTCTACTTCTTGATAGTTTACAGTCGGCATTTTTATTACTGATCTCCTTTGATCCTGAGTTACTGGTCATCGTTGGAGTTTCATTAAAAGTCAGTATAGTATCGACCCTGATTGCCGCAGTTGCCGGAGTCCCGGCGGGTTTCTTCATAGCACATTCCCGATTTATAGGGAAACGGTTCGTACTCACCTGTCTCAATACCCTGCTCGCTCTCCCTACAGTTGTCATCGGCCTGGTGGTGTATTCGTTTATATCACGACGCGGTATTCTCGGGCCGCTTGATCTGTTGTATACTCAAAACGCAATAATTATCGGTCAGGTAATTCTTATTGTCCCGCTGATCACTTCCCTTACTATTGCTGCAATAAGTCGTATTGATAACAGGTACCGTAAGACGGCTTTGACGCTGGGTGCCACCCATGTACAAATGGCACTGGTTATTATCAGGGAGGCCCGCTTTGGTATCTGTGCAGCGATAATTGCCGCATTTGGCAGGGTAATTGCTGAGGTCGGCATCTCTATGATGCTTGGTGGTAACGCCAGGGGATTCACTCGTACCATGACAACTGCTATGGCACTCGAGTACGACAAGGGGGAATTTGTTCTTGCGGTGGCGCTTGGCCTGACCCTGATGACCATCGCTTTTGCGGTGAATATGCTGTTTCATTTCTTCCAGGGAAGGACTCGGGTAGATGTTGTATGAGCTGAATGATGTAGTGCGGGAATACAAAGGGCGTGTAGCACTGAATATTCCTCATCTGGAGATAGAAGCGGGCAAGATCTATACGCTTATTGGGCCAAATGGCGCAGGCAAAACAACTCTGCTCAACCTTTTCGCTTTCCTTGATCAGGCCAACAGCGGAGATCTCCGTTTTGTCGGTGAAAGTGTCTCCTATTCTGCAAAACAGCTTCTGGCGCTTCGTCGAAGGGTTGTTCTGCTAGATCAGTATCCGATATTGTTTACCGGGCCGGTCTGGAAGAACGTTGAATTCGGCCTGAAAATACGTGGTATGGGTAAAGCTGAAAGACAGCAACGGGTTCTTGAAGTACTTGACCTTGTAGGAATGCAGAGCTTCGTTGATGCAGATGCTCATAAACTATCCGGTGGTGAAAGTAAACGAGTGGCATTGGCCAGAGCGCTTGCCCTGCGTCCTGAGGTACTCCTGTGTGATGAGCCAGGGGCTAACGTCGACAAAGAGAATCAGGAAATAATTTTATCAATTCTCAGCAGAATAAACGGGACTGAAAAAACCTCAGTCATTTTCTCAACGCACTATCTTGCACAGGGGCGTCGGCTGGCTGATCATACGTTAATGCTTGAGCACGGCATGCTTTCCACGATGGTGAATGAGAATATTTACCGGGCGTTAGTTATCAGAAGAGAAGGCGGTAGAGCTGAATGTCAGCTGGCAGGGCGTCTGCTTTTGTCGTTGCCGGAAGATATGATTGATCGTGATATTAAGGACTTCAAACTGCAGATTGACCCCGAGGGAATTGTGTATGCTCCTGAGCGGAATGGCCAGGAGGGTAACAACATTATCACCGGACATGTTGAGCAGTTAAATCAGGACAGGGGACGAGTGCTCATCGGTCTTGATCTTGGAGTAAAGTTGTTCTTCTTCCTGCCCATGGCTGAGTATCTCAAACAACCACCTGCTATCGGGAGTAAAGTTACTGTAGCTTTGCCTGATAGAAGCTTTCGCTGCTCTTCGATGTGACAATATCTCGCAAGGGAGTTGACCTTAGGAGGCCTGCAAAAAAATCCGCTGTCGTTATGCCTCCACATGATTCATACTACGGGCCGGTATAATTGCTTTTTCCCATCTGTAAGCACTAGCGTTAACTCCAACCAACCATTTGTGCGCCTCTTCGGTTGAGCGAAAGACCCCAGCTTTTTTAAAGAGCCCTTCACCGATAGTCGCAAGCCAGACGCGGATAGTACCGTATTGAAGATCCTGCGGGGCGATATAAGCAATAGTCAGTTGACTAAGCCTGTCGAGATAGCTGTCGATGTTGATTGACAGGCGAGCGAGTTCTACTCCTGATATTCTTGGAATATTGGTATCTGCAAGGTCGGCAATTATACAGTCACAGTTGATGGCACGGGAATCATGATAGAACCGTGTATAGCGATTGTAGATCTCATCAATAGTGATTGTGCCTGATTGGCTGAAGTAGGCGATTCGATTGGCGGTATCAATGGTATAATCACACGGCATCTGCTCTCTCCTGTCGACTACGTTTTCACTGTTACCGGACCAAATGATGCATTGTTGAGCACCCCTTGAAGGCAAACCCTGCAGCGAGCATGGTTGTTGGGAGGGATGCGGCTGGTAAAAGTGGGAAACAGTGTAGTGAAGGAACCGATTGTATAAGTGTATCGGCTCTCACAGAAATCATTCCAGGCAACTTTGAAAGAGAAAAATTATGTTCAAAGAACCTTCCGGGACTGCAGTATCGTTGATGTTTTTTCGGTGATGAGGCAGCATTCGTGGCTGGCATAGCTGCTTTATCACTGAGCCGCATATTATAGTAGATGATGAGAAGAAAATAAAGGTATTATATTAAGGATCTTAAAGGCTAGAACCTGGCCGGCGCTTTCGCTGTTTATTCGTAATTGCTCACAGGCACCCCCTCTTTGAACGATCAAGGTTTCCTGCATGGATAGGCTATAGCAGTCTTCGATTATCTGCAATCAACTGTGCTTGTTCTATTATGGCGTACCTGTAATCCGTTACCATGTATGAACATTTCTCAGGTTTGATGTCCTGGCAAAACTCCGACTGTGTATCATCGAATATCAGCAGTCGCAGTCAAATTTGCTGCAGGCAATGCAGTAAACGGTCAGATGAACTGCTTCGGCAAATATTTCTGAGCCGTGTTGAGTATCGTACTCTTTGGCCATTGCCATAACAGCTTTATCATCCTCTGCTTCGGCGATGATATTTATCAATGGCATAAATCGCTGTTGGTAATCGGTAATTTCTTCATCGGAGAGTGTTTTCATGTAATCTTCGTAACAATATCTGATTTTGGTTCTTTTTCTAGCCACAATATGCCTCGAATAAAAATAGATAGGACACTGCTGCGCCTGGGCAGGCAGGATTAATCGCATCTAGTATTTACTCATTTGTAGTACAAGCTGCAACCGCAACAATGCATTTTGTGAATGATACATGCTGTACAGGCCGATATGAAAGGTCGACCGGTACAGCCGCATGGAAAAGTTCTTCTACGGAGTTCTGTCTATTTATTTTTTCTTACGGAGTGCTGTCTGTGACGGCAGAGATGTTGTCTCCGCGTTGCTGCAGACGTGAACTGCCAGTGGCTGTTGTGGTTCCAGCGGCCAGACGAAGATATACTCTGCTGTTTTCAATAATCAGGTAGAGACATGGAACCAGTACCAGGGTTATGATAGTTGCAAAGAGAATTCCGAATCCCAAAGACAGTGCCATGGGGATCATGAACCGGGCCTGTCTTGAAGTTTCAAAAATCATCGGCGCAAGACCGAAAAACGTTGTGAGGGTGGTGAGTACGACAGGTCTGAATCGACGTAGCGCAGCGGCTCTGATCGCATCATGAGGAACAAAACCTTCGCGGCGGCGCTTATTGGCATAATCGACCAGAACAAGTGAATCGTTCACCACGATACCGGAAAGAGCAACAATGCCCATCATGGACATCAGGCTGAGGTTGTAGCCCAT
>JBFHGS010000223.1:0-8127 GCA_041582995.1 Desulfopila sp. | reverse complement strand
TCAGCCGGAGTAATGTAGCGAAGTGAGATCTTGCAGGCGCTGGCTACTGTAGACCACAAACCTATGGTCATCAGTGCATAGCAGTAGGCTTTCCCTTGTCTGGTCATAATAAGGCGGCACGCCAAGATCAAAAAAAATACTTTTTAAGAACGATATCTACAGTATCTCTCTCGATGATTGATTAAAAACAATTTGTCGAGAGAGATACAAACATCCGGTATCCGCTTAATGACGCTGTTTACCGAGGTATGCTTCCTGAATTTTCGGTGAAGAAAGCAGGTCCTCCGAAGTGCCAGAAAACACGATATTACCAACCTCAAGAACATAACCTCTGTCTGCAAGCTTCAAGGCAGCACGTGCATTCTGCTCAACCAGCAGGACGGTCACTCCGGTTTCAGCAATCTTTCGAATTTGAGCAAAAATTGCCTTTACCAGAATCGGGGCGATACCAAGGCTTGGTTCATCAAGCAGCAGCATTGACGGCTTGCTCATTAATGCGCGGCCAATAGCCAGCATCTGTTGTTCACCTCCTGAAAGCGTTCCTGCCAGCTGAGTACGCCTTTCTTCAAGACGTGGAAACAAATCATAAACCCATTTTACAACATCCGGATCTACTTTATTCCGGGAATAGGCGCCCAGCATGAGATTCTCTTCAACAGTGAGAATTCCAAAGACTCTTCGCCCCTCTGGAGACTGACTTATGCCAAGAGAGACAATTTTGTGGGCAGGCAATTCCGTAAGTTCAACACCATTGAATACTATGGAACCACTCTTGGCTTTAATTAACTGGCTGATCGTTCGCATAGTGGTGGTTTTTCCGGCTCCGTTGGAACCGAGTATGGTCACTATCTCACCACGATTTACCTCAAGAGAGATCCCTTTTATAGCTGCAATACTGCCATAAGAAACCTCAAGATCCGAAATTTTAAACAGGATGTCATTAGAAGTCGTCATCATCACTCCCGAGATATGCCTCGATTACTGCCGGATCGCTCTGGATCTGGGCCGGTGTTCCTTCAGCAATTTTACGTCCGAAATTGATAACCGTCAGGTACTCAGTCACCTCCATTACCAGATCCATGTCATGTTCAATGAGCAGAATAGTCACTCCTCTCTCACGAATTCTGTAAATAGTCTCCAGTAAAGCAAGCGTTTCCTTATCATTTAGTCCTGCGGCCGGTTCATCAAGAATGAGGAGCGTCGGTTCCGTGGCCATTGCTCTTGCCATTTCAACCTTACGCTGAATACCATAAGCCAAAGAACCTACAGGGCTAACGGCATATTTTGAAAGATCGAAAAAATCAAGCAGTTCATCAACCTTGTTCCAGTTATCATATTCATCACGTCTTGACCCCGGAGTATGGCATACTCCATGCCACCACCCCTGGTTGCTCTTAATATGTCTCCCGCTCATGATATTTTCAGCCACACTCATCTGGCTGAAAAGTCGGATTGTCTGAAAGGTTCTGACAATACCGCGGCGCGCCACTTCATGTGGAGGCAGAAGGCGTATTTCTTCATCCCGCCAGCGAATTGATCCTTCTTCACATGGGTGGATTCCTGTGATGCAGTTGAAAACTGTCGTTTTACCGGCTCCGTTGGGGCCGATTATTCCATATATCTGGCCTTCTTTGACGCGGAAACTTAAGTCATCAACCGCAACAAGTCCACCAAAGCGTTTGGTTACGTTAGTTAGTATGAGTTCGTTAACGGCCATGATTGATTTCCTTTATCAGTCTCTTTGGGATTTTGCCGAATTTTGCCGGCCAGATTCCTCGAGGCCTCAAAATCATTGTAAATATCATGGCGAATCCAAATATAAAGTAGCGCCAGGTTGCAAAATCTCTGAAAATCTCAGGTAAAACAAACATGACGAACACACCCAGGATAATACCGGGAACCGAGGAACCACCAACAATCACAATACTGAAAAAAAGAACAGACTGCAGGAAATCGAACGCTTCAGGACTCACTGCAGAATACTGGTTGGCAAAAATAGTACCTGCCATTCCGGCAATACCGGCACCAAGCGCAAAAGAAAATATCTTATATACCCTGACATTCACTCCGATACTGCTTGCAGCAAGTTCATCCTCGCGGAGATAATGCAGGGCCCGGCCAGCTTTACTGTGTTCAAGGTTATGCATCACCAGCAGTGTGACAACCAGCGCAATAATTGCTGCTATATATGCCCCTATCTGGGGAGAATCAGTAAATCCTGGGATATTCAGCACCTCAATCCCGAATATGCCGTTCGGCCCTCCGGTCAATCCACCCAGATTGTTCTGCAACACCTGTATAAAAACAATATTGAATCCAATAGATGTCACCAGAAGATAATCACCACGCAGATGAACAATAGGCCCTGCCAGGATAACGCCAAAGAAAGCAGGAATCAGGATAGCCGCAGGCAGAGTCGTCCAGAGGGGCCAGCCGAATTTTGCATTAAGAATCGCGCTGGTATATGCGCCGAGCCCAAAGAACAAGGCCTGCCCCATATTGAACATGCCGGCTTTACCCAGGACAATATCCATACTGAGAGCAACGATGGTAAAAACAACAAAGGTTGTCGCGACTGCCAGCCACCTGGAGTCCAAAAGGGCAGGCAGAGTCAGCATCACCAGGAAAAACAGGGGATATCCGAATCGTTCTAATTTTTTCATCATACTTTTTCCGCCACCCTTTCTCCCAGAATTCCAGTCGGACGAACAATCAGAATTACGATCAGGAGTATAAATGTAAATGCATCAGACCAGGTACTAGAGACATACCCTGCAATAAATGCATTGAACAGACCAAGCAGAACACCGCCCAGCATAGCTCCGGGGATATTACCTATTCCACCGATAATTGCGGCAACAAACGCATACAATCCGTACTGCCAACCCATATTGAAGGTAATCCCCTTGTAATAGAGACCGATAAAAAGGCCACCAACCGCACCCAAAGAAGTACCTATAACAAAGATAGTTACAATAATATTATTGACATTGATGCCCATCAGGCGTGCAGCATCCTGATCAATTGAACTTGCTCGAATTGCTGTACCAATTTTAGTTTTCTCAATAAATATATAGAGAGCGATCATCAGTGCCAGTGACAGGACCATGATCAAAACCTGAATCAAGCTAATTACAACTCCACCAATATCCCAATAAACCTGCGGAATCAGATCTGGGAAGATTTTCATCTGGGGTCCCCAGATAAGCATAATTCCGTTCTGTATAACCATTGAGGCACCAAGAGCGGAAACTACAGCGGATAGACGGGGGGCAGTTCGAAGCGGGCGGTAAGCAATCCGTTCAAGGAGTACTCCCACGGCGGCAATAACAACTGCTGAGAGGAGAAACACGGCAATGGCAATGAAAATTGAGGTACCACTACCAAACAGCTCGGCAAAGATGAATAGACCTACAAAGGCTGAAGCCGCAACCAGATCGCCATGGGCAAAGTTAATGAGTTTCATAACTCCATAGACCATTGTATACCCGAGTGCGATCAGGGCAAACATTGAACCTATGGTCAACCCATTAACGAGTTGTTGTAAAAAAATATCCATAATGTCCCGAATAAGAAGAACCTTAAGAGCAGGCGGCAACCTCACGCCTGCTCCAGATTTTACGGATAGACTGCTTCCAGTATTACTGGTTGTAGACTATTTTGTAGCTGCCGTCCTTCTGGATCTCATAAGCCATATAACCACTGCCTACTCTGTTTCCGTCAGGTGCAAAAGAGATGGGTCCGGTAATTCCAGGATAATCTTTTAAGGTGTGAAGGTAATCGGCCGCCTTCTTGGTGTCAAAGCTCTGATTTTCTTCCATCGCGTGAACAAATGCCCGCATACCATCTACATTTAAGAGGGTCCAGATAGAAGGCGGCATCATGTTGTATTTTGCCTGGTATGCATTAAGGAAATCCTTTGCCAGGTCATATGGAAGAATTTCGGGAGTTGGTACGTTTATGAGGTAGGCACCTTCCGCTGCCGGACCGGCCAACTTAACGAAATCCGGATTATCGTTCGCATCACCGCCCACAAAGTCGGCATTAATGCCAAGAGCTTTCTGCTGAGCACGGATCAGACCACCGTCAGAATAATAACCGGCATAGAATATAACATCGGGGTTCTTTGACTTGAGCTGGGTAAGAATAGGAGTAAAGTTCTGGGCACCGGCTTTCACTTTCTCACTGGCTACCACTTCACCGCCTGCTGCTTTTACCGCATCAACGACTGCTGTGCCAAGGCCGTCAGCATAACTGGAGAAGTCTGAAAGAACAGCAATACGTTGGTATTTCTTGTTATTGATAAAGTAGTCCGCAGCAAAGGTCGCTTCAGCACTGTTTGGAAATGAATTCCTGAAGAATGTCCAGTAGCCATGCTCGGTCAACGTGTCACTGGTACCGTCGCTGGTTTGCAGGACACCTGCTCGGTAGTACGTTGCCTGAGCTGCTTCAGCACAGGTTGAAGTGTACGAACCGATAACCATCTTTACACCTTTGTTTACAAGGTCCTTAGCGCAGATGGCAGCTTTCATGGCTGTGCCCTCATCGTCACAGGTAATAACCTCAATCTGCTTGCCGAGCACACCACCTTTGGCGTTAATCTGCTCAGCCATCAGTCGAGTTGCATTATCAATACCCTGACCTTCATTAGCATAACTTCCGGTAATAGGGGCCTGAACACCTACCTTTAAGGTGTCTTCAGCATACGCGGTACCTGCCACAAGGGAAAGACTCAGTAACGATACGAACAACGATTTCTTTCTCAACATGTTCTCCTCCAAATTGAGTGTTTATATTACCTGGGGGGTGTTATATTACAAATATGTTATACTAATTCCTCCCCTGCAGGCTATTCTAGACAACATCGTGCGACCCCTACAATTATTATATTCCTGAATTTAATGCTGTATTTTTTCTCAATATGAAACGGATGATATTAAGAAAATAAATTTGAACCCAAAATACAGTGGCGAAATGTTTTTTAGCAGGTACACTGTCTCTCCCCGCCACTTCACCACTTATTCATGTTGCTGTCGCTTATTCTTCACCCATGAACGGATAATCAATTGATGTTGGTGGCACAAACGTTTCTTTGACAGTCCGTGGCGAAATCCAACGCATAAGGTTATTTGAAGCTCCTGCCTTATCATTGGTTCCGGATGCCCTGCCACCGCCAAATGGTTGCTGTCCGACCACTGCACCGGTGGGTTTATCGTTTATATAAAAATTGCCTGCTGCGTTTTCCAGTTTCGCCATCGCAAAACTTACAGCCTGTCTGTCCCTGCCGAAAATAGCCCCTGTCAAACCGTACATGGATGAAGTATCACACAACTCAAGCGCTTCTTCATAAGCTTCATCTTCATACACATAAATGGTAAGGACTGGTCCGAAAATTTCCTCGATCATTGTTTTAAATTTAGGGTCTGAGGCAAGGATAACTGTTGGCTCAATAAAATACCCTTCGCTATCATCGAAACCACCACCAATAATGACCTCACCACCTGTGTTCTCCTTGGCGTAGGTAATGTATTCAGTAATGGAGTTAAAGGCATTTTGATCAATAACCGCACTTACAAAGTTTCTGAAATCAGTCGTTGGACCCATTTTGATTTTGCTCATTTCAAGACGGAGCCCTTCCTCAACCGCAGGCCAGAGACTTTTCGGGATAAATGCTCGACTAGCGGCAGAGCATTTTTGCCCCTGATATTCGAATGAACCTCTGATAAGGCCTGTTACGAGCTCTGGTACATTGGCGGAGGAGTGTGCAAAAACAAAATCCTTGCCGCCTGTTTCGCCAACAATCCTGGGATAAGACTTGTAATTAGCAATGTTATTACCAATTGTTTTCCACATCTGTTGGAACACACGGGTTGAACCGGTAAAATGCACTCCTGCAAGATGAGGATCAGCAAGACAGATATCACCGACGGAAGACCCGGAGCCAGGTACAAAGTTGATTACACCGGCAGGCAAGCCAGCTTCCTCAAGTATCTTCATAAAGAGATAAGGTGTATAAACTAAAGAGGATGCGGGTTTCCAGACAACTGTGTTCCCCATGATAGCAGGAGCAGCAGGCAAATTGCCTGCTATAGCAGTAAAATTGAACGGGGTAACAGCAAAAACAAATCCTTCTAAAGGCCTGTGTTGCACATAATTCCAAATACCCGGTGATGACACTGGCTGATTCTTATATATCTGCTCAGCAAAATGAACGTTGAAGCGAAGAAAATCTATAAGCTCACAGGCTGCATCAATTTCTGCCTGGAATGCTGTCTTGCCTGCGCAGAGCATTGCCCCTGCATTAAGCTGGTATCGGTACTTCGTGGCAAGCAAATCCGCGGCTTTCAAAAAGATTGCACAACGCTCTTCCCAGCGCATCATTTTCCACGCTGTCTGCGTTGCAACAGCAGTATCTATAGCCTTCCTGACCTCATCTTTTCCAGCTTTATGGTATGTTGCCATAACCTTTTTATGGTTATGCGGCATCACTACCTTTGCGGTATTACCTGTTCGGATTTCTTCTCCACCGATAATGATTGGAATATCAAGAACCATCTCACTCATTTCTTTAAGTGCTGCTTTAAGTTCTTTTCGTTCACGCGAACCAGGAGCATAGCTGTAAATCGGTTCATTCACAGGTACTGGGGTGTTAATTACAGCGTTGTTTAACAGGTTCATTATCCACCTCAATTTTTGAATTGTATGTGTTGTCATAGAATGCAGAGGCCGGCAAATCCGAATATGAATGTAAAAACAGTGCAGACTCTCCGCTTTTCTAAAATTGTCGTAATTTTACCCTTTTTTAAATAGCGCCTTCACAATAACACCGGCCATGGCCGGATTTTCCTTGAGGCGTCGTGTGCAGTAGCCAAACCATTGCCTGCCAAACGGTACATAGACTCTCATACGGTGTCCAGCATCAACCAGCGATTGTCGAAGAGCAGGTGTGACACCATAGAGCATCTGAAACTCATACATATCTTTAGGAACGTTATATTTTTTAATGAGTGCCAGCACTCCATCAACCACATTCTTGTCATGAGTTGCAATAGCCGGATACATCTTCTGCGTGAACATGTACTCAACATCATCGAGAAAGTGTTTGTTGATGTTCTCATACTGTTTGTAAGCTATTTCAGCAGGTTCACGGTAAATACCTTTACATATTCTGAAGTTGAGCGGCTGTCCCGGGGTGTTGAGATCAGAAAGATCCTGAATATCCTGGCGTGTTCTTTTGAGATACGCCTGGAACACGAGGCCCACGTTTTGCGGAAATTCTTTCTTTATTCTTCGAAGTAGATCAATTGACATATCTGTGCAAGGTGAATCCTCCATGTCAATGCGGACAAAATTTCCATAGGATGCCGCCTTCTCAACAACCTCCCGTATGTGCCGATAGGCAACTTCTTTATCTATAAGCAGGCCGAAGAAAGTCGGTTTCAAGGAGTAGTTACCATTTACTCCGGCCGCTTCCGCCTTCTCGATAACATCCAGGTATTCAAGTTTATTGGCTTCAGCTTCTTCCAAAGTTGTAATGAATTCACCAAGAACATCAATGGTAGTCATTACTCCTTCAGCGTTGAGTTTTTTTGAGTTTTCTATTGCCTGTTCAATTGTCTCACCAGCAATATATTCTTTAGAAAACAACCAGACCAATTTTTTGGGCATATACGGCAGGACTTGAGAGATAAGCGTGTTGATCATATGTTTCTACCAGTTTGATTAAATGAATAAAGAGAATTACACAACTATATATAGTTACTTTAAGAAAACATTTTTTCAGTTATTCGGCAGATCATTACAACGATACGCAGCCGGTAAACTTCCAACCGGCAGGTAAGCAAGGATTGTAATAGAATTCAATCGTGTATTGTAGCACAATTCATATGTATACAATCCCTGAACACAGAAAAAGTACGCTATCCTCTATTAACATGTCAACTCTTTTTTTTTCACTAAAAATCACGCTAGTCCAGTAACCTTTCCTATAAAGTCCTGCAACTGACGCAGGTACATATATCGTCTGTTTTTACGTTCACCTGCTGTTGATTTGTAAATTTATTCTTCAGCAAGATTATCATTAATTCAACCGGCATAGGCTTCAATGCATTGCCCATGACTGTATTT
>JBFHGS010000222.1:0-8179 GCA_041582995.1 Desulfopila sp. | reverse complement strand
TGCGGGCCGATAGGGGCGGTAGTCACCCCACTCCTGCACGGCATCAATAAACATGCAGACCTCTGTAAAGGTGAAACTCTCTGCGGTGCCTGTAAAGATGTCTGTCCAGTTGAAAACGATCTGCCCCGTATGCTCAGCGCCTTACGGCATAAGCTTGCTTATGGAGATGAAAAGTGGCAGGTGAAACCGCACAAACGTCTGGAAGGTATCGGTTTCAGGCTCTGGCAAAAAGCTGTCAGTAGCAGAAAGAAATACAACTTCCTTCTCAGAACTGCCCGACGCTTGCAGAAAAGAACGATTAGAGCAAATGGTATGATCAGCAATATGGCCGGCCCGGGTAAGAAATGGACACAGGATCGTGATCTGCCGCCAATAGCTGAACAGACTTTTGCAGAACGTTGGCAAAAGACCCATAAACATACCAGACCGGAGAAAATGTAATGAGTCCCTACCCTATTTCAGACAATGAGCCAGGTTTTCTCCGAACTGTTCGTGAAGCGTTGGCCGTTGACATCGCTGAGCCACGGAAAAAAAGAGATTTCCCTGATATTTTCTCAAGCCGTGATGACCGAAAGCTTGTCCAGAGTATCACAGAACGCCAGGAGCTCGACTACCAGGGGCTCATTTCCTCATTCAAAGAAAATGCCGCGTTATTAAACCTCAGTGTCTATATCGTTGAAAATATCTCTGATGCCGCCGAAATCATAACAGGTATTGCCCGCAACACAGCACCTGAATTTGGAGTAACGAAACACATCATACAACACGCACATCCGGACATTAACGCGCTCCGACTTTGGGAAAGATTTGCTGAAGATCCCATTAGTGTGCATACAACGTATAGAGAAGACAAAGAAGTACGGGATAAAACTCTGTCGTCATTTATAGGTGTTACTGTCGCAGACTGGGGCATTGCCGAATCTTCAACTCTTGTACAACTCACACGTCCGGGCAGACCACGTTCAACATCCCTCGTACCATCGATTCATATCGGGCTATTACGCAAATCCAGGATTCTTGCCAATCTCACCGAAGCATATGCAATGCTGCGACGCGAACAGCAACTTGATTCTCTGACACTTATTTCCGGTCCTTCCAAAACCGCAGATATTGAAGCACATATGGTTCATGGTGCCCATGGTCCACGGGAAATGCATGTTATAATTCTTGATGAAAGCTCCAAATAATCACTACGGTTATCCAGTCAGGCGTCGCAATACGTCTGATTGGACTATTGTAAATAAATGATTTCTTCCACGATTAAAGTTACAATCGTTAATATTTGTATTGAATCCGTGATAGTGATACCACAACACGCCCACGGGGGAAAATGAACAAATCAAACAAAAAGATCTTCGCTGCGAAGTTATCAATTTCTACAGCCATCAGTCTATCAATCCTGAAGTTTACAGTCGGCCTGATGACAGGCTCAATGGCCGTGCTTTCTTCAGCAATCGATTCTATGCTTGATATTCTCATGTCGGGCGTGAATTTTATTGCTATTCGACATGCAGAACAGCCTGCTGATGAAAGCCATGCCTACGGGCATGGAAAATTCGAGACTATGGCAGCACTTATTCAGGCTCTTGTTATAGGCGGATCCGGAGTCTGGATTCTTATTGAATCAGTTCGTCGCTTGATAACCGGTTCTACCCCAGGTCGACTGGGCAACGGGGTTATAGTTCTGGCAATATCTGTAGTGGCATCGTGGTTGATCAGTCGATACCTTGTTAAGGTCGCAAAAGAAACGGACTCTTCTGCTCTTCGGGCGGACTCACTTCATTTTGCCATGGATGTCTATTCCAACCTGGCACTAACAGCCGGTCTTCTGCTCATGTATTTTTTCAAGCTGCCATGGCTTGACTCACTTCTCTCTTTGCTTGTGGGTTGTTATATTCTGATTGAAGCCATCAAACTCGCGCGCCATGCATTGGATGACGTCCTTGATGCACAACTTCCGGAACCACTGCGCGAGAAAATACAAGAAGTGATCACAGAACACGGTGGCGATATGCTCAGCTGCCATAACCTTCGCACACGCAAGTCAGGATCCAGAAAAATTATCGATTTCCACCTCTCTGTCTGCAAGAACCTGACCGTCGATGAATCGCATCGGATCACTGAAATTCTTGAACATGAAATCGAAGACGAATTAAAAAACTCTGACATAACAATTCATGTTGAGCCGTGCAGGAGCAAGGACTGTCCGGAACATTCTGATGCCTGCAAGGATGGTGGATTTCGCTCTATTATCGACCAGAAGTAATTCCTTTTTCTCACAATAACACCTTGTACCACCCTCATGCGTCAAGCAATTCCGTGTCCTGCTACACATCAGTAGTCACTTTCAGACCTCGACGTACACTACCCTTTTACTCCTCAATTTAATAAAGAGATTTAATTGCTTAAGAACGGAACTCTGTAGTATACTACTGTGTAATACATATGAGGCAGGCTTCAGCAACTTATTTACACATATTGCTATTCTGCCTTAAGGGAGGACTGCTGAATACTTTGTAATTCAGAGGCCTGCTATCACCTGTGCTGGGCAGATATTCAGTAGATCGGGTGGGATTTTATTACAACAGTGGAGGAGAAAATGATTAACAGAAAGCTCTTGAGGGTAGCACTCGGTTCTTTTGCAGCCACCTGCCTGCTACTTCCAACAGCAACATTTGCTGATGAAGGTAAACCCAAGGTATTAAAACCATGCATGCAATGTCACAAAGGTGACGCCGCTGACCTGATTCGCGGCAAACTCAGCAGTGTTTCCATGAAAGCAGAAACTCTCAATGTAAGTACAGGTTCCGCCACCTGGCTCGTTGCTTTTGATGAAGATACAACTCTAAAAGGCGCGGAAGCGATGAACAAGATCGACAAAGACCATGAGGTCAGTGTCAATTTCATCGAAGAGGATGGCGAACTCTATGCAACTGCAGTTAAAGTGAAACCTCCTACCGATCTCACTGAAGACGAGCTTATTAAGATTGACGAACTCTCCCCGCTGGTAGCGCAGGGATCTGAAGCTGCTAACTTCACAATTATAGATGCCCGCCCGGGTAAACTCTTTCTCGAAAGCCATATTCCAGGAGCTCTTTCCATTTATGACGCTCAATTTGATGAAAACCTGGACAAACTGCCGAAAAATAAAGAAAATCTCCTCGTTTTTTACTGTGGAGGGCCCACCTGACGACTCAGTCCATCTTCTGCCCGGCGGGCAGAAAAGCTTGGTTACACCAACGTTAAGGTTTTTCTTGATGGTATGCCTGCATGGAAGAAAGCAAAGCAACCGCTCCACTCCTCTGCGAAGTACTTGAATGAAATGGCTGAATTCAAAAACGCAGTTGTTATTATAGACACGCGCTCTGGTCGTGATGTTCAGGCAGGTCATATTGAGGGCGCAACTGCTTTGCCGATAGACAAAATCGCTGGTATGCAGGAAAAGTTTCCTAGCAGGAAAACTGCTCCGATTGTCATTGTTGCACAAGATAACGCTACCGCGCTTGAGAGCTTTAACACTATCCGCGGCTGGGGCTATAAGAACGCATCAATTCTCAAGGGTGGATTTGAAGGCTGGAAAAAAGCCGGTCTTCCAGTTGTCACCGGTAACGCCGCAACAGAGGTGGTGTATGTCCCTAAACCAACACCGGGCGCAATGGGAGTTGAAGATTTCAAAGCTATTCTAGCTCTGAAATCAACGGATACAGTGATTATCGATGTGCGAACAGAGGACGAGGTAAGTGCAGGAACCATTGAGGGTGCCCTGAACATTCCTACAGATGAGATCTCAGGGCGGTTGACTGAAATCCCTAAGGACAAAAAAATCGTCGCCTACTGCTCTACAGGTATTAGAGCTGAGATGGCCTATATTGCCCTTAAAGACAAAGGTTACAGGGTTACATTCCTGGATGCGAAAACTCATTTTAGCGAAGACGGCAAATATACTCTCAACGAAAATTAAGCAGTCAGACTTGAAATGTAATGCAACAAAAAAGGCAGAAACCGGGATATCCCGGTTTCTGCCTTTGTATACATCGACCAAATACTTATTTTGCCATATGCGCTTTAGCTGAACGAACAGTGTTTTTCATCAGCATAGTGATAGTCATCGGACCGACGCCACCTGGCACAGGAGTGATTTTTCCAGCAATCTCACGAGCTTTATCAAAATCAACATCACCACGCAGGATTGCTTTCCCGGTTTCCTCATTCATACCTACCCGGTTGACACCGACATCAATAACGGTTGAACCAGGCTTGATCCATTCTGGTTTAACAAGATTTGGAACACCTGCAGCTACTATCAGAATGTCTGCACGCTTGCAATGTGAAGCGAGATCTTTGGTTCGAGTATGGACGATAGTCACCGTACTGTTTGCACCAATACCTTTCTGAGCCATCATAATAGCTATCGGCTTGCCAACAATATTTGAACGACCTACAACAACCACCTCAGCACCGGAAGTTTCGGTACCGGAACGTACAATCATTTCCTGGATACCAGCTGGAGTACATGGTGGGAACAATACCTCATCACCACCAATCATCAGGCGACCTACATTGACAGGATGGAAACCATCAACGTCTTTATCTGGATCAATGGCGTTCAGGACTTTTTTGTCATCGATATGTTTTGGCAATGGAAGCTGAACAAGGATGCCGTGAATATCGTCATCTTTGTTATACTTATCGATCAAGGCAAGCAAATCTGCTTCAGAAATATCTTCAGGTTGATCGTCCTGTATTTCATGGAAACCAAGGCTTATAGCTGTTTTTACTTTTAAGGTCACGTAGCTGATCGAAGCGGGACTTGAACCAACAAGAATAGTTACAAGCCCAGGAGGCTTACCATATTTCTCTTTGATTTCATTTACTTCTTCCTTCAGTTCTGCAAGGATTGCTTTTCGAATCTCAGTTCCGCTGATAATTTCTGCTGTCATTGACAATTCTCCTTTTGAACTGCACACTATCTTCGCAGCCGGACCGTGATGATCACTGCCGCTCTATCCAGCAAACAAAATGACCCGCCCTGTTTCCAGGGCGGGTCATTTTATACGGTGTATTAGAATACGCCTTTAACTTTTCCGGTCTCGACATCAACATCAACCCGTTTGAACGCCGGGTTAGAGCTGGTACCAGGCATCAGACTGATTGCTCCGGCAACAGGTACGATGAATCCTGCACCACCATAGGTGAGAACTTCGCGGATAGCAAGACGCCAACCTTTAGGAGTACCTTTAAGGGCTGGGTTATCTGAGAGCGAGAGATGCGTTTTAACCATACAGAGTCCAAGATTTGCCAATTTTGGATCAGCCTGAAGTCTCTGGATAGAAGCCTCAGCTGCTGCTGAGTAGTCAACACCGTCCGCGCCATAAACTTCTTTAGCAACTTTCTCGATACGAACTTTGATAGGTTCGTCAAGCTCGTAGAGGAACTTGAATTCAGTCTTTTCTTCGCACGCCGCAATAACTGCATCGGCAAACTCAAGAGCTCCGTCACCACCCTGCTCCCAGTGACGGGAAAGGGCAACCTTAGCGCCAGCTGCTTCGGCAAGCTCACGAACTTTGGCAATTTCTGCGTCAGTATCAGTATAGAATGCATTAATACAGACAACCGGGCTGATACCGGCTTTACGTACAGTGTTAATGTGATGGATGAGGTTCGCGCAACCCTTGGCTACCCAATCAACATTCTCAGTTGAATACTCTACCGGCATTGCTTTACCCGGGACCGGCACAGGAGCTCCTCCGTGGCACTTAAGTGCACGGATAGTTGCAACAACAACTGCACAGTCAGGAACAAGACCACTGAAACGACATTTAAGGTTCCAGAATTTTTCAAAACCGATATCAGCACCAAAACCAGACTCGGTAACGTGATAGTCAGCAAGCTTCAAACCAACTCTATCAGCAATGATAGAGCTCTGTCCGATCGCAATATTAGCAAATGGGCCGGCATGAACGATAACCGGTTGCCCTTCAAGAGTCTGCATAAGACTTGGATTGAGAGCATCAACCATCCATGCTGTCATTGCGCCTGCAACTTCAAGATCACCTGTGGTAACCGGTTTACCTTGCTTGTTGTAGGCAACGACGATTTTTTCCATGCGCTCACGCATATCTTTCAGATCAGTTGAAACAGAAAGAATAGCCATGACTTCTGAGGAAACAGCAATTCCGAACTTGGATTTCATCATGAACCCGTCGGATTTGCCGTTAACACCATCAATACCGATAATAATATTTCTGAGTGACTGGCAGCAGTAATCCATTACCCAGCCCATCTCAACCTTGGTAGGATCGATGTCAAGACGATCCATACCGGAGAGGCGCTTCAACTGCTCATCATTATAATTTCTCTCATGCTGCATACGGGAGGTCAATGCAACCATCGCCAGGTTATGCGCATTCATGATTGCATTGATGTCACCGGTGAAACCCAGTGAGAAAGGTGTGAGTGGAATACATTGAGCAAGACCACCACCAGCAGCGGAACCTTTGATGT
Source organism: Desulfopila sp. (assembly GCA_041582995.1). GTDB lineage: Bacteria > Desulfobacterota > Desulfobulbia > Desulfobulbales > Desulfocapsaceae > Desulfopila. The sequence continues at coordinate 1,675 of JBFHGS010000222.1, read as the reverse complement.
TCATGGTCGGTCCACCAGAAGGCTGACGAATCGCCGCACAAACATTTTTACCACGCTTTCCGAGTCCCTGAACCAAACCCATAGAGGAAGTTGATTTTCCTTCACCAAGAGGTGTGGGGGTGATAGCCGTTACATCAATATACTTTCCGTTCGGTTTGTCTTTCAGGCGCTTCAGAACCTTCTGAAAGTCAATTTTACCAATGTAGTGACCCTGGGGAAGCAACTCTTCTTTTGAGAGCCCCAGTTTTTCACCAATCTGGTAAATCGTCTGCATTCTTGTCTCTGCCTCTTCGGCGATTTCCCAGTCCTGATGTTTTGTCGGATCTAATGTCATAACGATTCCTTTGATTCAGGTGAAGGTGGTAGGTGACACGATACCGAAGTAGTATCGGCCCCCGGTTGATTTAATACCGGCCTTTCTTTACCTCAATATTCTCGCTAACCTACTCTAAAATATTGATCTCTTGCAAGCTGTTTTGACACAAATAGCAATGAACAGTTTCTTTTAGCTACGAAGTCGTGAACTCAATCCTTAACCGCCTATATTTTGGAGTTTATGTCAACATGAATCACTCAAGACATAAGCCTGTCGCACTGCATTATCACGTCAGGTCATTGCACAGCAGCACAACTCGCACATTTACTCCTATTGTTGGCTATGCCAGGTTGAAATTATCTATCTGATTACCCCTCTTTTCAGCAAGAATTGTGATGTGTCAGCCGACAAGTGTATGGAGTATTATAGACAGAAATATTTCCTGTCCACTCCAGACATCATCCCTGCCTTCGCAACACGATTATAAACAACCACCGCAATTGTCCATTGACTCAATAACAAGCATTGCGGTATTACTTTTACGTTGACGCAGTTCACAAAATAGTCGATTTTCATATTAAATGTTAGCTAAAGAGAGGCAATCATGTGTGAAATACGAGTCGTTATAGAACAGGACGGCGTTGAAGAAGTGCTGATGGAAAACGTGACAAAACTTGATGTTCTTAACAATTCAGTTGCCATTATGTCGCTCTTTGATGCTCCTAAGGAGATTAAAGGCACAACAATCCGTAATATTGATTTTTTGGCCGGTAAGGTTTTTCTGCAAAAACAACCCTCATAAAAATGTTAACAATGGCAATCTGTCGTATTCTGACAGGCCATGTTAATGAAAAAGCACTACTTTGGAGAAAAAATGGAGAGCAAAGACAAGTTACGAGTACTCCTGCAGCACTGGATCGACCACAACAAAAGTCACGTTGAAGAGTTCGAAAAATGGCGTCAGATTGCGGACACTGAAGGCGAAAGCAAAGTTGCAGCACATATAGCTGACGCCATCAGTGACATGTTCCACGCCAATGATGCACTCGGCAAGGCGCTCAATGAGGCCGGCGGTAAGCCTGAAAGCGACCACGACCATCATCATCATCACCATCATCACCATCACTAAACTCTTTTCAGGCGCTACTCATTTCAGGCCTTTAGCAAACAGGATATGGTGCTTGCGCATGCACCATATCCTGTCAGATGCCGCATTACATTAATCTATTACCGGTCGTGGATACAAACCTGCACGTTCTATTATCTCCGGCACCTTTTCCTCCCACTCAATTGCCATCACATGAAAACCTGCAACACCTTTAATTTCTTTTAACCGTTGAATTTGTTCAACTGCAATGG
>JBFHGS010000221.1:0-8252 GCA_041582995.1 Desulfopila sp. | reverse complement strand
GGCATAGCATATGATGCCAGAGTTGCCTTTCCAACAGAGTGTTATGCCGATCTGCCAGCAAATACCAATACGGTTACCAATGGTGATGTGAACAGCAGGGCAATGGTGCGCCGGGAAGAGATCATGCATTCTTTAAGAATTATCAATATGCTGCTCGATAAATCTGAGTCAACGGCAGAGCCCGTGCATATGCGGGAATGCAGTCTCAGTGCAGACTCATTTGTGGTTACAATCAATGAGGGTTGGCGGGGTGAAGTTTCTCACTGCATTCTGACCGATGATAGAGGCAAGGTGCAGCGGTATAAGATTAAGGATCCGTCATTTCACAACTGGACCGGTCTTGCCATGTCGCTTCGCAATCAGGAAATTTCTGATTTCCCGCTCTGCAACAAAAGCTACAATCTTTCGTACTGCGGATTTGATTTATAACCGGGTCCGTTCATATTGATTGATATAGAAGGTTTTGATTATGTTAAAAATACTGAAAAATAAGATGGAACAGGGGAACAAGACATCAAAGTACCCCAAAGAACCTATTGCTCTCTATCATCGTTATCGGGGGTTGCCGGTTATTAACCCTGACTGTGCTGCTGAAGTTATTGCCCAGTGTATAAGCATCTGCCCGCAGGATGCAATCGATGCTGCGGCTAAAACAATTGATCTGGGAAAATGCACATTCTGCGGTCAATGTGAGACTGTGGAACATGGCGCTTTTGTACACTTCAGCGAAGATTTCGAGCTGGGGACGGCAAGTCGGGAAGCACTGGTCACCAGTGGAACTCTCCCGGTCCTTGCGGAGCATTCGAAGCAGCATTTTAAGAAGATTTTCGGTAGATCCTTACAGCTTCGACAGGTTTCCGCAGGAGGCTGCAACTCGTGCGAAGCTGATACAAATGTCCTGAACACTCCATTTTTCGATCTTTCCCGTTTTGGTATCGATTTCGTGGCCTCGCCTCGTCATGCCGATGGCCTCCATGTGACCGGTCCTATTTCACGCAATATGAAACAGGCGCTGCTTGATACGTACGATGCAGTACCATCGCCAAAGGTCATTATTGCCAGTGGTTGCTGCTCTATTTCAGGAGGACCATTTTTTGACAGTGAAGAGGTGGTCGGGGATCTGAACAGTCTGGTTCCCGTTGATCTCTATATCCCGGGTTGCCCTCCCCATCCGCTTACGACCCTGCATGCTTTGCTCAATTATTTTAAATAAGCTGAATGTTGCACAGTTCATCTTTTCAGGTCTGTGATGTATGTTACGTTGCAGGCCTGAAGATGATTCTCCTCTTTATACCGATAATCCCTCTTTAACAACCTGGGTTTCAAAATATCGTAACTTACCGTATTTCATTCTCTGTTTCGCGTTTGAACTCTCGTGTATACTGGATCGACAGATGGCGTTTAACCCGTGCTTGAAATATCTAAAACTTGGGTGTATGAACCTGTTGCCGGCACGATCCCGGATAGTCAGGAAAACAATCAGTCAGCGGGCGTCCGCTATTATATAATGCGGCTTGTGATACGTAAGAAGATAGAAGGAGTGGGATGATGCAGATACTCGTATATGGGGCAACCGACATCGGCTACATGATAGCAGCCCGATTGTACCTTGAGCATGATATTACCATCATTGATGAACATGATAGGTTGCCTGATAAATTCAATGACCTGGATATAAGTTATGTTTCCGGAAGCGGAGCTGATATTGCAGCACTTGAGAGAGCAACCAGCAAAAAAACAAAAATGTTCATAGCCTGTTCAGCTATTGATGAAGCTAATCTTGTTGCCTGCTGGACTATAAAGAAAATAGCTCAGGTAGAGACAGTCTGCTTCGTAAGAAAAAGAGAGGTTTATAATAATCTAGCTTCTCCGGTTCATCGACGCTACCAGACAAAATATGATATCGACAGGGTGATCTGGCCTGAGCATCTGCTGACTCAGGATATTTTCAGGATTATCCTGGTGCCTGAGGCTATCGATGTTGAATATTTCGATGACGGTCAGGCTAAACTCTTTGAATATCGAATCAAGGAAGATTCAGTTCTGTGTAATACCAGAATCATGGATTATGAATTTCCCGACGATGTACTCGTTGTTGGGATTACCCGCGATAGCCAGCTGTTTATCCCCAACGGCACATCCAGAATAAAATGTGATGACAAGGTTATTTTCATGGGGACCGGCCGGGCGTTGGATGTGCTGGCTGTCAACATGTTTCAGAACAGAAACAGAATAAAAACCGCGGCAGTCATTGGTGGCGGTAATGTTGGTTTTTACCTGGCACAGCAAATGGAACAGGTCAATATCAAGGTGAAGATCTTTGAAGTCAATGAAGAACGTTGTGTGTATCTCACCGACAATTTGAAGAAAACACTGGTGCTGCAGGGGGATGGTACAGATCTGGAACTTCTGGAGGAAGAGTCCATCGGAGATATGGATGTGGTTATCTGCGTTACTAATAATGATGAAAAAAATCTGCTTTGCTCATTGCTTGTAAAACAATTGGGAGCAAGGCGGTTGGTGACGCGGGTAGGTAATCCTGGAAATGCTCAGCTTTTTGAACGGGTCGGTATAGATGTCGGGGTCTCCCCCAGAGAATCAGCGATGAAAGAATTACTCAACCAGCTTCAGGCCAAGGATGTTGATTTGCTGGCTCTGGTAGGCGGAGGTTTGGGAGAAGTCTTACGACTTACGGTATCGGACACCTTTGGTGATACCAGAGTGATGGATCTGAAATTGCCGGGTAACGCGATAATTGGGATAATAAGGCGGGGCAGAGCTATAATCATTCCTGATGGACAAACCGTTGTGTCGGCAGGTGATCAGCTGAAAATATTCACTGTAGCTGCCAATACAGAATCGTTGAAAATGGTATTTGCAAAATGAAAAAGAGTACACTGGCAAATGCCCTTGGACTGATTCTTATTGGATTCGGAATAATTATCCTGAGTCCGATTGTAGTAGCACTCATTGAAAAAGAGTATTCTTCAATTTTACCTTTTGTTGTTGCCTCTTTCTGCGGGATTTTCCTGGGACTGATCTGTCAGTGGCGTGGTGGTTGGGGTCATAATTTTGATACTGTCACGCGTACCGAAGGACTATTGATTGTAACGCTTACCTGGCTGGCAACTGCTGCCATCGGAGCCATTCCCTATCTGTTCTATGGTTTGAATCCTCTTGATGCGTATTTTGAATCAGTTTCAGGTATCACCACTACAGGTGCCACAATCCTGGTGGATTTTTCTCGTTATCCTAAAGATTTCTTTTTCTGGCGCAGTCTTAGCCAGTGGCTGGGCGGGATGGGCATTATAGTTTTGTTTGTCGCTATTCTGCCGCAGTTTGCCGTGGCAGGTCGCCGAATGTTTTTTGCTGAGGCCCCGGGCCCGACCGAAGAAAAAATAACCCCCAGAATTGCTTCGACCGCCAAGGGGCTCTGGCTCATATATGTGGTGCTGACCGTTCTGGAGATAGTACTGCTCTATTATGCTGACATGCCACTTTTTGATGCTGTCTGCAATGCTCTGACCACCATGGCGGCAGGCGGGTTCTCGCCACACCCCCAATCTATTATGGGGTACAATAATCCGGCAGCTACCTGGATCATTACCGCCTTCATGTTTCTTGCCGGTAGCAACTTTGCTTTGCAATATCGTTTTATGGTGCAGATGAAACCAAATTCAATGATACGAAGTGAAGAATTTCGTCTCTATCTGGCCATTGTGCTGATACTTTCAGCTGGTCTCGGAGCACAATTATATTTCTCACATAACTTGTCATTTCAGGCAAGTTTGCGTGATAGTACTTTCCAGATTGTTTCGATCATTACGACTGCCGGTTTTTCTTCGGCAGATTTTGCTTTATGGCTCGTACCTGCCCAGGCTGTTCTCCTCACAGTTATGTTTGTAGGCGGGTGTGCCGGCTCTGCAGGGGGAGGGATCAAAGTCGTTAGGATTCTTTTTGTCGGTAAATACCTCAAACGTGAGATTGCTCAGGTTTTACATCCGCATGCAATGTTGCCTGTAAAAATTGATCGTACAACCGTACCAGACGATATTCAGCGGCAGATGCTGGGTTTTCTCTTTTTTTATATAGTGCTGATGGTTGGTTCCGGCCTGCTGGTTACTATGATTGAGGGAGACGCGGCAATTGGCTTTGTCGGTACCGCAGCGACAATCGGCAATATCGGACCGGGCTTTGGCGAGATCGGCCCAATGGGGACTTTCGGTTTATTGTCTGTGCCGACAAAAATCATATTCATTTTCAATATGGTTGTGGGCAGGTTGGAGTTGATACCGTTCCTTGTCATGTTGCATCCTGATTTCTGGATATTTAAGCAGGAAAATAAATCTGCAACAATCCTCTGACCACATTTGCGGAGCCACATCACAGCATGGTAATGGATGAGATATTACGTGTAATTGTCGTCAGACATATAGTTCATGCTCTCCTTACATTCATCCCTCCAGTAGTATAAAAATGTCCAGCCATAGCAGTCATCTGCTCAAGGTGACTGCGTCCCTAGTGCTCTGTAAAGCTTAATCTATCGCATATTTCCAGCCCTTTTGTCACACTGACTTCGTTTCTCATTCAGTTGCATAGCGTTGCTATGCTCCTTCATTCGTGCCTTGCTGTGTGACGAAATTGCTAAGAAATATTACGACATCTTAATGTTTACAGAGCACTAGTTTCATACCTCTGATTCTGCCTCGTTTGTAATACGTAATAGATAAGAATGTGTGATTGTATCACCATGAATGATAGGTCGTGCTGTAACATTTAGCACCCCTCTTCGTTAATAAGATATAGGGGAGGCAAGCTCAGTTCAATTTCAATTTCAACATATAGAGAGCGTAAGTTCTACATACTGCTATGGAGTTCTTACGGGTTCTTTCCCTCTGTCCAATCATGTGAATTCTCTAGCGTAACATTTTGCTATGTCAAGGTAAAAGTATAGGTTCAGGCCAGGCTTTACAGGTGAATTGATGTGTGAATAGTCTGGTAAGATAAACTTGTAGCTGCGTGCAGGAGGGAGGAAAAATGCACCTGTCTTTGTAGTTCTGCAGAAAGCATGTCTTCAGGACAATCGATCTGGTAACGATCGTGCAATGTGTATTCAAAATTGGCTAAGGGGGGGGATGTATTATGAAAATCAAAAAGAGGTCTCTTGTAGGCAGTCTTGCGATTATGATTCTATGGACAGCTGGAGCTATTGCTGATGATGGTCCAATGTCTCGTAAAAATGTATCAAGCACTCCTGAATACGATACTGAATTTTCAACAGTCAGAATGTTGCCACTCTACGTGCATGCACAGAATTCAACAGGAGAGTTGGTAGAAGTTGTTATCCAAGCGGATGACGAGCAAACTGTGGAGAGTCGAGAACGTGTCACTCCGTTGATAATGCACTACAGCGATGGTCATGTCGACTTTATCGAGGAGGATGGTTACGGAGGTTTTCCAGGCCATGGTACACGTGATGCCTATGGTGCGGTCAGTCTTGATGACGGTGCAACCTGGAAGCGGACGAATCTCTCCAAATCAGCTGATTTGTCTTCTGTTAAGCTTAAAGTTGGGAAAAAGTGGGTGCCATACCCCGGTGATGTCGGACGTACTTTTACTGCATCTGATGGAAATAAGGTACTGGTTACCTGGGTAAGTAAGTATTGCGGGAGTGGCAGTCCGGCATACGCTATGACCGGGGAAGAGCGAAGTAAACTCGCAACATATCTGGCGGAGTCAGGGACTGTTGATAATGAAGATGAAATCTGTAGTGATGGCGACCCGTCAACCCCTTGTCCTTACCTGGAGGACTCTTTTGGTGTAAGTGGCTCACAAGGAGTTCAGAGTGCAGTAGACCTGGCTGAAGACGGGTATCCGCTGGTGGGCGATTATCCCTTTTCCTGTGTCTGGGTCGCGCGGGGGGTGCTTGAGCCACCAGTTGTTGAAGGTGGTACAAGTACCTTTACCTGGTTTAAAGCTGAACGGCTTACTTCAGGGGTGCGCAGTGCCAATCGTCCGGAAGCTGTTTGTGTAAAAGGGGCAGGGTGTGTCGTCACCTGGCAGGAGGACCCTGAAGGGATCAGGCCCGGTGAAGGTGAAGGTCCGGGTGAGGGATGGAGTGGCGCTGTTGCCCATCATCAGACTGATATCTGGTACTCGTATATTGACTGGGATGATTTCGAATTGGTCACCGCTGATGCGTATGGGGATGTCATCAGTGATGCGTTGTCAGATTCCGGCAGTCCTAAGGCTGCAATACCTATGTCTGTTCCGGTACGTTTGACTGATAACGCTATGTGTACTGCTGAAGACAGCAACCTCTTTTGCCACATCGATTATGACGATGATGGCATTAATGATTTTTGCGAAAGAACTGTCTCTGTCATGATTGAGACTGAAGAAGGGATCAACCAGGAAGTTCAAATGTGTGTTACCCAGGATGGACGACTTATGCGCGGCAATACTGCCTCCACACGTGCCAGGCTTGGTCTGCATGGCTATTCCATAGGAGGTAGTTATAGTTCAGATCCCAACGCTAATCCCATCAACAGCGCCTGGTTTTATATGACCTATGAAGAAAATAAAGGCCTTGGGGATGAGGGTGAGGATGAGGTTACGCCAGAGGATCTAATAGATAAAGTAGATATGGGTAAAAATGTCTGGTATCACACCTTTGAAATGTTCGGACCAGAGCTTGTTTCACAGGGAATGATGCTGAATCAGCCAGCAGTTTATCCTGAATCTTTTTCGAACCCTGAGGAATTTCTAACCAAGGAATCTTCCTTAGGATACAACTTTTACACGATTTCCCCGGATCCAATATACGAAACGCAAGCAGGGATAATTGAAACCACTCTGTATCAAACAGAGATATCCAGGCGGCCAAGCGTAATCTCACAGGATTGGTATGATGCGGGAGCAGAAGGGGTTGTTGCCTTCCAGCTGTGGAAGCAAGGCATAATCAGGCGGGGTGGGCCTGCCGATATTATGGCACGGCGTTTCGTATTGCCGGATAACTATGATGGACATTCAAGTAATCCGTATGATTATTATAATATGGAATGTCAGAATGCAGATGGTTCAGATGCATGGGCTTTTACCGATGGTAAAAATCCCCGCTATGTTAAGGGATTCTGTGCAGCGCCAGCTATAAATATTTCAGGTAACACAATACTATCCGGAGATTTGTGCGGTGATGCTGCGGCGTGCCTATCTGCATTTCCCTTCAATGATTACTTTGATGATATTGCCGGGGGGACTACAATTTCGAAAATTACCGATTGGCAGCAGTATGGGCCGAGCTATTATGGTGTGGAGTCATCAGCGAAGACCAATCTGGATGACCTGTCCTGGGATAATCCATACGACATGGCAAAAGGGCATCGCGGTTTCATGGCTGGTGATATGGTTATGGTTATGTATGGCTGGACCAATAACTGGCAGGCTCTCACTGATGCTCATGATATAGTCAATTTGTATGTGCGACGTTCGTTTGATGGTGGTCGGAGTTGGAGCACTTTGCCAGACACCTTTACACATACCAACGGTAAAACCTATACAGGTAAAGGCACAACCACGTGTGAGTGGATGGGTGCTACCGGTACAGAAACCGAATTTCCGGTATGCGTGAGCTATGCTGCCGGCGACTTCGAGCAGGCTAGAAATGTTTCACAATTACTGGGTTCGAAGGTAACAGTGCTCGATCCGAGATATTCACCCACCACTCGCAGTATAACTCACGCATCTGTTAATACGTTATCACTCCCGGCAGGATTTACTGCTCCGGGAGATTTGGGTGATATACGAGATCCATCACGCTTTTTCGTGGTTTATGAGACCGGGCACAGCAGTGCGTATGATGCTGGTGAGGCTCCACCGCTTGACTTGTTCTATAGCCGAGCGGTCAATTGGGGAGATCATTATCTGGTTTGGCAGGATGAAGCAGATACTACGGCATGTCTGCCAAGTAAAGATTATGATGAATCTGAGGGGCTTGAGGGGTTTTGTAACGAATTCGATGCCATTGAAGGTAGCCAGCTCTCCGAATCCGGGGAAGCCTCTGTGATCACCGACCCTGGCGGTAAATATTTTTACTCGGTCTGGAATCAATGGGATTTTGATAAAGATGGTAACGAGACTGGTGCAGATTCCTGGTTCCGTCGCGTTCTGTTTATTGATGATTATGTCCCGGGCAGCGGTGATGATAGTGATGAAAGTGAAGCTGCTGATAGCGCTGAAGAACCTGTCGTAGT
>JBFHGS010000220.1:0-8300 GCA_041582995.1 Desulfopila sp. | reverse complement strand
TTACAAAGCATCTCCCGCCTCGACAGGGCTCAATCTTGTAATGGGTTCTCAGAACACTACCTATACCGATGCCGATCTGGACAGAAAAGCCGGCTGCATCCGTAATCTCGAGAACTGTTACAGCAAAGACGGCGGACTTGCGGTTCTTTTTGGCAACATTGCCGAGAACGGCTGTATCGTTAAGACTGCAGGTGTTGACGAATCGATCCTGAAATTTACCGGTACTGCCCGGGTGTTCTCTTCTCAGGACGCTGCCTGCGATGCTATTCTGGACGGCAAAATCAAGGCCCGTGACGCAGTAATCATTCGTTACGAAGGCCCTAAAGGCGGCCCGGGTATGCAGGAGATGCTCTATCCGACCTCCTATCTGAAATCTGTTCACCTCGGGGCCGAGTGTGCACTGATCACCGACGGTCGTTTCTCCGGCGGAACATCAGGTCTCTCTATTGGCCATGTCAGCCCGGAAGCCGCAGCAGGCGGTGCTATAGGACTGGTTGAAGACGGAGACACAATCGAAATCGATATCCCGAACAGGGTTATCAGTGTGGCAGTTTCCGATACAATTCTCGCTGAACGAAAAATCAAGGAAGAATCCAAAGGGGCTCTCGCCTTTACCCCAACAGACAGGAACAGGGTTGTCTCCCCCGCCCTGAAGGCTTATGCCCTGCTTGCATCTTCAGCTGATAAAGGTGCAGTACGATCCCTGCCGGAATGATAGGTTGACCTCCCTTATTTTCTGAAAAATCGGCAACAAGTGACACCTGTCCTCGTTGCCGATTCGCTTTCCGCCCTGACCATTGCAGGATCAAAACCTCAGACCTTGTCATTTCCCGCTACCATTCCTGTTCTGTTGTTTTTTCCGCAAGTAAGAAAAAAACACCCTCCCCACTGAACAATTCGTCTTTTCTTTTAGATCTCCTTGAATAAATATAATAGGATAGATTAGTGTGACGTGTTTTTCCAGCCATCTTAATCCGCTCAACCCTATCAAGAGGCAATGTTTTGGAACCGACAAACATAAAAGATCCTGAATATTTTCATAAGGTTATTGATTGCCAATATGCATGCCCAGCCCACACTGCGGTGCCTGAATATATACGGCTAATCGACAACGAGCAGTATGAAGATGCCTACATGGTCAACTGGGAGTCAAACGTATTCCCCGGAATTCTTGGCAGAATATGTGACAGGCCGTGTGAACCCGCCTGCCGACGAGGCAGGATAGACGAGGAACCTGTTGCGATCTGTCGCCTTAAGCGTGTGACAGCGGATAACAAAAGATCAATTCGTGACAGGCTGCCGAAAATTCCCGAAAAGAAAAACGGTAAACACATCGCTCTTATCGGCGGCGGCCCCGCATCTCTCACCGTTGCCCGCGACCTTATGATACTTGGGTATGAGGTAGATCTCTACGATGATCAGGCAAAGGCCGGTGGATTTATCCGCACTCAGGTCCCGTCCTTCCGACTGCCCGAAAAAGTACTTGATGAAGAAATAAATTACATTCTCGACTTTGGGGTTAAGACTTTTTTCAATCAATATATCTCCAGTTTAAAGGAGATCGTCGAGAAAGACTACGATGCTGTCTTTGTCGGAACTGGTGCCCCGAGAGGGCGTGATCTCCCAGACCTTCCGGGAAGGCAGGAGGGCGATGCCTTTATTCATATCGGTATTGAATGGCTGGCGGCCGTACTCTATCGACATATACAGGAAACCGGAAAAAAAGTACTCGTGCTCGGTGGCGGCAATACTGCCATGGATTGCTGCCGTACCGCCAGACGACTGGGCGGAGACAACGTCCAGGTCATTGTCCGCAGTCCCCGTGAGGAGATGAAAGCCTCTCCCTGGGAGATTGAAGATGCCGAACGTGAAGATATCGTCATTATACCAAATCTCACGCCTACAGAGTTTGTTGTTGAAAACGGCAAACTTATCGGCATGTATTTCGACAAAGTTGAAGCTAAATACGATGAAAACAACCGACGCACAATGGTCTCAACCGGCGAAGAACCGGTCTATATTGAGTGCGATGAAGTCCTGCTGGCAGTTGGTCAACAAAATGCCTACCCGTTTATCGAGCATGATATAGGTCTTGAATTTGACCAGTGGGGTCTGCCCGTAGTCGATGAAGTGACCCTGCAATCTACACTGCCCAAGGTCTTCTTTGGAGGTGATGCTGCGTTCGGACCAAAAAATGTTATTACAGCTGTGGCTCACGGCCACCAGGCGGCACTTTCCATTCATCTGTTCTGTCAGGGCAAGGATCTCCATGACCGGCCGCACCCGGCCGTGCGTCTCAGAGGCCAGAAGATGGGCATCCACGACTGGCTCTACGACAGTCATGTAACTGACGATGACCGCCAGGAAGTGCCTATGGTTGAAAAAGTGAAATCGATTCAAGACAGGTTGATTGAAGTGGAGCTTGGTTTTGATCACCAGCTCGGCCAACGCGAGGCAAAGCGTTGTCTCAATTGTGATATCCAGACGGTATTTGACGTCTCGACCTGCATCGAATGTGATGCCTGCGTTGACATTTGCCCTGTCACCTGCATCAATTTCATTGAAAACGGCGAAGAGGATGCGTTGCGTTCCCGCCTGCACATCCCAGCCAAGAACCTTGAACAGACACTCTATGTGTCTTCTGCGCTTCCTACCGGACGTGTCATGGTTAAAGACGAAAATGTCTGCCTGCATTGCGGACTCTGTGCAGAACGATGCCCGACATCATCTTGGGAAATGATTAAATTCATCTATAAAGCTCCTCAGGTGGGAATATAATGAACAGGATAGAACGAGTAAACGACTTTGTTATCCGGTTTGCCAATGTGAACGGTTCCGGCTCGGCCAGTGCTAATAACCTCTTTGCCCGTGCTATATTCCGCATGGGTATCCCGGTAAGCCCGAAGAATATTTTCCCCTCAAACATTCAGGGCCTTCCGACCTGGTACGAAGTACGGGTGAGTGAAAAAGGATATCTGGGCAGACGAGGCGGTACCGACATGATAGTGGCCGTTAATGGCCAGACTATAGCCAAAGACTATACGGATGTCGCCAGCGGTGGTTATTTTCTGTACGACTCCACTCGATCCCTACCGGATGAATGTCAACGGGATGATATAACCGTCGTCGGCATTCCATTGACCGAATTATGTAATGACGCCTTTGAAAATCCTAAACTGCGACAATTGCTTAAAAACATCATTTATGTCGGAGCACTGTCATATCTTTTGGATATCGAATTTTCGGTACTCACAGAATCAATCGAGAACCAGTTCAAAAAGAAGCCGAAACTTGCTGAACCCAATATCAAAGCGCTACAGATCGGGCTCGATTATGCCCGGGTGCATTTTACAGATGCCTGCGGATTATCAATAAAACGTCGTGACATCACTCGTGACGCAATACTTATGGACGGCAACAGCGCATGCGGTCTCGGTGCTGTTTACGCAGGTGCTACTGTAACAGGCTGGTATCCTATTACCCCTTCCACTTCGATAATAGAGGCCTTTGAAAAATACGCCAACGCATACAGAATCGAAGAGGAAACCGAACTGAAGAAAGTCGCAATTGTTCAGGCGGAGGATGAACTTGCAGCGATCGGTATGGTTATAGGCGCAGCGTGGAACGGGGCTCGTTCGTTTACCGCTACGTCCGGCCCGGGCATATCACTTATGAGTGAATTTCTTGGTCTCGCTTACTTTTCTGAGGTTCCGGTCGTGCTGATAGATGTGCAGCGTACAGGACCGAGTACCGGCATGCCCACCCGGACCCAGCAGTCAGACCTGATTGCCTGCGCCTATGCCTCTCATGGCGACACCCGAAATGTCCTGCTTTTCCCATGTGACCCGGCTGAATGTTTTGAGCTTACAGCAGATGCCTTTGATCTGGCAGAACGTTTGCAAACCCCCATCATTGTTATGAGTGATCTTGATCTCGGTATGAATGACCATATGAGCAGACCGCTGAAATGGGATGACAACCGTAAATACGACCGCGGGAAAATCATGACCGGCCTCGACCTTGAGAACCTCGCCCAGAAATGGGGACGTTACCTCGATATCGATGGTGATGGCATCTGTTATCGCACAATCCCAGGTGCCCATCCGACGAAAGGCTCTTACTTCACCCGTGGGACCTCACATGATGAATATGCGGCCTATACTGAAGACAGCGCTGCCTACGACAAGGGTATGCGACGCCTGCTGGTAAAATGGCAGACTGCCAGAACACTGATGCCCGACCCGCACATTAAAATACGATATCAAAAGTCCAAAGTCGGTGCGATTTTTTACGGTACGACTACACACGCCGCTTATGAAGCAATTAATCGTATGCAGGAAAAAGGTGTCCCCATAAACACTATGCGGCTCCGATCCTTCCCTTTCCCGCAGAGTGTTCTGGACTTTATCGACCAGCACGATGTGGTTTTTATCATCGAGCAGAACCGTGACTCGCAAATGCGCACCCTACTTATGACCGAATGTGGATTTCATCCGGATAAACTTGCTTCAATTCTCGACTTTGACGGCATGCCTATTACCGCCGACTTCATAACTGACAAGCTTGAGAAAGGGCTGGCTGAACTGGCGCCCCTTATCAGTACAACCCAAGAGACCACGGGAGGCATAGTATGAGCTATACACGTCCCACTTTCCGCCACCCGGAACAGCAGAAAAACGCCAAAGGGTACCATCGGCGCGACTACGAAGGTGCTATTTCCACACTCTGTGCAGGTTGTGGCCATGACTCTATATCAACCGCAATCGTCCAGGCGTGTTTTGAAATGGCCGTCGAACCGCACCGTGTCGCCAAGCTCTCTGGCATAGGCTGCTCTTCCAAAACTCCCGCCTATTTTCTCGGCAAATCACATGGCTTCAACTCTGTACACGGTCGCATGCCCTCAATTGCCACCGGAGCCAACATGGCCAACCGCGATCTACTCTATATTGGTGTTTCCGGTGACGGTGACACAGCTTCAATAGGAATGGGTCAGTTTGCCCATGCACTTCGTCGTAACCTGAATATGAACTATATAGTCATGAACAATGGTTGCTATGGCCTGACGAAAGGCCAGGATTCAGCAACTGCTGACAAGGGCAGCGCCGGAAAAAAAGGTAAAACGAACCCTTTTGAATCGATTGACCTTTGCGAAATTGCAATTCAACTCGGTGCAAGCTATGTTGCCCGCAGTTTTTCAGGCGACAAACAGCAACTCGTACCGCTTCTCAAAGCGGCAATCAGTCACAACGGCCTCGCTTTTCTTGACGTAATCTCACCATGCGTTACCTTTAATAACACTGCGAGTTCAACCAAAAGTTATCAGTATGTACGAGAACACAGCGAGGCAACCGGTACCTTTGACTTTATACCGCTGCAACGGGAGATACTGACCCGCTACGAAGAAGGGACTCAGCAAACGATTACTATGCACGATGGTTCTATTCTCAATCTGGAAAAGCTCGATAAGTCATTTGATGTCACTGACAGACGTCGTTCGGTGGACAAACTGGAAGAGGCTAAAGAAAATCATCGCCTGCTCACCGGAGTCATTTATGTCAATCCTCATAGCCAGGATACGCATGACATCATCCAGACAACTCATCGCCCGCTCAACTCTCTCACGGAGAAAGATCTCTGTCCGGGAAGCACTATTCTTGAAAAAATCAACGATAGCCTGAGATAATATTAAAGCTGCATCCCTGATGCAGCTTTGGCCTGATAGATTATGTCAATTTTAAGTATTCTCGGCATTGCTGTTGCCCTGGCAATGGATGCCTTTGCTGTTTCGATTGCCGTCGGAATAAGTCTCAAACAAATAAGTGCCAGGCAGACCTTTCGTCTATCATGGCACTTCGGTCTTTTTCAGGCTCTGATGCCTGTTCTCGGCTGGTGGGTGGGGAGTGCCGTCCAGAGTGTTGTCCAAAACTGGGCTCATTGGATAGCTTTTGGTTTACTGGCCGCAGTCGGTTCCAACATGCTGCGTGAAGCAATCCAGTTTGATCAAGAAAATGACAACCCCCGCAAAGATTCAACCAAAGGAATAACCATGGTTATTCTTTCCATAGCCACCAGCATTGATGCACTCGCCGTGGGTTTTTCCATGTCAATGCTGAAACTATCGATTATCACCCCTGCAATTGTTATCGGCATCGTTGCAGCCGCATTCACCATCGTCGGTATGCATCTGGGCAAAAAGGTTGCATCTTTTAAGCGCCTGAGTGTCTATGCAGAGCTACTGGGTGGCGTAGTCCTCTGGGGGATTGGATTGAACATACTCTACGAACATGGAGTCTTCACGTTCTGAGTACCTATCTTTTTCCACTAACATATTGTCTTCAGAAGTTCCATCGCTACACCTCGGCTCACTTTGCCAGAACGTTAATTACTGCATTTTTTCAATGAGCTGCAATCTTTTGCTTTCGTTCGTATTGCAGAAGATTCACCACATATTTACCAACAGTGACCACCTTGCAATTTGCTCCTATCTATTATAGTGTTAAATTTAATTATTAAACCAACTCCGAAGCACGCTTTCTTTTTCGGAGGTTCATCCGGAACTTAACAGAATGGAGGTATGTATGAAAATCCAAAACCGCGGCAAACATATTGCGGCACTGCTTCTCCTGGCATTCATATCGTATGGCTGCGCAAGCACAAGCACCTCAAATCTCAGCACAAAACCTGCAGCTACCGCGAAAGAGCAGACCACCTATGCAGGATCAATTGTTGGTAAATCCAACAAGGCCAAAACTATCTCCATCAAAACTGGTGGTGAAGACGGTACGGCTATGATGGTCAAATTTGACGACAACACCAAAGGTGTTGAATTTGCAGAGAAAGGTGAGGCGGCAACAATAGTCTGGGAACAACGAGGTGAAGACAAATTTGCTACAGTAATAACACCAAAGCTGGCAAAACTCCCTGAGGGCGTCACAGAAATAAAAGTAGAAGAAATTCATCAACTGATTTCTAACGGAATGCCAATGACCCTTGTAGACGCACGACCAGAATCACGCTACGACCAGGCGCATCTTCCAGAGGCAATATCGATTCCGGTACCAAAACTTAAAAAAATGCAGGCCGCTGTTCTACCTGATGACAAGGACAAACTATTGGTGTTTTACTGCGGAGGCCCCACCTGAGGCATGTCCACTGCAAACGCCGGTCTGGCGAAAAAACTTGGTTATACTAACATTCGTGTATTTCTTGATGGAGAACCCGCGTGGTCAAAAGCTGGTTACCCCCTTTATGCCTCAAATGCATTTGTAAACACCGGCAATATTGTCCTCCTTGATCTCCGTGGGAACGGCAGTCCTGTCGACGGCAGGATTCCCCGTGCTGTCACCGTCCCCTACGAAGAGCTTGAAGATCGGCTTGACGATATCCCCCGCAATGCACCGATAGTTATCTACAGCGACAGTGACGCAGAAGTTATGGATGCGTATGAAGACCTGCACGATGAAGGGTTTAAAAATGTATCGCTGGTAAAAGGTAATTATCCTGGCTGGGTAGCTGCAGGTGGTGCTATCCAGACTGGCCCTATCTTCACCAATGAAATAAAGTGGGTTCGTAAGCTGGGCAAAGGTGAAGTCTCAGTGGCTGACTTCAAAAAGGCAGTCAACGGTGAAATGCCAGATACCTATGTGATCGATGCCCGAACCAATGCGGAAATAGCAGAGTTCGGACGTTTTAAAAACACCGTTAACATCCCCCTTGATCAGGTTCCAAATCGAATTTCCTCTATCCCGAAAGATAAACGCATTTTCATTCACTGCTCAACCGGAGCACGAGCTGATCTTGCCTATCAGGAATTAATCAAACACGGGTACGATGTGAAGTTCCTGCTGCTCGACATCACAGATCCGGCCTGTGACTGTGAAATTATAAAACCATGATGGAATTGCACTGTTCTCTACCTCACAGATAGTGGCTAATACCGAAACATCTCTGCGTACCTCAATTTCGTTACGTAGAGATGTTTCAATGCTTAATCAACAGCAACCATTCTTTTCATCACTTGCCAACTGCCGTCAATAGATATCCCGGATAATCAGGAATTCAGCCACCCTTCTCTCTTTTTTCAGGATATCATCCGCTATCCCCTTGTCATAGTCAGGTAAAAACGGGTAAACAAGATGAAGAACAGTGAGACTCCCCTTTTTGTAATCTCAAAGAAGTAAAGATCGCCGAAGTACGGTGGTTCTGAAAACAGACTCATTATGACGCAGATAAAACGTAACGAACTCCCGGCACTTCTTGCCGATACCCGGCAAATTGCAGCAACCAGCATTTTCCTGTTC
>JBFHGS010000219.1:0-8441 GCA_041582995.1 Desulfopila sp. | reverse complement strand
TTTTTTCGCTGTCGTATGTTCGAGATATCCCGCCTGCTCCATATATTCCGCCCACTTCGCCAGAAATGTCTCCATCTCCGCCATAACAGACTCAAGCAATTCCTTCACGCACTGCCTCCTGACAATTCAAAACATACGTATTGTATCAACTTTCACCCCAGCGCATTACACTTTCATACTATAAGTACTACACTCATCCTGTCTGAACAATCCTCCATAGAACATTTGCAGGCTTTCCTTGACAACATGACCATCAAATGATAATTATTATCCACAAAGATTAATTATTGATATGATTAGCGGAGTGTATATGGAGAATTTTTCTCCCGAACAACGACTTGAACAGATGGTACAACGCCTCAGAGACGGAGATAACCGCATCACTCCACAGCGTCTTGCTGTGCTTAAAGTGCTGGCTTACAGTAATTCTCACCCTTCTGCTGAGAATATTTATTCTGAACTTGTAGAGCACTTTCCGACCATGAGTCTGGCTACAGTTTACAAAACCATAGCCCTGCTAAAACACAAAGGTGAAGTCCTGGAACTAGAATTCAGCGATCTCGGCAACCGGTATGATGGTAACAAACCCTACTCGCACCCACATGTAATCTGCACAGAGTGTGGCACCATCATAGACCCTTCAATGCATGATCTTGAAGAGATCACCAAGCAAATGGCAATAGAGACAGGATTTAAAATCACGACACATCGTCTTGATTTTTACGGTCTTTGTCCGGATTGCCAGAGTAAGTGATTTGAAGTGATTTTTTTTGGCACACTATGGATAACGATTATCTACAGATAAGCAATTTCCAGCAAAGTGCTCATCCAAAATAATAGACAACGAGGAGGATATACCTTAGGATATTCCTGACACCAGGAAGCATCAGATATCGTCAGTAAATATCACAAAAACAAAAAACTAACAGTTGCACAATCCACTGCATTACCGATTGGGAATCGAAAAAGCTTTTCGCTTCGAGACATCTCTGATGCCCACAACATGCTTATTCGATTACCCGAGTGATAACCTCAACGCAAGGAGAGCAGCAATGACGGATCAGAAAAAAAAATTGACGACCAGTGGTGGAGCCCCTGTACCTGACAACCAGAATGTGATGACTGCAGGCCCGCGCGGGCCATTACTTATGCAGGATGTCTGGTTTCTTGAAAAACTTGCGCATTTTGACCGGGAAGTTATCCCGGAACGCCGCATGCATGCTAAAGGTTCCGGTGCTTTTGGCACATTCACTGTTACCCACGATATTACCACATACACCAAGGCAAAAATTTTCTCTGAAGTTGGAAAAAAAACCGATCTCTTTGTGCGTTTTTCCACAGTTGCGGGAGAGCGGGGTGCAGCTGATGCGGAACGCGATATTCGCGGATTTGCCATGAAGTTTTACACAGAAGAGGGCAACTGGGATCTGGTCGGCAACAACACACCGGTATTCTTCCTGAAAGACCCTCTGAAATTCCCTGATCTTAACCACTCAGTAAAGCGCGACCCGAGAACGAACATGCGCAGTGCCCGTAATAACTGGGATTTCTGGACCTCTCTGCCGGAATCGCTGCACCAGGTCACAATCACCATGAGTGACCGCGGTATTCCTCAGTCCTACAGGCATATGAACGGTTATGGCAGCCACACTTATAGCCTTATCAACGCCAATAATGAGCGTTATTGGGTTAAATTCCATTTCAAGACACAACAGGGCATCAAGGTCCTGACTGACCAGCAGGCTACAGAACTCATCGGCAAAGACCGCGAAAGCCATCAACGGGATCTGCTTGAAAGCATCGATAAAGGCGACTTTCCGAAATGGAACATGCAAATCCAGATCATGCCGGAAAAAGACGCCTCCAAATGCCCGTTCAACCCGTTTGATCTTACAAAGGTATGGCCGCACAAAGATTATCCGATGATTGAAGTGGGTGTTCTTGAATTAAACAAGAACCCTGAAAACTATTTTGCTGATGTCGAACAGTCGGCCTTCAATCCAACCAATATCGTACCCGGCATCAGTTTCTCACCAGATAAGATGCTGCAGGGCAGACTCTTTTCGTATGGAGATGCCCAACGTTATCGTCTTGGCGTCAACCATAATCAGATTCCGGTCAACAAACCCCGATGCCCATTTCACAGTTATCATCGCGACGGTGCCATGCGAGTCGATGGCAACCAGGGTTCAACACTTGGCTACGAGCCCAACAGTTACGGCGAATGGCAGGAACAACCTGATTTCCGTGAGCCACCATTGAGCCTTGAGGGTGCCGCCGATCACTGGAACCACCGTGAAGATAATGACGATTATTACTCACAGCCTGGTGACCTTTTCAGGCTTATGAGCCAGGAGCAAAAGAAGGTGCTCTGCGAAAATACTGCACGGGCCATGGGTGATGCCCCGAAAGAAATCAAGATCCGTCATATCAGCAACTGCCTGAAGGCCGATCCGGCCTATGGTGAAGGGGTTGCCGCTGCATTGAATATCTCGATGAGCGAAATAAAAAAATAGACGTAATCGTTTAAAAAGAAAAGAAGTCACGTATGATCGGGTTGGCTGAAGTTATGTTCTCAGCCAACCCGTTTTTTTTCCACCTTGCCTGGCGATCAAATCCTCTCAACAAGCTCAGAAACAGATATCACTTCATCACATATATACGCCAGAGCACAGGTAAAGGCTGCTTTTACCTGTGCGGCAGAACAACTGACTCCACCATATTCAGCAGCAGGTGCATCTGTACAATCATGCAGCAAAATGCACTCAAAACCGAAATCTTTTGCGGCCCGGGTTGTTGCATCTACACACATGAAAGTCATCATGCCGGTAATCACCA
The DNA here is from genome assembly GCA_041582995.1 of Desulfopila sp. GTDB lineage: Bacteria > Desulfobacterota > Desulfobulbia > Desulfobulbales > Desulfocapsaceae > Desulfopila. Next base: position 5,603 of record JBFHGS010000219.1, on the reverse strand, counting down.
GCCGGGTGATCTTTTTATCCTGAAGATGTCCCAGCAGTTCAGTTTTAAGAAAACTATTCGGCCAGTTTTTAGTCAGCACCGTCTCCCCCTCAACAGGTTCCACTCTGGTATGGATTTTCTGCCCTTCTGTTCCGGGCAGAAAGAACTTGCCCCGTTCACCGACTGACTCATGCTTTATATGAATAACCGGTAAGCCATTTTCTCGAAACAGACGAAGGGCCTCCTGAATATTACCTGCCGCCTCATCCGCACCGGGAAGAACCATTTTACCACCGGGAAAGTAATCGTTTTGCACATCAATTATAAGTAAGGCTGTATTTTCCATAATCGTCCTTCATGTTTAGGTATTCTTGCACATCTAATATACACAGAAAACATTCTTGTTTTTCTGGCCACATCCTGTTCCGGAAGAATAAACTACGAATTTGCGGAAATGAAGTGTCTGATTAGACATAATACGAGTGAGATAAGACAAAACAACACGTATGAAGTAACATGATGAACAACATGCTGCACACGCTCGGTAAAAAGACCTCCTACTGATATCTCCGGAGTCATAAAAACAATGTTAAAAATCGCAATACTTGCCCTGCATAATTGCTTCCATTCCAGTGTGACCGGGCCTTTTGATATCTTCTCTGTGGCCAACCTCAACTGGAAAAAAGTCGCTGATACAATCGATCCATTCTGCGAAGTACGGATAGTCCTGCCAGACCTGCAACCAGTTACAGCCTTTAACGGTCTCCCAATTACTTCTACACATACCATAAACGACAAGAACCAATTCGATTGCATCATTGTCCCTGCCCTCTTCGGCGATCTGGGCCCCGTACTGCATCGTCGGGACATCCTGAACTGGCTAATGATGCAGCACTCCGTCGGAGCCTGTGTATGTACTGTCTGCGCGGGAGCCTTCCTGGCTGCGGCAGCCGGCCTCCTGGACGGCAGACGGGCAACCACCCACTGGGCATTGGCAGATGATTTCAGACGACGATTCCCGGCAGTCATCCTTAAATCTGAAAAAATGCTGATAGATGAAGGTGATATAATCACTGCGGGCGGAGTAACCGCCTATCTTGATCTCTGCCTTTACCTGGTACGTCGCTTCGGTTCATCAACGCTCGCCTCTTCGCTCACCCGAACGCTTCTGATAGATTGTGCACGACAGCTGCAATCGCCATACAGTTCACACGCCTTTCAAAAACACCATGGGGACACTGCTGTTAAACAAAGCCAGAATTGGCTGGAGGAAAACTTTGCCAAAGCGGTAACTATCCGCCAACTTGCCAAAGTCGCAGGACTCGGAGAACGTACATTTACACGTCGTTTCAAAAAAGCGACTGGGGACACACCAAGTGATTACGTGCAGATGTTACGCATAGAAATTGCCAGAAAAATGCTTGAGACATCACACGATACCATTGACTGCATCGTTTTGAAAGTTGGTTATGAAGACACAAGTTCATTTCGTCGGCTCTTCAGAAAACACACCGGCTTATCCCCTTCCGCCTACAGAAAAAGATTTTCAACTATCTCATTTGCGTCAGCTGAACAGCCTTAAAAAGAATGTAACTATCTGCAGCAGCACACTATCATTTCATTATTTCGACACCCACGAGCTCTTCATCTCACGTTGTCGCATTGACAGGTCTCCCTCTGATTCGATACAGTTATGTACAAGCTGGATAGCTTAAAACTACATACCTTTTCACACAAAACATGTTCACAGATCGTGATTTTAAGAGGAACTGCGGCAGTATCTCTTCCATGTTCAGTGTGTTGACAATATTTTGAGATTGAGACTTACCGAGGGAAGTACCACCGCACGTTGCAGATCATCTGTTGAGTTAAATTTTTTCACGACCAACCCTCACAGCCGCAGGAGGAACCTATGAAAGAAGAACTCATCAATTATGAAACGTTTATCAAAGTCTCAAATGCAATCTCTCATTCCAAAGAACCAAAAGAAGTCGCTCTCATGACAGTAGAAGGTATTACCTCAGCCCTGCAGGTTAAGGGCTGCACTCTGTTCCTGCTGAACTCAAGAACTGATGAACTCCAGCTTGCCGCATCGTTCGGGTTAAGCGACGAGTATCTGAACAAAGGTCCCATAAGTTCACTACATTCCATCGCAGAATCAATAAAGGAGGGGCCGGTCGCTATCTACAATGTACTTGATGACCCAAGACTGCAGTACCCGGTCGAAGCCATCAAGGAAGGAATAGCCTCTATCCTCTCGGTTCCCATGCAGGTAAATGGCAAAATCATTGGCGCTATTCGCGTCTACACCGCAAAACCATGGGAATTCACCCTGAGTGATGTGAACTTTGTTGCCGCCCTTGCTCAGATAGCGGGCATGTCAATCAGACTGGCACATTACGCCAAAGGCATGGTTGGAAGTATTGATATACTCAGGAGTATGCGTTCAGCACAAACAAGCAGATCTACGCGAATGACACCTTTTGAAGGTGTACCAAAAAGCTTTTTGGCAGAGGAAGTGCGCCAACAATATCTGGCTGCCTAGTAGCGCCGCACTCTGATGATAAAATAATGTGAAAGGAAATTCTGGTTCAGGCTTTACTTGTTAACAATCACAGTGCCGCCTCAGTTTGCACCGAAAAGGGACTTGTCCGCCGCAAAGTTCGGAGCAGATAATTCCCTTTTTAGTCATTCACTGCAGAGTTCTTCCGCTCTCTTTGCTGTATAACAATCATCTCCTGCAGCCCCCTGACTGACTTTTTTTACTACATAAATATTGATTACAGATTACAAAAACTGACAATTCATAATACTGAACTTGATGCTGATCGTCATAGTATCAAATCTCATGCCTGACAACTGTGCGACCAATCAAAGCGAACATCTTGAGTTCGAAATCTCTCTTGGCCTTGACTCATAATCTACAAAAATGACAAATACGGGTAATTCGATAAGAAAAATTTCACTTACCCCCGCTATATTTTTCCTTCCTGGATAATCAGTTAACTGCTGAATCAAATACTTACTTCATAGAACAGCACCTTCATAACAGCACATTACATCTCACATGATGTTCTTGTAGAAGATGAAAATACACAAAAGTTAGTCTGTGCAATTTTCATATCAAATCTATCTAATATATTCACAGCAGATATTTAATGTGTTTTTAACAATTTCAACTTTGGGTGATCTGGATGATTTTTAGAGACAAAATGATGGCCATCAAATGGGGGATTAATATATCAATCCCCATTTTGATTAATTTTATGGGCCCGAATATGGGGTTACCACCTCTTATTGCTACATATTTAGCAGTAACTGTCTGGGCTATTTTAGGGTGGATTCTCGAAACATTGCCTGAAAATCTGATTGCCATCTTAATGCCGGCGTTTTATGTGATTTTCGAAGTTGGGAACGGGAAACAGATCTTTTCCCCGTGGGCAACAGAGATACCCTGGCTGGTTGTCGGCGGTATGATGATGGGCATGATTATGATGCAAACCGGATTATCGAAAAGAATTGCATTGTGGTCTATTCGTGTTTCGGGACTCTCCTTTATCAGGGTAATGGTGGGATTAATGCTGGCCGGCATAATTATATCCCCTTTTGTACCATCGGTAATGGGCAAGGCTGCTATTGTCTCTGTAATTTGTCTGGGTATCTGTGATGCGCTCAAGCTAAAACCTGGTTCACGGGAAGGAAGTACAGTCTTACTTGTCGGTTTTTTATCCGTTGCCTGTCCCAAACTGGCCTACCTTACCGGTGGGGGGGATATCGTCATTGCAATGAAACTGGCTGGCGAAGTAGCGGGGCAGCCTATCAGCTGGATGGAATACTTTATACACAATTTCCCTCTTGCAATTATCTATGCAATTCTCTCCTTTGGTATCGTCATTCTCATATTGCGACCAAAACTGTCAAATGATTTGAGTGACTATGTTAATGAAGAATATTCAGCTCTTGGCCAGGTGAAGACTAACGAGAAAAAAACCTTATACATTATGGCCTCCCTCCTTATCCTCATGTTCACCGACAAGATACATGGTGTACCGTCGGGCTATGTCCTGCTCTTTATGGGGGGTGTATGTTTTCTACCGGGTATCGACCTCCTGGATAAGGACAAACTCAATAAAATGAACTTTGGTGTCATTTTCTTTGTTGTGGGATCCATGTGCATCGGCTCCGCAGCAACAGCTGCTGGTATCGATGTCTGGTTTGCCGATCTGATAGCCCCACACCTCCAAGGAACTCAAACAAGTAGTCTGATAGGCTTTTACGCAGTCGGGATGGTTGCTAACTTTTTCCTCACTCCGCTGGCAGCAGTTGCAGCCCTCACAGGGCCCTTTGCCCAGATAGCGCAAGCAATAGATATCCCGACAAATGTGGCCACATATTGCCTCATCTTCGGTATTGATCAATACATTTTCCCCTATGAATACGCAGTGCTCTTGTACTTCTACTCTCAAGGGTACATGAAAATTAAACATATCATCCTCACCCTTGGAGCTCGCGCAATCATAACTGTCGTTTTTTTGTTAGCTGTAGCTATCCCATACTGGAAATTGTTGGGGATTTTATAATTGCTCTTCTATCGGCAATAGAGAAAAAACTTTCTATTTTAAAGGAATACAATGAGTTGTTACGACACAATCATAGTTGGCGCAGGACCTGCCGGGATGACAGCAGCCATCTATGCAATCAGGGCAAACCTTAAAGTGCTTATGCTTGACAGGCTCTCTCCCGGTGGACAGATGCTGAATACCAATGAAATTGAAAACTATACCGGAGTTGGTACAGTCAACGGCGCAGAACTTGCCATTCAGATGTTTACCCACACTCAGGAACTCGGTGTCGAGTATGACGAGAGAACGGTAATCGGTATTGAGGAACATAACGGTATCATAAAGGTCCTTTGTGAAGAGGACAATGCTGTATATGAAACGAAAACGGTAATTGTTGCTACGGGTTCCCTGCCGAGAACACTTGGGGTTCCAGGGGAAGAAACCTTTGCAGGGAATGGCCTCAGCTGGTGTGCCATCTGTGATGGTCCACAATTCAGGGATAAAGATGTTGTTGTCATCGGCGGAGGAAATTCCGCTGTAGAAGAGTCCATCTATCTTGCAGGATTCGTTAAGTCTTTGACGATTATTACTCTCTTTGACCTCACTGCCGATCCAGTCGCCTGCGATAGATTGCGATCATTTGATAATGTGAACATCTATCCTTACCAGAAGATCCTCGAATTTCAAGGTAACGGGAAACTGGAAGCCGTGCTTTTCGAATCAACAGAAACGGGTGAGCAAAAAAGCGTCAAGTGTGATGGTATCTTTGAATATATTGGCCTGCAACCTATGTCAAAGATTGTTGAGCAATTCAATATTTGCACTCAGTTCGGCACTATCTCTGTTGATGAACATATGCAAACCGCAATTAAGGGTATCTATGCTGCAGGTGACGTCGTTGATAAAAATCTGCGACAAATTGTCACAGCCTGTTCCGACGGTGCCATTGCTGCACAGAAAGCCTCAAAATATATAGAAACACTGTAAGGAGCCTCCCATGATAACTGAAATACAAAGCCGTGAAGAATTTAAGACACTGACAGAATCCGGCAAAGCACTCGT
>JBFHGS010000218.1:0-8456 GCA_041582995.1 Desulfopila sp. | reverse complement strand
TGCTCCTGTTGCTGAACCTGCAGAGGAAGATACGTTCGACGCGGTGTTTACAGCCGCTGAAGAGGATGTCGTTGAAGAGCCGTTAGAGTTTGTAGATGAACTGGCGGAAGAATCTCCTGTAGAGACTACTCCTGCAGTAGATTCGCTTGCTGATCTTAAAGGTTGCGTCCAGTCGGTTGGTCTTGAGCTCGATGATGCTATTATTGCGGGACTTTTTGCAGAAATACAAGCTTTACGACAGCAATGGGTTGATCGTCCTGTCGAGAAGACATATCTGCAATTACTTTCAACTGTAGCACAGCATATCGATCAGTATCGTTACAATGCTAACGACGAATCTCATACGCTTCTTGGGAATCTTCTGGATGATCTGGAAGAATGTCAGAATCAGGACGACTCAAAAGCTCAGGAAAATCTGTTGTCTAACACCTGCAAAGTGCTTCAATGGCAGCAGGGTATGTTAAACACTCTTGCGGTTCGTGGAGAAGACGGATACCTGGCCTTTACAGGTGCAGAGGCAGTTGAACCTGTCCTGGATTCTGATGAAGAACCAGTGCAGGAAGAAGACCTGATCTCACTTGATGAAGAACCTCAGGTGCTGGAGATCGAAGAGCCCGCGGCCGAAGAGATTGAAGAGACTCCGGTGTCGATACCGGTTTCCGTTGAAGATAAGGATTTCTCTGTTATCGTTCGGCGTGAAATTGAATCTCTTCGTGAGACTTTAAAAAGAGAAATCGCTGAGCTAAAAAAAGCTCTTCATAGTGGTTCTGATAAGGACTAAATCTGTAGCTGTTGAGGAAAACCGGGCTTAACTTCTTCAGCATCCTGTCATGTAGCAGAGAGTGGCTATAATCAAAATATAAAGGGGATGTTCATCTCAGATGAACATCCCCTTTATATTTTATGATCATCCTTCTTTTCCTTAAAATTTCCAATGCTACCACTGTAACACGAAATTATCGCAACCAGGCGATTGCTGAGAGAAGAGCATAAATACCTAGCCATATGTAAATAAACCAGAGGATTTTCCGAAAGTGTCTATTCTGATTTCGTGCATAGAGCAGAGCAACCAGAAAAGTAGCGGGGAAGATTACACCGGCAAAAAGCGGATGAAAATACCGCAGCAATTCCTGAAGCCCGAGAAAGAACCATGGTCCTGAGATGTAGGTTATGCCGAGACCCTCAGGTTCCAGGGGTGCTGCAATCATAAGGCAGAATCCGAGAGTAAGACAGATGAGAGGAATATGATCTGTCACCTTCACACGGTAGCGCCGCAGATGGTTCCAGCTGAGTATCAGCCAGAAAACGTCAAGAGTGATTACATGGTGCACATAGACCCGTTGCATACCATGTTCAGATATTGAAAATAGCACGCTGTTTAGCGTGTTGCCGACCAGCGGAATGTTCTTCAGGATTGCTTCAGCGATCATTCCCGCTGAAAACCCTGTGTTGTCATCGCGAAGCACATAACCGGTAAAGAGCAGGAGCAACCCCACAACCAGGGCCATAATAAGAACGACCCAGTCATGTTGTGAGTAGTTGTCAGTTTTACTGAAGACCGCAATAAAATGAATACAGGCTAAGAGAAAGAAGAACTGGCTCGAGTAGAAATGTACTGATCGGAAAAATTCTCCGTAGGGAACCAGCAGGTCCAGCGCCGTGACAGAATAGTATGGATGAGTGAGATCATACTGCAGACCGACAACAATCCCGGATGCGATCGAAATATAGAGACAAATAAGACTCCAGCTTCCCCAGCGATAGTCTAAAAGGGGTGCGATCAACCGTGCTTTAACGTGCATCAATACAGGGCGCATCAGGTTGTAATGATATAGTAGGGTGACGTGTCACGTTTCTCTACAGGATATATGGTGAGATTGCTTTTGGCAGGACCTCGGGTAACACCACCTTCGATGGTAAACCTGCTCTGGTGGCAGGGGCATTCAAGAAGATTATCAGTCTCATGGTAATTTATCTTGCAACCGAGATGAGTGCATTTTCGAGAGACTGCCCAAGTTGCATTGTCGCGATCGAAGAGAATAAAATCGCTGTTTACCAGAATGCCGTTGGCCGGCAGTTCTTTATGTATTTCGACTTTGTTTGGCTTACGCGGTATTTCGTAACCGATAAACCGGAGCAATGGATACACCAGAGCCAGTAAGCCTATGGCGAGCACAGACCGTCGTGGCGTGTGCTGTGGGCGGTTTGGGCCAGTTGTTTGAACCATAGTGAACTATTTAGAAAACTTTTCTTTCAACATTCTGGAGACATGTGGTGGTACCATATCGTCTACATTGCCGCCATGCCGCGCTGCGTCCCTGATGATTGAGGAACTGATAAATATCCAGCGAAGACCGGGCATCAGGAAAATTGAGTCCACGTCCCGCTCGAGTTTTCTGTTCATCAAAGCGAGCTGAAACTCATAATCAAAATCGGATACGGCACGAAGCCCCCTGATGATTGCTGTTGCATTGCGATTAACAGCATATTCAACGAGGAGCCCGGAAGTGGTCTCGACTTCAACTCTGTCACCTTCTGCAGCAAAAGACTGTTCAATCATGGTAATTCTCTCTTCCAATGAGAAAAGAGGATTTTTAGAAGGGTTAATTGCTACTGTGACGATAACCTTATCAAAGAGATTGAGACCACGTTGGATAATATCAATATGCCCGTATGTGATGGGGTCGAAAGTTCCGGGGTATATAGCTATAGTTGGCCGTGCTGGTGCAGGAGTGCTCATGGGCTTTCCTCAACGTGAGTTTCGTCTGCTTGATGTATGGAGTAAAACCAAAATCCGGTATCACCGTAGGTTCGTTGGTCAGTCAGGCTGAGAATGCCGCTCTGTTCAGGCATTGACTCAGACGATCGTTCTTCCGCAATTACAATCGTGTCTTGATGAATGAGCAGACCATTGCCAAGGCATTCCAGAGTTTTAAGTGATAACCCTTGGGAGTAGGGTGGGTCAAGGAAAATAAGGTCAAATTTATCAACATCGGCTTGCAGGGCGGATGCAGAAGGGAGTCCTTTGCGGAGATCGAAACGTATAACCTTTACTTTGCAGCTGTTGGATTCAGGCTTGCAGACTGCAATATTACGGTGAATGAGGTCAAGCGATTGGCGGTGAAAATCAACGAAGATAACTTCGTCTGCACCGCGGCTGAGTGCTTCAAGCCCGAGTGCACCTGTTCCTGCGTAGAGGTCGAGTACCCGCATCCCTGAAACCGAGCTGCCGAGAATATTAAAGAGTGCTTCTCGAGCGCGATCAGAAGTCGGCCTGATTTCCTGTGTTCTGCCGGGAGGTGTAAAAAGTTTACGCCCACCGGCCCATCCGCTGATTATTCTCAATGTTCTTTGCCGGGTTAAAAGAAAATCCCAGAGGAGTTTCTGCCTCTGGGATTGTAACGTATCAGATAGATTGCCAGCGTAAAGACGCCGGCAGAATTCATTACTTCAGGTGTAACCGTATACGCGTCAACTTAACTGAGTTTTGCTATCGGTGTTTCCCCTGATCGAACCTTTTGTCCGACCTGCACCAGCAATTCAGCTTCGAGAGGAAGGTAGAGATCAACCCGGGAGCCAAATCTGATGAGTCCGAATCTGCGACCTTTTTTTATACTATCGCCAGGCTCAAGCCAGCAGACGATACGACGGGCAATGAGTCCGGCTATCTGGACAAAGGCCATTTTCTGACCTGAATCTGTACGTAAAACAACGCCGCAATACTCGTTTTGCAGGGCACCTTTTTCACTGTCAGCAGCATAGAACTTTCCAGCTTTATACAGTATCTGCTCAACAGTTCCGCCCATCGGGGCTCTGTTCACATGAACGTTAAATACGTTCATGAAAATCGAAACTTTGTAGGCCTGCCCCTGGGTGAATGTATCGTCGGTTACCGTTTCGGCAATGATAACTTTACCATCTGCAGGTGAGACCATAATATTTTCATCAGTCGGTACAAATCGCTCGGGATCACGAAAAAAGCAGAGCACAAATACTGTCAGCACCAGGCTTGGCCACACCAGCCAGTTGCAGGCCAGAAGGGCGAATATAACAGTAATAAAGGCCATGAAGCCAATAAACGGGTATCCCTCTTTAGCTACAGGGATCTGCGGTTTTAACATCGTACTTCCTCAAGGTAGGGATATGCGCAGGGCGCCTTCGCTTCTATCTGATTATCGCTGATGCTCAGCGTGTCGTTTTACGGGTATTTCTGTAGAGGCTATTTTTTTTTGTCGGCCCTGGCCATGGCGATGGTCCCGGTCCGGATTATTTCTTTTATACCGATTGGCCGTAAGATATCAATCACCGCCTGAATTTTCGAAGCAGGACCTGTCACCTCAACAGCGTAGCTTTTCGCGCTGACATCAACAACTTTGGCCCGAAAAATGTCAACTACCCTCAAGACTTCTGCACGCGTATGCGCTTCAGCCTTTACACGGATGAGGACCATCTCCCGTTCGACATATTCTTTTTCACTGATGTCTGTAACTTTAATGACATCAATGAGTTTGTGCAGATGTTTGGTGATCTGTTCGATAATCTGCTCGTCACCTCGTGAAACCAGAGTCAGGCAGGAGATACCCTGATCCAGCGTCTCAGCAACACAGAGACTTTCAATATTATAACCACGGCCGCTAAAGAGACCGGTTACACGTGAGAGTACCCCTGGCTTATTTTGCAGAAGAACTGAAATTGTATGATTTTTCATCAAGTTATCCTGTGCAATTCAAGAACATTTTTCAATTGTAAACAATTCAACCTTCATGTCGCCTGTAACTGTTCAGAAGTGTATCACGTGTCCGAAAGCAGCCTTTCCAGAAATAACGCCATGCTGGAAAGGCCGGTTATGGACAGACGTGTCCTTCTGGCGAGCTACTATACCAACAGCATTTCTGTGTTGGCCTTACCCGCTGGAACCATAGGATAAACGCCTTCTTCGCGGTTGATCTTGAAGTCCATAATAACGAGATTATCGGTAGCGAGCGCCTCTTTGATTACAGGCTCAACTTCGTCTTTGGTGGTGGCTCGTAAGCCGACAGCACCATACGCTTTGGCGAGCTCAACGAAATCAGGTGCCACGTCCATTACAGTAGACGCGTAGCGTTTGTTGTAGAATAACTCCTGCCACTGGCGAACCATACCGAGGTAACTGTTATTGAGGATAGCAATTTTTATCGGTAGACCTTGCTGCCTGGCGGTAGCCAGTTCCTGAATATTCATCTGGATAGATCCGTCACCGGCAATATCTATGACGATTTTATCCGGAAACGCCATCTGCGCCCCGATCGCGGCAGGCAGGCCGAAACCCATTGTACCCAGACCACCGGATGTAACGAAATGGCGGGGTTTGTTGAAGCGGTAAAACTGAGCAGCCCACATCTGATTCTGGCCGACTTCGGTAGTGACGATTGCATCACCATGGGTAAGTTCATCAAGCTTTTGTATAACATACTGAGGCTTAATGATATTACCTTCTTCCCGGTAGGTCATTGGGTGCTGTTCGTTCCATTCCTTAATGGTGTTGAACCAGGGTTCGTGTCGTGCAGCTTCCTCTTCAAGATTAAAGGTGGTATCGGTATCGAACCACTTATTCATGGCACGAAGAGCATATTTACAATCTGCAACTATCGGAATGTCAACCCGGACATTTTTACTGATAGAAGTGGGGTCGATATCTATATGGATGGTCTTAGCGTTTGAAGCAAAATCATCGAGCTTGCCGGTAACCCTGTCGTCAAATCGTGCACCAACCGCAATCAACAGGTCAGCCTGGGCAACGGCCATGTTGGCAGTATAGGAACCATGCATGCCAAGCATGCCCATTGAAAGTTCATGAGTGCCCGGAAAACCACCAAGTCCCATGAGGGTCATGGTGACCGGAATGTTGAGTTTTTTGGCAAGCTCTGTCAGTTCTGAACTGGCGTCGGAAAGAATTACACCACCACCGATGTAAAGAACCGGTTTACGCGCTTTCATAATAAGCTTGCAGGCCTTGGCTATCTGGCCGATATGCGGCTCGTAGGTCGGCTGGTAGTTCTGCATGCGGATCGGCATTTTATCCGGATAGGCGATGAGGCTTGCCACCAGGTCTTTCGGCAGATCGACCAGGACAGGGCCCGGGCGTCCGGTGCGGGCAATGTAGAACGCTTCGCGCAGAATCGGTACAATATCATCTTTGTCGCTCACCAGATAATTATGCTTGGTGCATGGTCTGGTAATGCCGACAATATCAACTTCCTGAAAAGCATCGTTGCCGATAAGGTGGCGGGGCACCTGACCGGTCAGAACAACCATAGGGATAGAATCCATATAGGCTGTGGCAATGCCGGTTACACCATTTGTTGCTCCCGGGCCGGAAGTGAGCAGGGCGACACCTACTTCTCCGGTTGTACGGCTGAACGCGTCTGCCGCATGTACGGCACCCTGTTCATGACGTACAAGAACATTACAGATATCGGAATCCATCAGTGCATCGTAAAGGTCTATAACAGCACCTCCCGGATATCCGAATATCGTTTTTACTCCCTCCTCCTGGAGACATTTGACAACTGCCTGGGCGCCGGTAATTTTTCCCATTAATTCTTCCTTTTGTATAGATTCTTATGGCAGACCGATTGAGAAAAGCTGGAAAACCGGTAGAATACCGTCGAGAGTGCGAAGAATGATTACCTCGTAAAAAGACCTCTAGGGTTGAAACTGCCATCCGCAAAATCAAGGTGTTATGAAGATCGGAACGTCGGTTTCATGGCTTTTTATAGAACCGACAAATATATATGCCAGACTTGTGGATGTCAACAGGCAAGGTCTCTGCTGGAAATCTCTTGAGTAGGGCAATTTGTCTGGAGTTTGCGACATCGATAATGAACAGTAAAAGGTTACGTCGTGAACTGTTACTGCTGGCAGATCGATATCACAGGTATTGAGTTCTGCAAAAAGCTGCTTGACAAGTGTATGATTTCACGTTTAGGTTAAATTTTGTAACATAATTCACAATCAAAAGTCGAAGACTTAATTTTAATATACCTGAAAGAAAAATATAGAAATGAAAAAACTGCTCCTCACCCTACTACTTGGTCTATCTATGTGCACCGCGGCCAGTGCAGGGGAGTTGTAGTACATTTACACATTGTAGATTCCCTTAAAAAGGCCGCGGTTCTTGGAACCGCGGCCTTTTTTTTGCTAAAAATGCCACCACTTGTCTTTAACCACGGAGAATGTATATGAACCCGGAAGCAGTGAAAAAGTATCGTCCTTTTCCAAAAATTGATCTGCCTGAACGTACCTGGCCAAATAAATCGATAACTGTTGCCCCGACCTGGTGCAGTGTTGATCTGCGTGATGGCAACCAGGCGTTGATTCAGCCGATGAGCCTGCAGAAAAAACTGGAAATGTTCAAACTGCTCACTGATATAGGGTTTAAAGAGATCGAGGTCGGGTTTCCTTCCGCTTCGCAGGTTGAGTATGAATTTACCCGTACCCTGATTGAGGATGATCTTATTCCTGAAGGTGTTGTTATTCAGGTGCTTACCCAGGCGCGTGAACATCTTATCCGTAAAACCTATGAGTCTATTCGTGGTGCAAAAGAGGTGATTGTACATATTTACAATTCAACCTCCACTCTGCAACGGCGCACAGTCTTCCGGATGAACCGGAAGGAAATTATCGACCTTGCTGTTGAAGGCGCAAAGCAACTGAAAATTGAAGAGCAGAAATATCCAGAAACGAAATTCAGGTATGAATATTCACCTGAAAGCTTTACTGGTACCGAGCTTGATTTTGCCCTGGAAATCTGTGAGGCGGTAATGAAGGTTCTGCAGCCGACCCCTGAGAATAAAATCATTATTAACCTGCCGGCTACAGTAGAGCTTGCGGCACCGAACATCTATGCCGATCAGATTGAATGGTTCTGTAACAATATGTCGAACCGTGAAGCAGCTATTATCAGCCTGCATGCTCATAATGACCGTGGTTGTGCTGTTGCGGCCACCGAACTTGCGCTGATGGCAGGTGGCGACAGGGTAGAGGGTACGCTTTTTGGTAATGGTGAGCGTACCGGTAACGTCGATATTGTTACGTTGGCACTGAATATGTTCACACAAGGGGTTGATCCTGTCCTTGATTTTCAGGATATCAATCGACTGGTCGATGTCTATGAGCGGGTCTGCCGCCTGCCGATTCACCCTCGGCATCCTTATGCAGGTGAGCTCGTGTATACCGCTTTCTCGGGATCCCATCAGGATGCGATTAATAAAGGTATGACCGCCTATGATTTAACCGATTCAGGCCTGTGGGAAGTACCGTATCTGCCGATTGATCCTTCAGATGTCGGCCGTACCTATGAGTCTATTATCCGGATTAACAGTCAGTCGGGTAAGGGCGGCGTAGCCTACATTATGGACAAAGAATATGGCTTTAAGATGCCGAAAAACATGCACCCTGAATTTGGCGGAATAGTC
>JBFHGS010000217.1:0-8513 GCA_041582995.1 Desulfopila sp. | reverse complement strand
TGTTCTTCAGCCATATTGTCACCTTACTTGAAGGTCGATTCCCGCATTTTGGGAGCAATGAAAGAATGAAGTTTCTGTTCCATGATGCGTGGATTTTCACCTGAGAGAATTGATTGCATACCTTCAATAATAAGTGTTTTCTGTAGTACTTCAGCCTGGGAGCGCATTTTCAGTTTGCCGGCCATCGGAGTACAGATGATGTTGGCGATAACCGCTCCGTAAAAAGTTGTCAGAAGCGCTACAGCCATAGCAGGCCCGATAGAGGCTGGATCATCCATAGTTTGGAGCATCTGCACCAGACCGATCAGGGTACCGACCATTCCCATTGCAGGTGCATAGGCGGCAAGGGAAAGGAATATCTCGGCCCCCTTGTCATGGCGCTGCTGGATGTATTCAATTTCTGTAGAAAGCATAGCGCGCAGAGTCTCAGGTTCCTGGCCGTCCACAGCCATCTGCATAGCTTTTATCAGAAAGTCGTCCTTTACATTTTCCATTGCCCCCTGCAGTGCCAGAATTCCCTCTTTCCGGGCTTTATTGGCAAATTCCATGAGTTGTACGATCATGTCATTTATGCGGGTTTCTTTATGCAGGAAAGTTTTTTTCGCAACATTAATTGCATCAAATACGTCACTGAACGGGTAATGCACAAGCGCGTTGCCAGCGGTGCCGCCAAAGACGATCAGCATAGACGGGACATTGATAAATATCGAAAGAGGTCCGCCCTGTAAAATCGCCATGAGCATGAGGCCGAAAGCTGCACCAATACCCAAAATTGTTGAAAGGTCCAAAAACAATCCTCCTGAAAAATCTGTTGGCTGATGAATATAACCGAAAGTTACCATTCCCTTTTCGATATTTGCAATAGCAGGAAAAGTAAATACTTTCAGCTCAATATTTTACCTGTTCATCATAGACCTTTGTTTATGAAAACTCAAGATTGCAATAAACATTCCACGTTGCTGTGTTGAATGTTTAAGGACGGAAATCCTGCGTTGCAATAACACCTGTGCATTGAAGATATATAAGAGATCAATTACGTCATGTTGAAGAATTTGTCCGGGATAGATCTGGAAATGATGTGATTTAGAGGAGGGGTGCTAGGGCTAAGTGCTGGAGTTGTTGATATAACCTGGTAGAGGGAGGAGGGTAATGGTAAATACTCAGAAAAGATATGGCACAAATCGTATCTTGCTGACAGGGCGGAATGTGCATGATTTTCTCTGGTGTTGTGTTCTGTATCTTAAGAGCAGAAAACAGACGAAGGGGTAGAAACGCTGTCGCGATCTACCCCTTATCGTATCTGTGTGTCAAATATATGACGTATTATCTCTTCAGGTTGATTAATTCGCCGAGAAGCTCATCAACGGTCGTGATGATTTTTGAATTTGCCTGGAAACCACGTTGAACAGTAATCATCCGTACGAATTCAGCTCCCATATCAACGTTTGACTGCTCGAGAGAGTTCGTGAATACTTTACCAAGCTCAGGTCCGGGAAGACCTGTTCTGGGAACTCCTGACTCCTCTGTTTCTACGTAGAGGTTTTTACCTGCCAGTTGAAGGCCATTCGGGTTTCTGAATTTACCAAGAACCAGGTTGGAAATATACACCTGCTCTCCATTGGCATACGAGGCTACGACAGCACCATCTTCATTGATGCTTACATCTGTCAATTCTCCGGCAGCAAAACCGTTCTGGTCTTTTGAGATTACCACGAAGTCAGAGTTGTACTGTGTCGTGTCGAAGGTGATGGTAATATCCTGCGGTTCTGTACCATTGTTCCAGTCGATAGCTGCTGCTGCTATTACATCGGTAACTGTATCTCCATCTGCCAGAGGGGTATTGCTACCGGGAGCAGCCGGGTCTTCCAGAACACCGTCAGTTGTGAATCGCAGTACGGTAGCACCGGCGCCCTGAACAACCGTTCCGTCATCAAGTGCTGTACTCCAGTGCCATTCCCAGGTATTGTTAGCTGTTTTGTTGAAGTATTTGGTCAGCAGATGCGCGTTACCAAGTGAGTCATAAATTTGCGTTGAGGCAGAATAATTGTAGGTGGTATCGTCAGTTATATCGAAGGCTGCCACTGGCAATATCGGCTCACTGGCATCCAGATTGGTTGAAAGAGTAATTTCTGTCGTCGGGTCACCACCGAAGAGTCCTTCGTTAACTACCTGAATATCGCTAGGGTCACCCGGTGCGAGTGTTCCGGCTGCGGTATATGCCTGCCCCTGGACCCGAAGTCCTTCCGGAGAAACAAGGTATCCCTGGTCGTCGAACCTGAAAGCTCCGGCTCTTGAATAATAATTTGTGTTAGACTCAGTATCTCTGAGAAGAAAGAAGCCGTCACCTTCAATAGCAACATCCAGTCCGGATTCGGTGGATTCAAATGTACCCTGACTGAATACCTGATCCACTTTCGACACATTCACACCTCGACCAACCTGGGATGAACCCCCGGATCCCTGGATTGAGCTGGATAGGAGATCTGAGAATACCGTACGTGACCCTTTGAAACCAAGTGTGTTCGTGTTGGCAAGGTTGTTACCGATAACACTCATTGCCTGAGAGTTTGTATTCAGGCCACTGGCGCCACTATATAATGCACTTGATATACCCATTTTTACTCCTCCGGCCGCAAGTTAAAATGTGTTGAACAGTTTGCGGTTTGAAAATATGAATTATGCGGTGAAATACGATGTTGTTTATACTGCTTCTTCGGTACTGTCTGACACCGCATCTGTATCTGTTGTTGACGTTGTTGTTGATGTATCGGTCGTAGTTGTAGAATTGTTTACATCTTCTTCGTCGTTTTCATCATTTGTTGTTGATTGGAGAGCGCTATCCTTTTCAAAGACACCGATGATTGAATTGAATGATACATCTCCAGCGCGTGTGACTAAAGTTCCTCCGTTACTTCCGTCAAGATCTACACCTGTAACCTCAGAGCGAATGATCGGAGTAGCAGATACACTTTTTCCTTCACTCGCCTTCGCCTGGAGAACTATCTTATAATCACCGGTATCGGCAGCCTGGCCATTCTTGTTCATACCGTCCCAGGTAATATAATGAGTTCCTTTCGACAGTTCGGTACCATTGAGGACTGCTACAGTTGCACCGTCTTTTTGTAGGGTAAG
The DNA here is from genome assembly GCA_041582995.1 of Desulfopila sp. GTDB lineage: Bacteria > Desulfobacterota > Desulfobulbia > Desulfobulbales > Desulfocapsaceae > Desulfopila. Next base: position 5,381 of record JBFHGS010000217.1, on the reverse strand, counting down.
AGAGACTTCCGTGGCCGTACTGTCCAGTGTGTAACCAAGAACGACAGGATTGCCGTCGTAGCTGAAAGAACTGCTTTCGTAAGCAGCTTCCTTGCCGATGGTATTCAGTGTCGAAAGTTTGTCAGCACCGTTATAGGCAGTGACCAGGTTATCCATACTTTCGTTGAGGTTGAATAACTGCTCAAGAGAACTGAACTGTGCAAGCTGAGCGGTAAATTCCGTCGGGTCGTCAGGGTTAAGCGGGTCCTGGTTTTGCAACTGGGCTACCAGTAATGTCAAAAAGTCCTCTTTGCCGAGTACATCTTCAGTTGTACTTTTTGAGGTGGTAGACGTAGTACCCTGTGCTGTTGCGGCCTGACTTATGCTATCTATATAGGAGCTCATGATGTTCCTCTACACCTTGACATTGACACCGTTAGCCGGTGCTTCTTCTGTTACGATTGCTTCAAAGGTGTCTTTAAAGGTCGTGTCAATATTTTGTCTATCTTGGCGCTGATTGGTATCCCGTTTTGAGAGCTGGTCTCCGGGGAGATCAAATTCGCCGACATTCTCTGCCTGGGTCGATACAAGTATCTCTTCGAGCTGCATTCCCTGACTTTGGAGCATTTCCCTTAAGCGTGGCATGTTCTTTTCAAGAATTTGCTGGACCTGCCCGGTTTGTGCTATGACGTGGGCCCGCATATTCCCGTCTTTCATATTGAGTTCTATTTTTAATTCACCAAGCTCGACCGGGTGCAGTTTGATGTTAACCTGCGTTTCCTGTTTTCTGTTATAAATTTGAAACCGTTCAGCCACCTGATTCATAACAGACTCTTCATATACCTGCGGTGATGGCGTGGGTAAAACAGGCTGAGTAACAGTTGCAGTCGGTTGTGGTGTAGATTGACTCAATACACCCTGGCTGACCTGAGAGAAAGATGTACTCTGCTCAGGTACTGCAGCAGGGCTAGTGGTCTGGGTATTTGGTTGCAATTGTACGTTCGCTGAACGTTCCTGCTCATTTGATTGCTGGTGTTGATTGTTACTGTCGTTTCTGGTGCGTGCTTCTATTGTCCCTTTCAGGTATTGGCTTCTGGCATCCTGTCGCAAAGGCTCAAGATCAGCGGGTGCAGGTCTTTCAGCAGATGGTTTTCCAATGGTTTCCTGAGTTGCAGTAAACTGGCTGGCTGTAACTGTGATCGGGCTCTCAACAATGGTAGTCTGTGGTTGGTTTGTCGGGTTATTAAGAGAGCGCAATTGGCTGGGTTCTGAAGAGGGAGTGATGACACCAGCTCTAAAAGTACTGACTCTGTCTGCAGCTGCCTGATTTGAATGTGTATTCAATGGATTGGCTGCTTGTGCTGCTCCCGACGGAGTGGGGCGTGTATCTATGTAAGGATCTGTTAGAAGCTCAGCTTTTGCAGGAGGAGTAACCTGCGCCACCCCCGGTCCTGTCGACACAGGAGTATACAGTTGTGCTTGAGCGGTATTACTGTCGTTGCCGGTATTGGCTGTTATCGGCTGAGGCCGTGTGCCCGTATTCTCATTTTGATTGAGTACGGCATCAAAAATTTTGCTGCGGATATCAGTTGATTGGCTGAGAGTTCCCATCTCAAGGATTTTCGCGCCTGTTGCCGGCGTCAGTGTCAGGGCTGGCTGTCCCGATGGCCTGAGAGCATTAAGGTCATCAAGCGAAGCTTTTGTTGCTGACTGACGCGTGATGGTGATGACACCTTTCTCATTTGATTCGATGAGTTGCTGCAGTTGTGCTGAAAGGATTGGTTCGGGCCTGGATTGAATCTGGTCACCAGCGGTTTGAGCTCTTCCTGTCATAAAAACTTCGGTTGATTGAGATGTCAGCCGGGGCTCTTCTGCCATTGTCTGTAATGCGGGAGACCATGGTTCAGAGATTATTCGGTCTATGCGGTTCTGCGCCAAATGGTCTGTTGGTTGTTTCCCGGTAATTTGCTGAAGTTTGCTGTTGTCTTCAGTCGAAATACTCATGGGTTGAACTGTTGCACTACGAAGGGCTGTGGAAGTTTCCGGTTGAGGTCTTGTTCCGGTTTTGGTAGCGGGTTGCAGGAAAGATTCAGAAATTGAAGCAGAATTGATAATTGTTTGAACACCGCCTTCAACAAAGGCTGCATCGGCTTGATTTTCAGATGAGTCTGCCTGAAGGTCAAATGCCAGGTCATCGGTGTTGTTTTGGTTTTTTTCTGCTATGGCGACAGCCTGCCGTGACGTGGTCTGGCCCTGAGATGGTTTATGAGATGCGGTTTGACGTGCTGAGACTGTGTCGTTCAGAATGGAGCCGAATGCATTGTCGCTCCCTATACCGATTGCTGCAGGCGGAGCCGAATGCTGTGCAGGTTGTGTAAAGGGAAATAGGGGAGCGATGTTTGTCATAGGGTGTCACTCAAGTTGTATAGTTGAAAATGTTGTACTGAGTTCAGTTGCTTTCTGTCTGGAAATCTGATCAAGAATCCTTGCTGCCGCCTTAACCTTCATGTTGGCAAGAAGGTCTGATGCCAGTTGTGGTTCGAGTCCAGAAAGAGCCAGGGCCGCCTTATCAGGGGTCATTTTTTCGTAAATTTTGGCCAGATCCAGTGTTCGTTTCGTTTCTTCAGTGGATTTGGCAGAAAGCAAGGTCTCTATCTGCGTACGCAGTGCTTTCAATTCTTCGAGCTTGCCGTCAATTTCTACAAGTTTCTTATCGACACCAGCCTCAATGCTCTTTAGTTCCTTTTTTCGAAGCTCAAGTTCTTTTTTTTCTTCACGTATGCTGGCACGCTCTGACTGGATGGTGTTGAAGAGGCGTCGTTCCTCAACGGAGGAGAATTGCTGGCTGTCATTTTCCTCCTGTGCATTAACAGGAATTGGGTAAGGAATTGCCTGCGACACTGCGAGGAGCAGGGTGACAGCTGTTATCCGCATGCAATATGAAATAGCTGATGATGTGAAAGGTGTGTGAGGGATAATCTTCATAGGTGACATTTATTTGTTGTGAAAAATGATGGCGACTTCATCGAGAATAGCAGCTTCCTTCTTGTTCAGGTGCTGTTTCCAGGCAGCATTCTGCCGTTCTCTAAGTTTTTCCAGAACCTGTCTTTCCCGGCTTTTTCGTAAGAGTTCTTTGCGGGTTCGGCTGACATGATCACGTTTTTTCTTGAGTTCAGCTTCAAGTTCAGTGATTTTCTTCTGTATGAAGGAAAGGTGATCCTCGAGACTTATCAGTTCGATGATATTGACACCTTCCTTTTGAACCTGTTCTCTTCTGGTGATAAGATCACGGTATTCATCCTTATGGCGGGAGAGTTCCGTCTGTACGTTGTGTTCAAGCTGTCTGGCCTTTACCAGGTTGTTGGTGGCGATGTCTTCAAGACGTTGCCGGTAACTGAGAACAGTGTCGAGTGCGAAAGGTTTCATATTCTATTTACGGCTGGAGGAGTCATAGATCACCATTTCTGCGATTCTGGCGTGCAACCTTCTCATCTTTTCGCTCGCTGAGAATGGTACCAAGTGTTTCCAGCGTCTGTTTAAAAGGGGTGGATTCATCAAACTTCTGCTGTAGGAATTCATTAACGGCATCGATTTTACCGAGAGCATAGTCGATTTTAGGGTTCGATCCGCTCGAGTAAGCACCTATATTAATGAGATCTTCAGCCTCAGCATAAGTTGCCAGTACGTTTCGGGCCTTACCCGACAACTCGAGATGCCTTGGGGAAATTATATCACGCATGACACGGCTGGCGGAATTAAGAATATCAATTGCCGGATAATGATTTCTGGCAGCAATGGCACGTGAAAGTACTATATGACCGTCAAGAATAGAGCGTACCGAATCCGCTACAGGCTCTGTCATATCGTCGCCGTCGACAAGAACGGTATATATGCCGGTAATGGAACCCTGCTCACGGAATCTGCCTGCTCGTTCGAGCAACTTTGGCAAGGTAGCGAAAACTGATGGAGTGTAGCCTTTCGTAGTAGGTGGTTCACCTACGGCAAGTCCTATTTCACGCATGGCCATAGCAAAACGGGTGACTGAATCCATCATAAGCAACACATTCTTACCCTGCTGACAGAAGTACTCTGCAATTGTAGTCGCGACAAAAGCACCTCGCATTCTAAGCAGAGGCGACTGGTCGGAAGTAACGACCACAAGTACCGAGCGGGCAAGCCCTTCAGGGCCGAGGTCGCGTTCGATAAATTCACGTACCTCCCGTCCGCGCTCACCAATGAGTGCGATGACGTTAATGTCGGCTTTAGCATACCTGGACATCATGCCGAGCAGTACACTTTTGCCGACACCTGAACCGGCCATGATTCCCATGCGCTGGCCCATCCCGCAGGTGGCCAGACCATTTATCGCACGCACGCCAAGATCGAGAATGTCAGTAATGTTCTGGCGCTGCATAGGGCCTGGCGGAGAGGCATACAGAGGGAATTCTTCGGTGAGAACCGGTGCCGGCATACCGTCGTGCGGGCGCTCCATGCCGTCAATGACGCGACCGAGAAGATTAGCGCCTACCTTTATAGTTGCACTGTCCCGTACTACGCGTATTCTGCTGCCGGGTCCGAGGCCACGCAGGTCACCGAGCGGCATCAGCAGTGCCTGTTGATCCTTGAAACCGACAATTTCAGCAAAAACGGGCTCACCATTATCTCTTGGGATAATCTCACAAAGTGAGCCGATAGAAGAGTACGGACAGTATCCTTCAACCACCAGGCCGACAATTTTGGTGACTTTGCCCCATACCTTAATGGTATTGAGTGAGCGTATCTGTTTTACTTGAAGTGGCATGGTTTATAAGGACAATGTCTCCGGGATTGATGTTGGATGCAGCTATTTCTGCTGTTTCAGCTGGTCGCTTATAATTTCAAGCTGGCTGAGGATTGTCGCGTCGACAGTGCAGTTGTCTGAATCAATACGGCATCCGCCACGTTCAATGGTGCTATCCTGTTTAATGACCAGGTTCTTGAGGCCGCTCAAGCCAGCCAGCATGTCAGCTGATTTAGACGAGACAATCTCATAATCATCAGGATGTACGTAAATAAAAAACTCATCCGATTTGACTGCACGGTGGATGGCTTCCTGAACTGTTCTCAGGATGGTTTCGTGCTGATCAGTTACAGAGTGTCTGATTATCTTTTCCGCTATGACAAGTACCAGATCCTGCATTTCTTCAACACTGTTCTGTAGAATCGTTTCCCGGATAGTGTCAAGTTGTTGACAGATAAGAAGCATGGCCTTACTGGCAGCACCAAAGTCTTCCTCAGCCTGTTGTAAACCTTCCTGAACACCTTTCTCATATGCATCGGAGACCAGCTTTTGTACTTCTTCCGGTGGTATCCCTGGAGGCGCTGCGGGGGGCGGCGGGGGCTGTCTCGGTGGTTCTGGCGGT
>JBFHGS010000216.1:0-8578 GCA_041582995.1 Desulfopila sp. | reverse complement strand
GCCATGTTTCAACAGAGCCCCGCACTCTTCGATATGCTGATAACGGACATGAATATGCCGAAAATGAATGGTGCCGCACTGATTGACAACATTCGTGAAATACGTCCGAATATCCCGGTTATTCTCTGCACCGGCTTCAGCGAACTGGTGACTGCCGAGAGCACAAAAGCTTTAGGCTCAGCAAGTCACCTCATGAAACCTGTGACACAAAAGGAGATCCATAAGGCAATACGGAATCTCCTTGATAACTAAAATCCCAACTGGCAAAGCCAGTTTATTCGTCAGGGTCGATCTTTAAAATTTTATCACCCGGCTGCAAGGTTTTGCCTATTTTCGCAGAAATGGCAGTAACGATACCTTCGATCTCGCTCACTACCGAGGTCTGCATCTTCATCGCCTCCATTACGGCAACACGATCACCCTTTTTCACAACCTGGCCTTCTTCAACCGATATCTCCACCAGATTCCCGGCAAAGACCGCACGGACATCACCGGCCATGGCCAGGTCCATGATCTCTTCCTTGCTAAGCGCCTGTCTGGCAGGTTCTACACCTTCTGCCAGGATTGGAGCAAAATTATAATACCGCGGATAGTGATCCACATTGAAATATACGACTGTCTCACCGGTATCGACCACCGGAGACGGCCCGATTTCGATAATGTGCTCCTTACCTTGAGTATCTGAAAAATAGAGGGTATCGCCAATGTCAAAACCTCCCTGCCGAAAAAATATGGACGGAGGCAACACATGAACCATTCCGTATTCTTCCTCGAACTTGATATAATCAACGGCATCCTGAGGATGCTGCAGATAAAGAGCGAGCTGCTTATTATCCGGTTCCTTACCAAGTTTTTCATGCAGATCAGCTTTTTCCTGGGCCAGATCAATATCCTGAATGGCTTCTACACCGCCTTCCTCATCCAGCACCTTCTGCCAATCCTCACCAAGTACCTTCTTATAGATCCATTCCGGCGGCTGATGAAACGGAAACGGTCCGTATTTGCCGAGCAGCAGATTCTTCAGGTCACCGGATGGAGTACCATAACGCTCTCCACCCAGGACATTAGATACCGCCGTAGTCCAGAGAATCTGTGAACCTGGCGTCACTGACCAGAAATTGCCAAGTTCCTGCTGCACCCGCGGCAACTCTTTATGCAGTATCTCTGAAACTCTGTTCAAAAATCCACCTTTGGAGGCCTGTTCCAAGCTAGAACCCATAGCTCCGCCAGGCAGTTTATGGATCTGCACTGTCGGTTGAAATCCCTTTATCTGAGACTCAAACTGCTGATAATACTGGCGTTCATCACGGATTACGTCCGAAGTTCGAATAACCGCATCTTCATTGATCCCGATCGCTTCTTTACCATACTCTTTTAAAACCTGAATAACCGTCAGCACTGGCGGCGGCCCATAGAAACCGGTAAATGCAGAATCTGCAGCATCAACTATTGTTGCACCTTTCAAAACAGCTTCGGTAATACGACCGACATCGTTGCCATCGGTATTATGCCCATGATAATGAACCACCAGATCAGGAAAACGCTGTTTTATCCCGTCAACAAGTTCACCAATACGCTGCGGGGTACCTAACCCACCATGATTTTTAATACAGAGCACGATATCCGGGCCAGTCACATCAAGTATTTCCTGTACCTTGCCAAGATAGAAACTGTTTGTATGCTCGGGTCCGGTTGAAAAACAGATGCACGGTTCATTCACCTTGCCCGCTAACGCCACTTCCTCCAGAACCGCCTGCATGTTTGGTACATGATTCAGGAAATCAAAGGTTCGCCAGACATCCACATAGGGTGCGAATTCTTTGACAGTAAAGCGTATGACATTCTGCGGATATGGGCGATAACCAAAAAGGTTTACCCCACGACACAATGTCTGGAACATCGTGTTCGGCATCTTTTCCCGCAGGAGTTTCAGTTTTACAAACGGGTCTACCTGCTTACGCAGCATATCAACATGTATCGAAGCACCGCCGGTAATCTCGAGCGAGTAATACCCGGCCCGATCCCGCTCTTCCGCCGCCAGCAGATCCGTGTGCAGCAGTATTCTGTTTTTGAAATCAGATTGCGACAGATCCCGAGCGGTATTTGTTATATAATAGCCATCGGCATCGCGAAGTTTTCGTATTACTTCAGCAGCCGGTGTTCCCTGAAAAATTCTTTCCATGGCATTTCCTTCATAACGTATGTGGATATCAGAGCAGAATCACGATGCAAACGGATTCTTACCATGATGATGTATCTCAGCAATCAGTCGTGCGAGTTTCCCGACCTCACCTTTTGCTTCCTCATAATGAAACAGTTTCGGATGGGTATCAAGATATGAGGTATTAAAGTTTCCGGAGATAAAATCAGGCTCATCGACAATGTTCAGATAAAACGGGATAGTGGTCTTCGGCCCGGCGATAACAAAATTCTGCAGGCAGCGCTTAACCCTGCTTACGGTCTCATCCCAGGTAAACCCGTGAACCGTAAGCTTCACCAGCAGAGAATCATACACCTCAGGGATTTCATAACCTTGATAAACAAAGCCGTCGAGTCGCACACCAAAGCCACCAGTTGATCGATACACGCTTACTTTTTTGCCGCCTTCAGGCATAAAGTTGTTTTTCGGGTCTTCGGCATTGATCCGCATCTCGATTGCATGACCTCGCACCTTCACATCCTCCTGCTCGAAGGAAAGTGGATACCCGAAAGCAAGCTTAATCTGATTGCGGACAATATCGATACCGGTAACCATCTCAGTTACGGTGTGTTCCACCTGAATACGGGTATTGATCTCCATGAAATAGTAGTTCATATCCTCGTCGATCAGGAACTCGACTGTACCCGCATTAAAGTAATTTGCCGCCTTAGCCGCTTTTACCGCAGTCTGGCAAATTTCTTCAAGCAGTGCAGGATTGGCCACACGCGAAGGAGCAATCTCGATGAGTTTCTGATTGCGTCGCTGAATTGAACAGTCACGTGTTGCAAGGTGGAGTGTTTTGCCGGTGTTGTCGGCAATAATCTGCACCTCAACATGTTTCGGATTTACCACAACTTTTTCAAGATATACAGAGTCGTCATCAAATGCAGCCAAAGCCTCAGCCCGGGCTATAGGAATCTGCCGGACGAGTTCGTCCTCATTTTCAGTCAATCTGATACCGCGGCCTCCACCACCCGAGGTGGCCTTCAGCATTACCGGGTAACCATATTTTGCACCAAACTCTTTGGCAGTTGCTATTCCTTTAGGGCCTTTCTCAAGATTCTCCGTTCCCGGCACCATCGGTATACCAGCGGCAGCCATTATTGAACGAGCCACGACCTTATTCCCCAGATCGGCTATGACCTTTGAAGGTGGACCGATAAAAATGATCCCCGCCTCTTCACAAGCTCTGGCAAATTCAGGATTCTCAGCAAGAAAACCGTATCCTGGATGAATCGCATCAACCTCGGCATTTTTGGCGGCTGTAATAATCTTACGAATATTGAGATAATCAGACCTGGGGCCATCGCCAAGAAGTACAGCCTCATCGGCCAGCCGGATATGCCGGGACCGCTCGTCAGGCTTTTCATAGACCGCGACAGCTGTCGAATCCAGTTCCTGGATTGCCCGAATCAGCCGTATGGCGATTTCACCCCTATTTGCTACAAGTATTTTTTTCTTCACTGACCTCTCCCGAATGTCATGAAATGGAAGCGTGATCTACAGGAACAACCAGAATCCTTCAGATTTTCACGAAGTAAGTATCCTGAAAATTCGCGTAATTAAAGCGTACCGCAACAAAAACTATTTGGCAAATATAGTCACATTTTCCTTCTGCACCAGATTATGTAAAAAAAATATGACCATTTCAGAATGTTAATAGAATATCCACAGAGTATTGTGAACTGACAGATTACAGATAATTCGTCGCATACTTATAAAATGGAGGTCATTTCAAACAAGTATGTATTTTTTTCCAACTCATTATGTATTACTATTTTGGCCCTGTATTATCAATATCTCTGTACAGACAACACTTCAAATATTTACTCGTGAGTGCTACAATGTGTGGGGAATAAAAATGCAGATGCCTTTTCTTGAGAGAGTAAATGACGTGATACATACATGGCTGCGATTTCGGGTAATTTGAAAGTAACTGCAGATATCCGCAGAAACAGGCTTATTTTTACATTTGCTGACAGGATCACTAAAAAGGATCTTGATGGTCTCTATACGGATGTGCGTTTTTGCGTCGCAGACCTCAAACCCGGCTTCGGTGTCATCACAGATTTTTCTGAATGCAAACTTGGTAACTTGAACTGCCTTGCCACAACCAAAAAAATAATGAACTTTCTCATCGAGAGCAAAGTCGGTGAGATTGTCCGTATCACGCGACACACGAGTCTGGTTCACAAACAACTTCTCAACTTCTCTGCCGGGAGGCAAGGCTATTGTGCACTACACGCCAGAACACTCGATGAAGCTGAAAAAATACTTGAAAATTCAGACCTTAAAGATCGACCCCGTTTTCACTTTCAGCAATTGCCGGTTACATATTTAGTACACAGAAAAGCCGGACAAGGCAGCATCCGGGAATTATCTCCCGGCAGTTGCACTGTATATAACGGTTCCCTGGTTCCTGCAGTTGATGATGAAATCGAAATTACACTTGAACTTTTTCGAAAAAATGACAGCCGGGAAACCTTTGAGATAAAAGCCAGGGTAGTAACAGTGGCAGAGGGCCTCTTCTCTGCCGAATTTAATGATCTGGACCCTGATCGCCAAAATCTTTTCTGGAAGTGCCTGGCATTTGAGGCACAGCGCGAATTTTAAGCAACACTCAGCAACCACCGCAGCATCTGTTGTTGAGCGGTATTCAGAGCAAAATTTCCGGACAGAAGCCCCCTCCGAAGAGCGACAAGATCTTCTTCCATATCAACATCCGTGAGCACCGGAAGACCCGAATCAATAATGCAACCAGGAAACTCCCGGTAAATACACTGCACAAGTTGCTTTAACGTATCAGATTGTGAATACATTACCTGCATGAATACATCGACAGCAAGAGGTTGCCTCCCGGCAATCAGCCAGAAACCTCCATCAGAAGATGGACCAAATACAAAGTCGGAATCCTGTAACCGCTGAGGTATCTTCAGAGCTGAGAGCGGAGGCATGTGCGGGCTGTCCGTGCCGACCAGACACCATAATTCATGATGCTGCAACAACTGCAGACTGATATCCGCCATACGTTCACCGAGGCCCCCGTTCACCTGTTCCAGAATGGGTATACCTCTCCATTCCGTCACTACCCGCGACCCGGTTCCAGTCAAAGCCCAGTACGGTGTTACATACCCGATCCCGGTCTGCAACCACTCGGCAGCGCAGTTCAGGCAATGCAGATAGAACAGATCTGTACGATCTCGGCCCCACGTAGCAGCCAGACGTGTCTTACCACCAGAACCGGGAGTCCGGGAAAAAACTGCCACACCAGTTTTCAACATCATGAGATAGACGTCAGGATTACACTGTCAGCAACCACAATTGCCACCCGCAGCATCACTCTTTTCCTTATCGTGGCTGCTTTGGAAAGGTGCTACTGAACCGCAATCGGCAAATGCTCCAAAATGTATGGTCTCATCACCCCAGAAGTCAAAGAACGGTGCAAATCTGGTACTTTTCAGCATATGCCAGGTATTCGTACATACTTTAACACTTTGACCTTTCTCGAAATAATGATGATTATCAAGAGTAAAGCAAGATTCGTGTTGCGGAATATTTCCGCGGTAACGAACAACCTGGCCATAATCTTCACAGAGAGGTTCCAACATATCGAGCTTGAACAGACGCCAGGTGGCGGACCAAAATTTTGCAGGTGCCAGCATCCGTTCCAATTCAATATTCTCAATGTTCACGACTCGATCAGTAACGAGTCGTGGATCAAGAAATCCCGCTTTTCTGGCAAGTGTGAGAAAATCCATCCAGTACAACGCCCCGGCCAGACACTCTCCCCATAATATTTCGTTATTTTGTATATCCCAGGAAAGTCTCCGGTCAGCGTAAACATCTGAGAAATAAAATTCTCCGCCTGGTTTCAGTATACGATACACCTCGCTCAGCACTCGTGATTTATCCGGACTAAGATTCACCACACAATTGCTGACCACAATATCAACAGAAGCACCTTTTATGGCAGAGAGATCTTCGATAAATCCTTCTAAGACCCTGGTATTCGGGGCAGCGTACCCATGCCGCAGAGCATGCCATTGCTGATGTTTCCGGGCAATAGCCAACTGTTCAGCTGTCATATCGACACCGATAACCTCGCCATTCTCGCCCACCAGCTGTGCCAGCACATACAGATCTCTTCCGGAGCCACAGCCGAGATCGACAACGGTGCATTCTTCGATAGCTTCCGGAGCAACAAGGCCGCAACCATAATAACGATCAAGCACCTCTGTGTGCACGTTGGTCAACGCCTGCCGCAACCATGCCGGCATATCTTCTATTGTGCAGCAGGCATCCGTTTTCAGATCATTACTGCCCTGCAGGACTTTTCCATAATAATTGCGAATGGCATCGAGTTCCATCTTGCCACCGGCTGCCAGCGCCTCGCGCTCATCCATGCCGGATACCTTTGTAACAGCTTCATTACGTCTGATGGAAACAGCTTCAGCTGCAACCAGACTGCCTTTGCACGAGCTCCCGGTCCCAGCGGTGCAACCAAAACAGTGATTTGAGGTCTGAATTGTACGATTCAGCCATGTATCATAGTCGAAGTCAAATATTGTGGAACAACCAGGTTGGCCAATTTCGAGCATCTGATTGAAATCACAATCATACAAACGGCCATCCCAGCCAACTGAAAGTTGACGGCAACACATAAGATTCGGCAGGGTTGCGGCGTTAAAGGAATCCACCAGCAATTGCACATACTCTTCATGCCTGCCATCCCGTACAAGTGCTTTCAAGAAACGGCCGAGCGGCATGTTGTTGAGTGCGTACAACCCGCTGAACTCGATTCCCATAGGAGTTAAGCGACGGCGAAAATCCTGTTCGAGATTCAATTGATTTCCAGCGAGAGTCAGATCTTCGGGATTATACACCAGAAAAAGAGGATGACGGGTGCCATAACCGAGATTGTTAAGCTGCTGTAATCCGGCCAGGGACCTGTGACACGTGCCTTTGCCCCGTTGTTCATCGACATGCTCCGGAAGATAATGCGGAAGTGAAGCAACTATCTCTATACTGTTGTCAGCAAGCCATGAGGCGAGGTCTTCAAAACCCGGCTCACTCAGGATCGTCAGATTGCAACGATCAATGACACGCTTACCAAGCCTCCGGCATTCGACAGCAAATCGCCGGAATTCCCGCTGTCCTTCTGGAGCGCCACCTGTCAGATCAACAACCTCTATGGAAGGAGTCCGGGCGATAACCTCCAGACATTGGTCAACCACATCGGGCCCGATGGTCTCTGTTCGTGCGGGGGAAGATTCTACATGACAATGACTGCAAGACTGATTACACCATCGGCCAAGATTGACCTGAAAGACTGACAATTCGAGCGGATTAAGAGGTTCAGTAAATTCCCACGGCATTTCTTTTAAGAATATATTCTGCTCGTGAGGTGTCATTCTGCTCATTTATGATACTCCTTTGCAAGCTTCTCCGGAGAAACTCCAAGTTTATAACGCATCATGGTCCAGAGATTACGAATCGAACTGTGCAGGTACCCGCGCTGCTCAAACCTCCGGGAAGAGGTAATGATCGGCCAGGGTAAAATCCGGAGGACCTTCTGTCGATGGAGTCTCTGCCACCATTCTACATCTTCCATTAACGGTTGCTCTTTGAAATAATATCCCTCATTCCATACAGCGCGACGAATAAAAAAACCCTGATCTCCATATGGAAGACGCAACCAGATGTTCCGCAATCTGACGTTAAACTCATATACCCTGGCCCAGACTCCTGGAGTATTCTGCAGGGAAAAACGAAAAGCACCTCCAGCGAGTTGCGATTCACGCGCAAGCAACAGCATCATTTTCGTATAACTCTCGGGTGGCAGTGTAGAATCGGCATGCAGAAACACAATAATATCACCTCTTGCCAATGCTCCACCAGCATTCAGTTGAGGGCCGCGCCCTCGTGCCTCATGGATGCATGATACCGCCCATGAACTGGCTACCGATGAAGTGCTGTCACTGCTTCCCCCGTCGCTGACTATAATCTCCGGTATCGGCACAAGGGCCAGCAGTTCAGGAAGAAGGCGCGCAAGATTCGCAGCCTCATTCAGCGTCGGAATCACGATAGTGACAGCTGGTTTATTCTGCATTGTCTCCTCTACCCCAACGTCTACACCATTTCAGCTTCGGACTTCGGACTACTAATTTTAACATAAATACAGAATTCTTCATCTCAAGATAAGACCCTGCTTATCGTATCTTTTTTGTATTCAAAAAAATACGACAACATCACCACTATAGAATTTCACCGATACTAATCATAGGACTTTGTGATACACAATTCTCGTTTGTTCCATGTCGTATCCTTGTACTGATTCATCAGCTCCACTCTCTCTACTTTCAACAAGCCCTGCAGATG
>JBFHGS010000215.1:0-8634 GCA_041582995.1 Desulfopila sp. | reverse complement strand
GGCAATATGTGGTAATCGGAAGTCATTTGCTGAAAGAGGATTTACCGGTATGCTGAGTTTTTCTGCTGCTTCCTGTGCGATGCTTTGCCACTCTGCCGGCCATTTTTCCAGCAGATTTCTGCAGACCGGATCGAGTTTTTCTAGGTTATCGGGGTCTCGCCGGATTTGGGCAATCTGCTCTGCGCACCACTGGTCATAATCCCGAACTTTGCTGACCACTTCAGCCAGATAATTACGGCGTGAGAAAGGGACTATTTCCATTTTTTTGGCGTACTGAAAGATATCCACAGCGCTGGTTTCAGGTGGTTTCAGGCCGATCTTTCTGCATAAGTCAGCAAAGAAATGATCCATACCCTTATCACGGTGAACTTTGGCCAGTACGCCATACAGACAGTCTCTGCGCTCTGACTGTTCGAGCATCAGACCGATCTCCTGAAAAGCTGCTTCTGAACCGGCGAGGTCGATCTTGTTCAGAACAACCATATCAGCTTCCTGCAGCATTTGATCTTTAGTGAGTTGCAGGGTCGAGCCATATTCACGGGTTTTCACGCACAGTGTTATTTCGGGATTAAGTGCCTGTAGATCAATTCCGGTCTGACCTACTCCGGGAGTTTCGATGAGTACCAGATCGTAACCGGCCTCTCTGCATAGAGAAACCATATCGGGCAGGGCACCATTGATTGTGGTGTAGGCATTGCCGGTTGATAGAGAGCGCATGAAAATATTCGGGTGATAGATATAGTTCATCCGTACCCGATCTGCCAGAAATGCCGAAGTGCTGTCTTTGGTGACGGTGGTGGGATCGTTAGCCAGGATGGCTATTTTAATAGTGGGGAAAAATTCGAGAAAGCGAAAAACCAGTTCATCGATGATAGTCGATTTTCCGGCACCACCATCACCGGTTATAACGACAGTGTGGCTCGTATGAGTCTGAACTTTTTTAGATTTTCCGGTGTGACTGGTCGACAGTTGTTGCCGTCCTGCGATATCGGCAGTTGATAAGCGCATGGGCAGGCCAGATTCAACAGGCGGTGAAAAGTCTGAAAAGTGTTGCCGCATTCTGGTGATCATATCGTTGCTGACTTCGGCCAGAGGTATACCCGCGCGATAAACCCGAGTGATGCCGATTTTCTCAAGTTCTGCAGCTTCCTCTTCGCTGATGGTACTGCCTCCTCCGCCAAAGATGAGCACATCCCGTTCACATTGTTGACGCAACTGATTGGCAAGATGAGGGAAAAACTGCATATGTCCACCATTGTACGAGGCAATGGCAACGCCGTGAACATCTTCCTGGGCGGCAGCGACGCAGACATCTTCTGCACTCATGTTAAATCCCAGATAGATGATTTCAATTCCGTGGGGATGTTGCAGCAGGGCCCGGTTGATTGCCAGTATGGAAGCATCATGCCCATCGTAATGAGCTACAGCGGTGAGGATTCTGAGAGGTAATTTTGCCATGGCTTTTCCAATTCCTGAAGTACGTGATCAACGGATTATCATATCTGCTTAATCGTACTGTTCATCATAGATTGAATGAATCTGATTTTATTTGCTATTTTCCTGTCCGGAGGAGTAGTCTGAAGAGGTAGTTTTTCCGCCTTTTCAATTTCAGGAGGTGTTATGGTAGAAAAGTCATTTCAGGATTACTATCCGGAATCGCTTCAACACTGTTACGGTTGCGGCCCAAGAAATCCTGACGGGTTGCATATCAGGAGTTTCTGGGACGGTGAAGAGTCGGTGGCGAGGTTTACACCGAAGGAATATCATCTCGCGTTTCCCGGGTATGTTTATGGTGGTTTAGTGGCTTCACTTGTCGATTGCCACTGCATCGGAACTGCAGCGGCGGCAGCCTATCGTGAAGAGGGGCGGGAACCCGGGACCAGTCCAGCCTTCCGTTATGTTACAGGTTCTCTCCAGGTTGATTATCTGCTGCCCACTCCCCTGGGAGGCGAACTTGAAATCCGGGCCAGGGTTGAAGAGATCAAAGGGAAGAAAACGATCATTACGGCCTCCGTTCTGGCAGAAGGGAAGATAACAGCAAAGGGCAGGGTCGTCGCGATCCGTATGCCGGAGCATCTTCAGCCTGATACAATGTAGCGTGCGTGCTGTCGGGACCGGTTAACGTTATTTCCCGGGCAGGATGCGATAACCGGTCACAGTACGCTTGTCTTAAAAGATAGACCATCTCTTTGTGGCCATAATTCTCTGCAGTCGTTCCATGGCAAAGGCCTCAGCAGCCTTACGCGGTGGAATCCGATCTTTTTCTGACCGTTCCAGAATATGGGCTGTATTTTCGCGCAGGGTGGACTCAATCTGTTCCATGGCCCGGATTTTACTGGCGCCATGATATTCCATGGCGGCGCAGATAACGCCACCCGCGTTGGCGATAAAGTCAGGCAGACACAGTATGTTGTTGTCGTAAAGATACTTTTCCGCTCCGAGGGTGCATGGAATGTTTGCTCCCTGAGCAACCATTCTGGTCTTGAGCTTTGAGACATTCGAGTCGTTGATTATGTCGGGACGTGCTGCAGGAATCCAGACATCGCATTTTACCCCGATAAGATCCTCAGGGGCGATTGTTTCGGCGCGTGAATACTCCACCACACCTTTGCGCTTATCCTTCAGGGCGATCAGTTCACTTACATCGATTCCTTTCGGGTTGACTATTGCTCCGGATGAATCAGCAACGGCAACCATGACAGCGCCTTTTTCGGCAAGAAAATTTGCCACGTGTTTACCGACAGCGCCGAATCCCTGGACGACGAATGTCATGCCATTCAGGCCGAATCCGCTCCGCTTTGCGGCAACATCGATAGAGTGAAACAGTCCCCATCCTGTTGCGCCGATTTCATCCAGCGGAATGCCGCCAAGCTCTGTCGGTACCCCCACAACACGGCCAATTTCATCTTTAATCCAGGCCATGCACTCCTCATTGGTGCCCATATCCGGAGCCAGGATGTACTCTTTAATATCCCGAAGAGAGTTGGCCAGAGCCCGGATGACTATCTCTTTTTTGCCTTTCTCCATTTTCGGGTCGCCATAGACAACAACTTTGCCACCGCCATGAGGAAGACCGGCAGCGACATTTTTCATGGTCATTGCCCGGGCCAGGCGAAAGCATTCTTCAACACTGACATCCTGTGCCATGCGGATACCGCCAATTGAGGGGCCGGCAGCGACATTATCTACAACAAGAATAGCCCGTAATCCTGCTTTAGGTTCGTACACATGCAGAATTTTGGTGGGGCCGAATTCATCAGCAAACCTTGAGATTTCATCCATTTTGTCACCTCATATGTTGCGTATCATTCAGAATGGTTAACTCTCTTCCCGCGTATTTTCAGTTTTTCTTTTTGGGCAGCATATGTGTGGGGCTGCCCATGAAAATTTCAGCTGCCTCGCCTTCAGTTTCAGATAAGGTCGGATGTGGATGCAGGCTGAGGGCCATATCCTCAGCAAGTGCACCCATTTCTATAGCCAGTACACCTTCCGCGATGAGTCCTTCAGTTTCACGGCCGGTTATGCCGATACCCAGAATTCTGCCGTCTACCGGATCTGCAAGTATTTTTGTGAGCCCGTCAGTAGCGCCCATGGTATTGGCACGTCCCGAGTATTTCCAGGGAAACTTCTCAACGACGACTTCGATATTCTTCGCCTTTGCTTCTCTTTCTGTGAGTCCGCACCAGGCAATCTGCGGATCGGTATACACCACTGCCGGGATTGCCCTGACATCAAAAGCGGAGGTTTTGCCGGCAATAACTTCTGCTGCAATTCTGCCTTCCCTGGTAGCAGTGTGAGCAAGCATCATGCCCCCTGCAACATCTCCTACGGCAAAGATATTTGGTACAGTTGTGCGTTGCTGGTCATCCACCTCAATAAAGCCCTTGTCGTTTACTTTTACCCCCGTGTTTTCAAGACCAAGGCCATATGAGACCGGTTTTCGTCCCATGGCGACAAGTACCCGTTTAAAGTGGTGGGATTGTTTTCCGTCCGGAGTTTCAAGGTCAACGTCTACTCCGTCATCTCTTTCCGTGAGGCTTGTGATTCTGGTCTGCAGATAGATATCTTCAAACAGTTCTGTAAGTTGACGTTTAAGTGGCTGCACGAGATCCTGATCTACACCGGGAAGCAGTCGGTCCTGCACTTCGGCAAGCCAGATTTTACTGCCAAGTGCGGCATAGACCGTGCCGAGTTCAAGACCGACATATCCGCCGCCTATAATCAGCATTTTCTCCGGAATATCCTTGAGGTTGAGTGCGCCTGTCGAACTCATTATCCTGCTGTCGGAGGTCGGGTGGGTGCCCGGGAACACCAGCGGGACCGAGCCGGTTGCGATGATGGCGTGTTTGAATTTCAGGCGACTGATTTCAGAACCTTCAAGGCGCACAGTGGTGCTGTTTTCGAATTGTGCTGTACCTTTTATCAGTTGCACTCCGCGTCTGGAGCTCAGGCTGACAAGGCCGTCGGCCATATTATCGATGACCTCATTCTTCCAGTTCTGCATGGCAATCAGATCAATCTCTGGTTCAGAGAAACGTAATCCCATTTTGCCGGCTCTGCGGCTATCGAGAATCAGCTCTGCCAGAAAGAGAAAAGTTTTGGATGGAATGCATCCTTCATGAAGACAGACGCCGCCTGGCCTGGGACGCGGATCAATCAGGGCCACATCAAGCCCGAGATCAGCTGCCCGGAAGGCGGCTCCGTATCCACCGGGACCACTGCCGATGACTACAAGATCGACCGTCATTACCATATCGCCCATTACCATAGCAGCCCCTTTCGCAGTGATTGTTTCATGAGTATCTCAGGACTTGTACTGTCTTCAGGTTCATTGAAACACAATCAGATCATTGTAATCAGCAGTTCATCCGGATCCTGCAAGGCGTTAATAATAACCTGCATGAACCTGATTGCGTCAGCTCCGTCAGCGACCCGATGATCAAAGCAGAGCACAATAGGCATCAGCAGACGGGGTACGATCTGGTGGTTCCCTTCTGCATCTGTCACAACCGCCGGTTGCATTCTGCCCTGGCCAAGCCCGAGTATGGCTATTTCCGGGTGATTAATGATTGCTGAAAAATGACTGCCGCCAATTGCCCCGGCATTTGTGATGGTAAAGGAGCCGCCGATCATTTCTTCACGACTCAGTTTGCGATCACGGGCTCTACTGATCAGGTCATGCAACTGAACTGAGAGTTCTTTGATGCTTTTACGATCGACATCACGGATGACCGGTACCATCAGGCCGTGTTCTGTATCGACGGCGATTCCTATGTTGAAATACTTTTTAATGATTATCTCCTGATTGGCGAGATCGAGACTGGCATTAAAATGGGGGAAGGCCTTCAGGGCTGTAGCCACAGCTTTAAGCGCGAAGACGGTCATGGTGAGTCTGCCGCCTGCTGAGCGTATTTCATCTTTATGTCGCTGGCGGAATTCTTCGAGCTTGCTGATATCCACCATATCCTGACAGTTGACATGAGGGATCTGCGACCAGGATGCCGTCATGCGATTTGCCGTCGCCCGGCGGATAGAACGGAATGGCTGCCGTTCGATGACACCGAACATACTGAAATCCGGAAGTGTCTCTGCGGGCAGATATGATGAGGGCTTTTCCTGGTGAGGCGGTGGGATTTCGGCTGTTTGGTCAGGTTGTTCGGGTATGGATGTGCCACCGCCGGCTGCAAACTGACGTACATCTTCGGCAGTGACCACACCGCTGGACCCCGTCGGAGTGACCATATGCAGATCTACTCCCAGCTCTCGCGCCAGACGTCGGGTTGAAGGGGAAGCCGGAACGGGGCGTTTATGTGCGGTCTCTGAACCGGCGGCCGCTGGTTGCACAGGCTCCTCTTTCGGGGGTACCGATGTTTTCTCTGCTGTATCAGGTTCTGGAGTAGGTTGGTCAGTCTTCCCGGTTGTTGTGAACGTGATTAAAACGTCACCAACTTTTGCTATATCACCTGGCTGTACATGGATTTCAGTGACTTTTCCTGTAACGGGGGAGGGGATTTCAACCGCGGCTTTGTCGGTTTCAACCTCCAGAATGAGATCACCTTCTTTTACCTCCTGTCCGGCAGATACAGCTACAGCAAGAATCTCAGCTTCATGTACACCTTCACCCAGATCCGGTAAGCGAAACGATGTGGTCATATGTGCTCCAGAAGTTTTCTAAATAATCCTATGGTTACCAATATACGGGCGTTCAACTACGCGGTTACTGTTGCCCTTGCCGCCTCGACAATACGCTTGACGTTTGGCATGTATGATTTTTCCCTGCTAAAATAAGGGATTATTATGTCATAGCCGGTGACCCGTTGTATAGGTGCCTCAAGGTAATAAAAAGCACCTTCCATAAGCTGGCTGAGTATTTCGGCTCCCGGTCCAAAACTTTTCGGAGCTTCGTGTACCACAACAGCTCTGCCGGTTTTACGGATCGATTCAACCATCAGGCTGTTGTCAAGCGGAGCTATGGTTAACAGATCAATCACTTCTGTATTGACCCCTTCTTTCTGCAACTCGTCGGCAGCTTCAAGCGCGGGACGAAGCATAGCCCCATAGGCGATAATAGTCAGGTCATCCCCTTCACGCACGATCTGGGACTTCCCTATCTCCATAGTTTCTTCATTTTCCGGCACCTCTTCGCGGAAGGCACGGTAAAGAGCTTTTGCCTCGTAGAAGATGACCGGATCGGGATCCCGAATAGCACTGACAAGCAGAGCACGGGCATTACGCGGGCTGGATGGGATGACCATTTTTAGTCCCGGAGTGTGTGCCCAGTAAGCCTCCCGGCTTTCAGAATGGTGTTCAAGTGCCCGCACACCGCCACCATACGGGGCGCGCATTACCATGGGTACGGTGAGTCTGCCTTGAGTTCGCCAGCGCATGCGGGCAGCGTGGTTTTCGAGTTGGTGAAAATTCTGATACGCAAAACCGGAGAACTGGATTTCGCATACGGGCTTCAAACCATGAATAGCCATGCCTATGCCCAGGCCGATAATGGCAGCCTCTGCAAGCGGGGTATCTATAACCCTCTGTTCTCCAAATTTGTCGATTAGTGCATCCGTAACCCGAAACACACCACCGTCCGGCCCTACATCTTCACCAAGTATGACTACGCTGTCGTCTCGTTCCATTTCCTGCCGTAAAGCGAGGTTCAGCGCCTGAACCATTGTCATTTTAGCCATTCTTCACCTCCCTGCCCTCGACAGCCAGATTGCTGATGAGTTCTTGTTTCTGCTTCTCTATGTGGGGCGGAAGTTGCGCAAAAAGATGATCGAACATATCTACCGGGTCCCCGAGGTGTTCCATCTGTTCTTCAACTTTGTGGATTGCGGTCTGGATCTGGTCGAGCACTCCTGCCTCGATCTCTTCCATGGAGGTCGTGTTTAATACACCTTTTTGCTGGAGATATGTGGCAAAGCGGGGGAGCGGATCTTTTTTCTTCCAGGCATCTACCTCTTCATCTGTACGGTAACGTGTGGGATCATCGGCAGTGGTATGCATCATTACCCGGTACGTAACACATTCAATGAGTGTCGGGCCGCCGCCGTCTCTTGCCCGTTGGGCGGCTTCTCTGGAGGCGACATAAACAGCCAGCACGTCGTTGCCGTCAACCTGAATGCCCGGCATTCCATATGCGACGGCCTTCTGGGCGATGGTTTTTGAGTGTGTCTGGCGGCTTATCGGAATAGAGATGGCCCATTGGTTATTCTGACAGATAAAGACTACCGGTGCCTGATAAACAGCGGCACAGTTCAACCCCTCATGGAAATCTCCCTCTGAAGTTGCACCATCACCAAAATAGGTCATGACGATTTCTCCGGTCTTGCGGTACATAGCAGCATATCCGAGGCCAACTGCGTGCAGAATCTGAGAGCCCACCGGCACCGCCATTGGCAGATCTTTCTGATCTTCCGGGATGATGGTTCCTTCATTATAGCCGTTATAATAGAGGATTACGCTCTCAAGTGAGCGGCCGCGCCAGATCTCGGCAGCGGTTTCACGGAAGGCAGGGACCATCCAGTCGCTCGATTTTAACTGAAAAATTGAGCCCATCTGGGCTGCTTCCTGCCCCTTTATGGGTGGAAATGTACCGATTCTTCCCTGGCGCTGCAGATCAAGCATCCGTTCATCAAATCTACGCCCGAGCAACATGGAACGATACAGCTCCAGAAGTTCCTGCTGCGGGATATCGGGTTCGAGTTCGCGGTCGACCTTTCCATGTTCATCCAGAATGGAAAGATATTCAATGGTCTCAGAAATTTTAATCGGGGTTCGTGGCATGTGTGGCTCCTTGTGCAGGAACTTCAGGCTGAATTATCACAAATTTCCGTGTATCCGCCTGATGGAAACTGTTGCCAGGCGGCCATTCTTTGGCTGGTAACAGGGTTTTTAAAAACAGTAATTGTTGCGCTAAGTGTCTGTATATTAAAAGAACCTAGTTAAAGTATACCCATGGAACAAAGAATAGCAAATTCCCGGCGGGGAAAAGGCCGGACATTACATGATATTTTCACGATTCATCGTGTGTATATGAATCTGAAGACGGCAGGTTGACGGGGTTTTACGCTTTTCGCATCGGGGCCTGCTGCATTGTTGAAACAGGTATCGGCTGATATTCTGATCCGGGGT
>JBFHGS010000214.1:0-8737 GCA_041582995.1 Desulfopila sp. | reverse complement strand
TAATATTTCTTAGCAATTTCGGCACACAGCAAGGCACGAATGAAGGAGCATAGCAACGCTATGTAACTGAATGAGAAACGAAGTCAGTGTGACAAAAGGGCTGGAAATATGCGATAGATTAAGCTTTACAGAGCACTAGATCTCTAACACGTACCGTCTTTATCACGGTCCTGATCTCCCTCTCCCGTACCGTCACAGGGACCTTTACCTCTGCCTTGGCCATTTGCCGCAATGGTAATACCACTCAAATCAACCTCAATTGCTCCCTCCCTGCATGTCTGGTCCTGGTCTTTTGTCTGGTCTTGCTGAGAGTCACCATCATGGTCTCTATCCCTGTCCTTATCGCCTGTACACGAGGTATCTACCGCCAGACTGAAAATACTCGTGTTTAAGGATGTTATTCCTGAAGAGGAACCGTCACTATCTTTTCCTGTCTGGTGCATATTTTTGTGTTGATGCTGTATCTCGTTTTGCTGTTTCTTCTCTCCACTTTGCGCATCATCACCTGATGCCATACCGGTTGCAGGAACGGAGAAACTGGCCATCAGAGATATCAGAACTGCTGTGTATAATTTTTTCATCTGTTCACCTTGTGTTTGATTATGCGGAATAGATATTCCGCTCATGTTTTGAAGCGACCTCAGAAAGAATCTGATTTCAATCAACTCCAGTGGAAAAGTGAAAAAGTCATGTCTGGTTGTGTCACCTCCATAGGTATGGTTTTTACCGATCTTACCCGGTGGCAAGAAAGGCATCTGGAGGATCACAGTTGTAATCGGTCGGCAAATTTCTGTATATCAGCGGCAGGATGAATTTTCTGTAAGACAGGAGGAGAAGCGGGTTGTAGAAGTTTGTCCTACAACCCGGTCAAGATAGAGGGCATCAACAATCAGAGCAAATATATGATGAGGAAAACGCTGTTTTGCAGTTTTTCCTACTAATGAACAAGTCCTTCTTTCACCGCATAATAGGTAAATTCTGCATTATTCTTCATGCGCATTTTATTCAATGCGCGGCAACGATTGGTGCTGATGGTTTTGACACTCAACATAAGATCATCGGCTATTTCAGATACTGTTTTTCCTGATGCGATCATCAGCATCACCTGGTATTCACGGTCTGAAAGTGTCTGGTGCGGACTCTTGTCAGGGTCCATCCCCAGATGACATGCCAGTTTTTCAGCCACCGAAACACTGATATACCGACCTCCAGCCGAAATCTTGCGGATAGCTGAAATAAGCTCACAGGGAACACTTTCCTTAGTGAGATATCCCATTGCTCCGGCTTTTAGAGCCCGGATAGCATACTGCTCCTCAGGATGCATGCTGAGCATGAGCACCGGTAAAACGTCATTCTCACGGTGCATCTCCTTCAGAACCTCTAATCCGCTCATTCCCGGCATTGAGATATCCAGAAGTACAAGATCAAAATAGCTCTTCGTGACCAGTTTCAACGCTTCAGTTCCGGACCCGGCCTCTGCAATCACTTCCATACCTTCAGCTTCTGCCAGAATCTGCTTCAACCCGGCCCGCACGACTGCATGATCATCAACTGTTAATATTTTCAACACCGTTCTACCTCCTGTAATGCAAATACGGTATGGTCAGCAGAATAGTGACACCCTTACCAGGTTCACTTTCTATCTCCAGTTCACCATCCAGCAGACAGGCACGTTCATGCATGCCGAGCAGCCCGAGAGATTGGGGATTATGGATCTTTTCCTGAAGAATCCCCTTACCATTGTCTCTGACTGTAAGAGTTACCTGCTTTTCCTGCTGAAGTAGCAAAATATCCACTCGCGTCGCTTCTGCATGACGGGCGACATTCGTTAATGCTTCCTGGAAAATTCGGAATACTGTTATACTGCACGCTTCACTTAACTGAATCTGCTCCGGCTCAGAAACGATTTCCACATGTATGCCAAGTCGTTCCTGGAGCCTGCCCGCCTGCCATTCAATAGCTGCCGTGAGCCCCAGGTCATCAAGCAACCGGGGCCGCAGCTCTGAAGAAATTCGCTGAACTGTGCGCACAGTTTGGTCAATCTGCTGATTAACAACGTGCAGTTTCTCATAAATACTCTCATCTTCATTGCTCAGATGATTGGCCAGCCAGTGTACATCCATTTTCAGACAGGTAAGCGACTGCCCAAGCTCATCATGTATCTCACGTGCCATTCCCCGCCTCTCTTCCTCACGCACCATCTCCAGATGAGACGTGAGATTTCTGAGCTGTGCATGAGATTTCTGCAGATTCTGTTCCGCCCTTTTTCTCTCAGAAATATCTTTAAAGTCTTCTACAATACCAACAAGATTACCGTCACTGTCCCTAAATGGTGTTGCCGTAATAATGCACGGTATCGGTAAGCCGTTCGAGCCGATCTTTATTCCGTCATATTCAATCCGCTCCTCTCCGTTCTGCAACCGAACCATTGGACAATTTTCTGTATGACAACTATCGCCCTTGAATACCTCATAGCATTTGCGACCCTCAGTTTCCCCCCTGTTTACACCGGCAAGTTCCAGAAAAGTCCTGTTTACCCGCAACGTACTAAAGTTTTTGTCGATCACTCTCATTCCATCAGCAGAAGTATCAAATATCTGCGTTAACTCCATATTCACCAGGCTAACCGTCATTTCCGCATTACGCAGTGCACGTACTATTCGTTGAGCATGATATGCAAACGAGATGAACAGGACCACAATGATCAACCGCATCCACAGTTCATGAATATCAGGAGAAAAGATATTTGCCGTGAAATCCTTGTGCTGATCATAAAAAAACTGAGAATGGATAAACGACTCAACCAGCCAGGAGAGCGCACCAAGAACAACGCCGATAACAAGCAGTCGCTGCGAAAGAGCTCGCGAGATTTTTTCTTTGAATCTCATGGGTATTTGGCGATGGAACAGAATTTTCTTAACCGGGACAACTGATGACGCAGAACACCCGGCACGCTTAAAAAAGCAGCCGGCACCTGAGTGGGGATAGGAAGAATGCACAATTACGAAGCTCCTTTGACAGCGGGTAAAACTGAGGTGCCTCCTCATACATTCCATCGAAATCCTAACCCAGACATTGGGCGATAGCAATCAATTTTATATCATACGTCTATTCCATTCCTGAAATGGTCATGAAATACACAGGGACTACAAGGATTTTTAGAAAAGGTGGGCTATATTTTTTTCTGATTGTCCCTGAGTCTCAGCTCGAACAAGTGAAGGGGAGTAGTCAGGGGGAGGGAGGTGCTAAAACGTCGACAACCTGAGCGGCAAAGGCATGTTATGTTAGACAAAAAACGCGAAGCGACAACCAGTACAACTGGCAGTCGCTTCGGACATATAGGCAGCATTATGCAATTACTGCTCGTATTGGATCTCCCAGCTGATATCCATGATGCGTTTATACATCATGGACACTCCGCAATATTTGTCCTGCGAAAGCTCCACCGCACGCGTGAGTTTGTCCATTGCCAGTTCCTTACCTTTGAATGTGTAGATTATATGCATGCTGCTATAGACAGAGGGAACGTCATCAGTTAGTTCCGCCTCGACCGTAATGAGAAGATCATCGATCTCTACCCGCATCTTTTTCAAAATCTCAACCACATCCACGCCGGTGCAGCCTGCAAGTGCAACCATCATCAATTTCTTCGGACTAGCCGCAGAGTCATCCCCGCCAGCTTCAGCAGGGGCATCAGTGGGCACACTGTGACTACCTACCGTTGAATCAAAAGCCATGTTCTGTTGCCAATGGGTCTGAATCGAGGTTTTCATATCGTATTGTTTCCTGTGTATGAGTATTGCTTCGAGTTACACTGCCGCGTTTTCAGGGGCACTACCAGAATTCGCCCCGCACAGATAATATTATAGATATCAAAGTCATGCTTTCACTTCACGTTTACTCACCAGAAGATTAATAACGGCAAGCAGTGAAGTCGATACGATCAACAGGAAAGAGACCGCATTAATTATGGGTGTCGAGCCGTCACGTACCTGTAAGTACAAATTAATAGGCAGCGTCGTCTCTGAACCGACCA
Source organism: Desulfopila sp. (assembly GCA_041582995.1). GTDB lineage: Bacteria > Desulfobacterota > Desulfobulbia > Desulfobulbales > Desulfocapsaceae > Desulfopila. Next base: position 4,701 of record JBFHGS010000214.1, on the reverse strand, counting down.
GAAATAAGGTAGTATTGAAATTTTCAAAACTCATGAGAAAAGCGACAGCTCCGCTGCCAAACAGCGCCGGACGCAGAAATGGCAGGGTTATATAACGGATTACGTCAAATCTTGTAGCACCAAGGTTTAACGCCGCCTCTTCCAGAGAATGATCGAATTTCTTTAACCTCGCTGAAACAACCAGCAAAACAAACGTCGCGATAAACGAGAACTGACCGAGCACCACCAGCCAGAAACTGGGCCGGAGAATAGGGATATCAACCCCGAAGGTATCCTCAAAAAAGATTCCGAGACTATTGGCCGTCAGCAATAACGAAATTCCCAGAATAACACCTGGAATAACAAGCGGGGTCAAAGCCAGAAAATAAAGTCCCTGTTTGCCTGGGAATTTCTCCTGTTCAAAAAGAAACGCGCCCATGGTGCCGACGACAACCGAAAGAATGGAAACCCAGAAGGCTGTTTGAGCACTCACCACTATTGATCTCAGATTTGAACGGTCATGCAACAGGCCGATTCGCTCGGGCCCTTCACCTAAAAACCAGTCAAGACTGAAACCTTTCCACGGCAGAGCGGGAAAATTTGAATCATTAAAGGCAAGAATGCAGGTTATAACCAGCGGGGCGAAAAGAAATATATAAAACAAAAGTATATAGATCCTGAAGGCTGTCGTATAACTTCTTTGCTGCGGGAGTGTCCTGATCATGATAATGCCCTCCCCAATTCCTGCCTGCTGAGCTTCAGGGCGCCCCAGATAATCAGCGAACTGAGCAGCAGGAGTAGAAATCCAAACGCCGCTCCCTGATTCCAGTTAAAGCTGGCGATAAACTCGTTGTAGATCTGCTCTGTAAACCAAAGTGAATTCTTACCACCCATAAGCGTCGGGGTCAGATAATTACCCAGAGCCAACATGAACACAACAATCGAACCGGAGGTTATTCCCGGCGCTGCATAGGGAATTATGATACGAAAGAAAATGGTAAACGGTGAAGCCCCCAGATCGTGGGCAGCTTCAATCAAGCTGTCATCCAGGCCCTCCAGCGAAGAAATAAGCGGCACCACCATAAAAAGCATCGACGTATAAACCAGCCCCATCAACATACTTGCATCGTTATACAGCATCTCAACCGGTGCTGCCAGCAGGCCACTGCTCGTCAGTAGGTGATTGATAACCCCGCTTTCCCGCAAGAGAATCATCCATCCATAAACCCGCACCAGTTCACTGACCCAGAACGGCATAAGCAACAGGATAGTTAAAAAGCCGGTAAACCGCGGAGACACAACCTTAGTAATGTAGAAGGCCACCGGAAACGTTACCAGAAAGGTGAGTATTGTGACAGTTATTGCGTAGAATGCCGTTCGCACAAAGGTATACCAGTAAATTTCTTCGGTGAAAAAATGACGGTAATTTGCAAACGTCCACACGGTATTGCCCATATCATCCTTGCCATGCAGCGACATCAGTAACAGCTCTATATGCGGAATGACAATCAGCAAAATAAGCCAGAGCAAAACTGGAGTGAGAAAGATGAACAGCCCCAGTCGAAACTGTTTTTTCATCGCTCCCCTCCTGCATAACAACGGCAACTGTCCACGTGGACACCCGCCTGGACTGTATCCCCCTTGTCTATATGGGCAAACTGCTGATTCTGCGGCAGGGCCACGGTCAGCTCATAGTCACTGGTCCCTACGGTTGCCAAGAGTTTAGTGTTAGAGCCATCAAAGAGAATGTTGCGGACCGTCAGTGAAAAGCGGTTGATGTCTTCCATCGTGTCGGCAGGATCAAGAATTATCGATTCGGGTCGAATAAAGAGATCCAGGAGATCACCCTGAAAATTTCCGACATGAGTTCCGGAAAGTTCCAGCCCGAAAGCCGTCTGCACTTTAAGTGGAGCTTTTGAAATGACTTTCACCGGTAAAATGTTTGTTTCACCGACAAAACCGGCAACGAACCGGGTAGCTGGATTGCTGTAGAGATTTCGAGGTGTATCTATCTGCTCAAACTGCCCCCTGTTCATAACCGCCACCCGGTCTGACATTACCAGCGCTTCAGACTGATCGTGAGTTATATACATAAAGGTGGTGCCGACATCGGCCTGGAGTTTTTTCAGCTCTATCTTCATCTGCTCACGCAGCTTGAGATCAAGCGCCCCAAGAGGTTCATCAAGCAGCAAGAGGGACGGTTCCAGTACCAGAGATCGGGCAATCGCAACCCGCTGCTTCTGGCCACCGGATAATTGTGAGATATCTTTTTTGTCATAACCTGACAGGTGCACCCGCTCAAGCAGGGCACCGACACGTCGTGTAATCTCGCCCGCAGCCACCCCCTGTCGCTTCAAGCCAAAAGCGATATTTTCGTGCACATTCATCATCGGAAAGAGCGCGAGATTTTGAAAAACCAGATTCACCGGCCTTCGGTTGGGGGGCACGCGGGTCATATCTTCACCGCGAATCAGTAATTTTCCTTCAGATGGCTCCAGAAAACCGGCAATCATTCTCAATAGAGTAGTCTTACCACAACCGGAAGGTCCGAGAATTGAAAAAAAACTGCCATCTTCTACCTGAAAGTTCAGAGTATTGACAGCGATAAAATCAGCAAATTGTTTTCTGAGGTTTTGTATATCTAAGACAGGTGCCATCAGCATATCCATAGTGGCCGAGATAAAAATCAACGCTCCCGAGGCACTTCCAGTAAGGAGGCGACGGGAGCGCGTAACTGATTCCGTAGAACCAGATATTTCAGGTAGAGTTAATTCGCAGCTTTCACTGCATCCAGTATTTTTCCTTCAAGCTGTTCTATATTTGCAGATACCGGCGGATACCACTTGATGTTGTCGATGTCTGCTGCTGTGAAGGAACGGGTTATATTATCGCGCACTTCAGTATCCAGAAACTGTCCGGCATCCTTTGAAGCTGTCGCATATTTCTCAGTGTTGGTAAAGACCGCCGCATTTTCAGGACGCATCATAAAATTAATCCAGGCATATGCACCATCAACATTTGCAGCTTTCGCTGGGATGGCAAAGGTATCAATCCAACCCAGTGCTCCGCTTTTCGGAGCGATAAAGTCGATATCAGGATTTTCAGCATGCAACTTCCAACCGCCATTATCCCAACCCATGGCTACTGTAACCTCACCGCTGCGCACCATTTCCAGCAGGGCATCACCATTTGACCAGTAGTTTTTTACAAACGGCTTGGCGGCAACCATTTTCTCGGCAACAGAGTCCATCAACGCTTTATAGGCTGCTTCATCTCCATATTTGGCAAAAGGGTCATCTCCGGCAGCAAAAGCCAGACCGATCAGGGTAGGTCGCTTCAAACGATAACTGATGCGGCCGGTGTAAGCCTCATCGAGCAGTGCCGAATAATCTTTCGCTTCCGGTGCGAGTTTCGTGTTCACGATCAAACCCGAAGTTCCATAGCAGAACGGCACACCATACGATACATCAGCAACCTTCGTGTTCTTTTTTACAGCTTCAAGCATTGAAGGTACAAAGAGATCACTCTCAATCTTACCGTAATCCATCGGCTGATAGATATTATATTCCGCCTGCACTGAAGAGATACGATCCTGACTCGGTTGGGCAAGATCAAAACCTGCCCCACGTGTCGCCCGCAGTTTGGCAATCATTTCTTCGTTGTTGGTAAAAGTCAACTCAACCTTCATACCGGTTTCCTGCTCAAACTTCTCGACCAATGCCTGAGGGGCATATCCTTTCCAGGTAAGGATTTTGAGAGTATCAGCCGCCTGAGCACTTGTAGCCAGGCCCAACATCGCAAATGTTGCAACAGCAAACAGCTTTTTCATGGTGGGGGTCTCCTTGTAATGATGATAGTAATGAATCTAACTCAAGACGTGAACTACAGACCTGCATACGCTGCAAGTTCACAATAAACATACGCGAACAACCTGAAAACATTTCCCATTTCGTTCCTAAAACCGTAAAAAGGCTAACGCCTGAAACACCTCCAATCAACGTAATTCAACAATTGGCAGCCATCTTAACACAATTTTAAATTTGGGTTAATCACGTTGTCATAATACTCTAATTTTCTTTTTATATTTTCTCTCTGTACCTGGCACTCAGGCCTTCTCGTTAGCTCAGATGATGGGCAAAATGTTCTTCACCATTTCTTCATTTTCATCTACTATGATGGGTTGTGCTCCTGCAAAGGATATTACAATATTCTTTGCTGATTACCCCTGAATTTCAGTTTGATCTGGTAAGGCGTGAACTGCACTCGTTGAGGGCCACCCATATTGCCGTATCTGCATCAATATAGGTGACAAAGACACACTGCATTGTATATTCCTTACACCTAATGCCTGATACTTCAACATTCTTGCTGAAAAAGAGGAGCAATCACAATTTTTTTAATATTCCAAGATAAATGATTTACTTTCAGTCTTCCTTTGATAGCATATGGGCCTCATTGATTTAATAACTCTATCGTGGTTAAATCCAAGAAGAGTAAATACAGCATACCCTATACGTTCCATCCGAAAGTCAGCGGCACTTTCAGATCAAAGCATTTGTCCTGCTATTCCATTGACATAGAGCTGACAGGTCTGAGTTTCGCTCCGCACTTACCGGAGAATTGACATTGAATGCACAACGCTGATTGCAGACCTGCTGTTTGATTTCAACAGGAAACTGACCGGTAGATCCTTTACAGAATCCAACTATTATTTTGAATACT
>JBFHGS010000213.1:0-8773 GCA_041582995.1 Desulfopila sp. | reverse complement strand
GCGGCTGATATTGTAGGGGAACATACAGTCTATTTTGCAGGACCCGGTGAGCGCATAGAGCTTACACACAGGGCGCATAGCCGTGACCACTTTGCCAAGGGTGCTGCAACTGCAGCCGCCTGGATAGCTGGCAGGGAGAGCGGCATATATAGCATGTTTGATGTTCTCGGTCTTCATGATCTGTAAGGCCATTTTGGGAGTACAATGATGAAAGCAGATGAGACCGCCCGGGTTTTTATTGGTTTGGGGTCGAACCTTGGCGATAGCAGTGAATCACTGCTTATGGCCTGGGAAGAGCTTGACCGGGATGATACAATCCACTGTATAACGTTGTCCAGTCCCTATGTATCGGCTCCGGTTGATATGCACAGTCAGCACTGGTTCACAAATGCAGTGGGAGAATTGCGGACCTCACTGACTCCACTAGAGCTGCTGGAAAAACTGCTTGCTGTTGAGAAAAGTCTCGGCAGAGTGCGAGATGAGTTTGCCTTTGGCTATCAGGATCGGGTTATCGATCTCGATCTGTTGTATTACGGTGATCAGCAGATTGATGAACCCGAGCTTATTCTGCCACATCCACATATCTATGATCGATTGTTTGTACTCTCGCCTATGGCTGAGATTGCCCCTGATTACGTCGACTGTAAACGCGGGACGCAGATCGTTGATATTGAAAAAAATCTTCTTGAACGGATGCGGGAAGGCAGGGAACGCAGGCAGGAGATTAACCGGTCGACGTGGCCCAGTTATTCAATCAGTTGAGAAAATTGTGGTAATCTGATTCTGATGATCTCTGCAGAACCTGGTGTTACAGAGATATTCTAAATGCATGGAATACTAATGCATCTGCTAGTGAATATCTTTCGTAATAGCGATTATTTGGCAATAATGGCCATTTAAAGCTTACTTAACTTTTAAGTGGTTGCGGATTATACTGTATCTGTTACATAGCAGTGCATGTTTTCGACTGGGTGTGATACCCGGCTATCGAAAAAAGGAGAGGTTATTTGAGTCCTCTACGTATCGTTATAATTGCCGTGCTTCTGTATATCGGTTTTAAACTGCTGACAGGTGGACGGAAGGACAGAGAAAAACCGGAAAAAACAGACAGGGAATCTCCTTCGGAACCGCCAGTTCAGGATATCCTGATGGAAGACCCCATATGCCACAGCCTTGTTCCTAAACAGCAGGCGATACATCTGCGTCATCGTGGATCGACAGTCTATTTCTGTAGTGAAGAGTGCTGTAATACATTTATTGCTCAAGAAGGAGATAACTGATGAAATTTTTCATCGATACAGCGAACATTGAAGAAATCAAAAAAGGTGTTGAGATGGGCATGGTGGATGGTGTTACCACCAATCCTTCACTTATTGCCAAAGAGTCCAAGCCTTTTGAAGAGATTATCGCTGAAATCTGCAAGATTGTAGATGGCCCCGTAAGTGCAGAGGTTGTCAGCCTTGAAGCCGCAGGCATGGTTGCCGAAGCAAAAGAGCTTGCCAAGATCGACGACAAGATCGTTATCAAGGTGCCGATGATCATGGAAGGTATCAAAGCTGTTAAACAGCTTACCGCCATGGGTATCAAAACCAACGTAACTCTCGTTTTTTCTGCAGCTCAGGCACTTCTTGCCGCTAAAGCCGGTGCTTCTTTTGTAAGCCCGTTTGTTGGCCGCCTTGATGATGTCGGTGTAAACGGTATGGATCTTATCAGCGATATCGTAACTGTTTACGATAACTATGGTTACCAGAGTGAGATCATCGTTGCATCTGTACGCAGCCCGCAGCATGTTATGGATTCTGCCCTGATCGGTGCTGATATCGCAACAATTCCGCTTAAGGTTATTGAGCAGCTTGCCAAGCATCCGCTTACCGATAAAGGTATGGCGCAGTTCCTGGCAGATTGGGAGAAGAGAGCAAAGTAATTTGAGGAGACCTGGCGAAAACAACGTTTTTCAAGGGTCACCGCTAAGTATTTTCTCTGATTACGGGGTGCTGACACTGTCGGCACTCCGCAATAGCTACCTGGGGCGAGAGTGTTCTCGGATAACGCTACACATTGCATACTCACCTTTGTAACAGCAGTGATCCTGCTGTTGTCGGCTGTTCCTGGCACGGCTGCTGTATTCGCCTGCAGGGATAGTAACGGCTCCATTCGTTTTACCAATGCGCCTTCTACGGGCAATTGTGACCAGGTCTACGCTGAACAACGTTTTCGCAATGCACGTCCACGCACTGTTATGCAATCTTCAGGTCCGACCTCATTTGATCATCATATATGGGAGTTGGGCATCAGGTATAAGGTCGATCCGTATCTTATCAAGGCTGTTATACGAGCCGAATCCGATTTCAACAGCCGCGCTGTATCGAAGAAAGGAGCCCAGGGGCTCATGCAGCTGATGCCGGCAACAGCACGTGAACTACGTGTTGGCGATCCGTTCAATCCCAGAGATAATATAGATGGTGGGACACGTTATCTGCGCCAGATGCTTGATATTTTTGAAGGAAACCTTATGCTTTCACTGGCTGCCTATAATGCCGGGCCTGGAACTGTGAGGCGTGCTCAGGGTGTGCCGCGAATACCTGAGACGATCCGCTATGTGACCAAGGTGTTGAAACAGTATCGGGTCTATCGGGATGAAAGCAAGAGTTAACTGCCGTTTAGGGCCAGTTCAGGCTCGCATACCCCTGACGTAAAGGTTTCATTTGTTTAAAATAAAAAGTGCAGACGTACGTTTGCGGTGGGAAACATCATGGTACCCATGAAAGCAGTACCCAATTTACTTACAGGTTTCAGATTCGCCCTTGTTCCGGTTCTGATAATTATTTTCTCTGTTCAGCAGACTACCGCAGTTGAGATGATCTGTTTTGTGGTCTTTATCGTTGCGGCGATTACTGATTTCGTCGATGGTTGGATAGCCAGAAAATACCAGATTGAGACAGTACTGGGAAAATTGATGGATCCGCTCGCTGACAAAGTGCTTGTTACAACGATGCTTATTATGCTGATTCCACTTGGTAAGATTCAGGCGTGGGTCTGTCTGCTTATTATTTGCCGTGAGATAATCATTACAGGATTCAGGGGGCTGGCTGCAACTACCGGTAAGGTTGTGGCAGCGGGTAAAATAGGTAAATATAAGAGTAACCTGCAGTATTTCGGTATAGGATTTCTTATATTTCCACTTGGGGTATTGCCTGTTCCCTATCAGCACGAGATCGGCAGATTTCTGATCTATGGTTCGCTGGTTCTGGCTATCTGGTCAGCGGCTGATTATTTCTATAAATTGCGTTCCATTTTTCTGGAGACCAGATAGTTGTCTATAAAATTCGAATAGGTAGTGTCGGTTTGGTTTTGGCTCCCCAGCCAGCAACAATGAGATCTATCGTTTTCTCTTAATACCAATCAGACAGGTCAGTCCAGTTGCAAAGAGCAGTGCAGTTGCAGGTTCAGGGACGGACGCATATTGTGTACGGGAGGTTGCGACGATAAATGCTCCGATGTTAGAGTGCGTGTCATTGTATGTCAGAAAATTTATGAAATCCCAATTGTAATTATGTCGCTCAATGAGCACGTCCTTGCCTACAAAACCTGCAGAAGGAGAAGTGCGGCCTGTGATATAGCCATTGCCTGCTAACGGGTTGCTCCACACGGTGAAAAGACTGTCGTTGTCCGGGGCGTTACTATACAACTGATACACTTCACTCTGTGTCGCAAGTTTCCAGTTATTCCATATCCAACCATCAGCGAGAATATCGAAGTCCTGAATTGAGCTGTCGATGTTGCCTTGAGTTGTTCCTGTAAAATAGTAGGGGTTGTTGAACCAGTATAAGCCACTGTCGTTATCCTGAAAAATCTGGTCTGAAATATGTATGATGGTTGCGTGTGCTTGTACTGAACTGAGTAACAGCAAACAGCACATAGAAAGTACCTGCAATGTGAGACGTTTCATTGGTCGATCTCCTTCATGCCGGGAAAGTGTTGAGGACTCGTGCGCGATTGACACATTGAAGCTTCTGAATCAACTGGTACAGCTCAGTAAAGATTCTTATTAATAATTGTTATAAGTTTAAAATGTGCAAGGAGTGCAGGGGGAGATTTATGTCAGAGTTGCAATAGCATACATATAAACAGTGACCTATGTGATATGTAAATTATTGAGGTAGGGGAGAGTTATGCAGATTTGTTCTGACCGACAGTGTTTTCTCCTATAAGGTCAGTCTGAAATGGCTGGCGGAACTGAAAAAATGTACATGATAAATACGGGTTAGAGCATTTCAATAAAAGCTTCAATTCTTACACGTATCTGCTCAATGTCGGATGGCGAATAGCCGGTATTGACGTGGAAAACCGGAAGGCCTGCTCTCTCTTCTATGAGGGTTGCGACACTTCTATGTTCCACCGTGTACGGATGGCAGTTTTGTAAGGTTGCATCAATGACGGCATCTACCTTAAATTGTGTGCAAATGGTCAGTAGATAGTCAAGACGCCGGGTATTTGGGCTCATGCAGGCACATGGAGTTCCCAGGTAATGATCAGCAAGCGAGTGGATAAGGTTGGAAGAACTATCGATATGACGATAGATGCTTTTGAGTCCGCCACAATGTTCTTGGGCGACAACTAATCCACCAAGATCTTCAATTATTTTCAGAACCTTATCTGATCCAGATCCCATGGGGCAACCGGTGATCAAGATTCGCGGTTTATTCTTTATGGGAGTTTCTACTTCGACTGAGGCGATTGCTTCAAGAAGATTATCCAGTAATTGGTTGTAGTTATGGATGTCGACTGCCACATTGCGAGATTCCATGACTTTAAGCATTTCCCTGCCGTTTATTGGTGGAGTAGTGGCTGTCATTACTGCGGCCAGTGTCATAAGCTTTGAATTACGATGATTAGTCAACTCTATCTGCTCGTAGAGAGAAGAATCGGTCAATTTTTTCCCTGTTTCATTTTCAAGAAACCTTTTCAGTCGAATAACTTCCTCGCGCCAAAATGTTTTGGCGGAATTGTTGTCTACGGAATAGGGAAGTTGCATGACATGTACCGGCTTAATCATCCCCATGAGCTCAAACATCTTCTTTTTCCCATCACAGGTTGTTTCACCAATAATAACATTTGAAGCTGCAAAATACGGACAGGTATTGGAGAGCGCAAAGCCGTAACTTGATTTGATAAGGGGGCAAAGAGCTGCAGGTAAATGGCTTTCTGCAATAGATATGGGGTTTTCATCTTTGCCGCACAGAGTAACGGGCAACATTCCGGCGGCCCGAATGACTTCTTCCGGGGCAAAGGCGCAATATAATCCTGCAACCTTAATGTCACGTTCCGGCGCCTCTGCGAGATGAGCCAGACAGATCTCGGATAAACGACTAAATGGAAGAAGCGCTTCAGATATTGCCGGATGTGTATTTTCCATAACTATTTTTTCGCATATGTGGTTAAAAAAGCATGAGCAGAGACAGAAACAATGATAACTATGCCGTACACCATACGGGTCCATAGGCCGGATAATCCGCTACTAATTATTCCTGCTTCAATCATACCGATAATAATCGCCCCAACAAGAGTGCCATAAATGGTACCCTGACCGCCAAATACTGAAGTTCCACCAACAAAAACAGCAGCAAAAACAAGGAGCATATATCCTTCTCCCTGCGTTGGCCACCAGCTTGCCATTTCCATACAGACCATTGCTCCAGAAAGCCCTGTAACCATACCCATCAGAACGAAAATACTGATACGTGTCTTGGTAACTGGAATGCCCATCATTTGGGCAGCACTACTGTTGTCTCCACAAAAGCGGAGATGATCGCCTAAGACATGCCGGTTTAACAGCAGCCAGAACAAAACTGTGAGCAGTGAAAACCATACGGCCTGTGCGGGAAGCCAGTCAAACCATCGTCCTACCATGAGGGAGTGAAATGTTGTCTCTCGGATTTCGGCCATGTTCAGAGCCAGACCACTCGCTAAAAGGACAGTAATGCCCCGCCAGAAGAATTGAGTTCCTATGGTTGCAATGATGGAGGGAACATTAAAGCTGACAACCAGCAGCCCATTAAGGCTACCAGCAACGGCGCCTGTGACCAGAGCGGCGGCAAGACCAAGTTCAGGAGAAGAGGTGAACGCATATGTTTTCGCAAATGTAAAACCACTTGCCGCCATCACCGAGGGGAAGGACAGATCAATTTCACCTGAGATGATGACCAGCGTCATCGCAATGGCTATCATTCCAGCAAAGGGGATGGTAGAGAGGTAAGCGATATAGATTCTGGAATGAAGAAAGGTGTTGGGGGCAAAGATCATGAATCCCAGAAGCAGGACGATAAAAACAGCAGTGATCGTCCATTGGACCGCATTAAACTTCATGTAATCGACAAAAGAATTCATATCACGAGCACTTCATCAGGGTATCGATCAGGATCTTTGGGGTCGCATCTTCTTTTCGAAGTTCTGAGCTGATTTTGCCGTGCTGAAAAAAGAGGAATCGATCGGCGACGTCGTATACATGATAGAGATTATGAGAAACAAAAATTGCTGATTTTCCCTTTGCTTTAAGATCTTTTACAAAGCCCAAAACTTTCTGTACCTCTTTTACAGCAAGGGCTGTGGTGGGTTCATCCATGATGACCACTTTGGCATCAAAGTACATTGCCCTGCCTATGGCAAGCCCCTGGCGTTCTCCTCCGGAGAGGACGGAAACAGGGGCGTCTGCTGATATCCCTGCCCCACGAAGACCAATTATTTCAGTGAGTACGCGCATGGATTCTTTTTTTTCATGGGCAACACGGATGAGTCTGAGCCTGTTATGAAGATGGCGACCCATAAAAAAATTACGCCAGATTGACTGAGATTCACCAAGAGATTTATCTTGAAATACTGTTTCAATCCCCATCCTGCGCGCAGCGGTTACGGAATAATTTTTTGGTTGAATAGAATGCCCAAGATAAGCCATTCTGCCCGAATCAAACGATTCAACCCCGGCAAGAATCTTAATCAAAGTTGATTTGCCAGCTCCATTGTCACCAATAAGGCCGATGATTTCATTTTCATAAAGGGCCATGTCTACACCTTTTAAGGCTGAAACAGGACCGTATGATTTGGTGATTCCGGTGAGTTCTATTAGAGGTTTCTGCATATGAGTGCCTTACTTCAGATTTCCTGTTTTTTGATTACAGGAAATCTGAAAGGGGTATTGAAAGTATGGCCGTCTATCTGGCTTCAAGACACTTATATTGCCTGATTTCAAAATACTTATTGAGTCTTGGTTGTTCGACGTGCTCAGTTTATTTCGAATTAACGAAGCCCTTGCTGAGCCAGGGGTTCGATCAATGAAAGGTTATCCGCCCCGATGAAGCCACCGCCAGTATCTATATTGAGACCGGAAAAGCCATATTTTTCAGTAAGAGCGATCTGGAGGACAGAGAAATAGCCGAGAAGAAAAGGTTGTGCATCACCAATAAGATCAACATAGCCGTTTTTTATGGCTGAAGCGGTTGCAGGAGAAAGAGAAAATCCTGCAACATTAATATCTTCTGGTTTTACAGCAGCAGTTCGTAGAAAGTTTTCCATCTGTGCCGTGAGAGCGCCATGGTCGATTACCATAACCTTGCAGTCAGGATGTGCGGACATATAGCCTGCTACAATTGGTGCTCCAAGTGATGGATCTTTATCAACTTCAGGAGAAATCTCTAGATAATCTACAACCAATCCATTTTGCTCAAAAATATCTAAAATTGCAGTAGCACGAAGGCCTCGAGTGGGAAGTCGTTTGAGTCCCCAGACAAATGCACGGTCACCTTTTTTCAGTCCAAACCGCTGTATACATTCCTTAGCCATGCTAGCACCTTGATTATATGCATCTGGACCAATATAACCAAAGCCCTGGGATTGGAGCTGAGCCTGAGTCTCTGGAAGCGGAGTATCCACTGCAGTGACAATAATCCCGTTCTTATTCGCTTCTTTGATGAAGGGGCCGTAGGCAGCATCCCCAGGGTGTCCCATGACGACTATACCGGTAGGTTTTTCGGCTAGGCCAGTTTTAAAATTTTCCACCATCTTTTCGGGGCTCCAGTCGGAGTAAACAAAGGTGATTTTTGCATCAATATCCTCGGCTGCAGCCTTTGCGCCATTATAAACAACGGTATTGTAGGTTCCCCCTACCGGCCCGCCTGTGTCAAACCAGATATGCATGCCTGTGCCTGTATGGTTAGCAGCTTTGGCATTCAAAGTTAGAGGCCCGAGTAGTAACGCTGAAAAGAGTAGAATGGCAAACCGTTTTAACATTGAAATGCTCCTAAGGTGATGAGAAGGGAAATAAATGAAGCAGATAAATACAGCTTCGGGTTGATTTTATGATTGTAAAAATCTCTATGCGAGGGCAGGTATATTCTTGAATGGTGCTAACTCTGAGTCTGTAGACCACTGCAGGATATATAACAATTTGACTAACAGTCAGCTGTTAACTAATTGGAATGAAATGGAAAGTCAAACAGCAAATTTCTATTGGTATATAGGGATAGATAGGTATTGCCGATATGTATGTCTGTTAAAATGTGTGGTGTTAGAGGAGTTGTTTTGATGGCAGGTGTAGTTGAAATATAGAACTATTTTAACTTATAATAGAATGTTAGATCATCCACTGATTGTCCTGAACTCTTAACTCATTAATCAATTTTTTCTGCTTGACGATACACTGGAAAGTGGGGTATACACGAAGTCCTACGCCGGAGTGGTGAAACTGGTAGACGCACTGGACTCAAAATCCAGCGGGGGC
>JBFHGS010000212.1:0-8803 GCA_041582995.1 Desulfopila sp. | reverse complement strand
GCGCATATCAAAGTCTTCACCACCGAGGAACGTATCACCATGGGTGGATTTTACCTCAAAAACACCATCACCGATCTCAAGAATGGAAACGTCGAATGTACCACCACCAAGATCGAATACCGCTATCTTCTCTTCGCCTTTCTTATCAAGACCGTAAGCAAGAGATGCAGCAGTCGGCTCGTTAATGATACGCTGAACGTTAAGCCCCGCAATCTTGCCGGCGTCCTTGGTTGCCTGACGCTGAGCATCATTAAAGTATGCAGGTACAGTTACAACCGCATCGGTCACTTCTTCTCCAAGATATTCTTCCGCAGTCTGCTTCATCTTGGCAAGCACCATGGCTGAGATCTCTGCAGGCCGATATACTTTCTTTTCGACTTCTACAGAAACACTGCCATTTGTTCCTTCAACAATTTTGAACGGGCTGATCTCCGCAGAACGCTTTACTTCAACATCAGTGAATTTGCGACCAATGAGGCGCTTGATTGCGTAGAGTGTTCTTTCAGGATTCGTTACTGCCTGACGCTTGGCAACCTGACCGACAAGCCGTTCACTACTGTCGGTAAAAGCAACAACCGACGGAGTTGTTCTGTTTCCTTCAGAATTTGCGATAACTTTAGGATCGCCACCTTCCATAATTGCCACACATGAGTTGGTGGTTCCCAAGTCAATTCCGATAATCTTACCCATGTCTTCTTTCTCCTTGTATCAATCTAAATCGGACGAGTTCTTCTTTCCGAGAATCCTTAATAATTAAAAAACTCAATCTGCTTTCATCAACCATTTTAAAAGTTGTCATGTTCCACTCTTTGTCAAGTGAGTTGCGCAGATTTTTCAAGCTAAACAATACCTTTTCACCCCTCCGCCTTACCGGAGGAAACAATCACTTTGGCAGCTCTCAGCAGGCGATCCTTATAGTAATACCCTTTCTCGAATTCGCTGACAACATGACTGGCCGGCACACTTTCACTTGCCTCCATCGTCAACGCCTCCTGCTGGTTAGGATCAAACGGCTGGCCCACAGAGTTTATGGCCTTGACTTCAAACTTATCAAGAGTTGTAACAAGGCTCTTCAGAGTTAGCTGAACACCCTGGAGTAAGCCTGTGAAGTTGGCCTCAGCGTCTGCGTCTTCTACTTCATCGCAATGGGCAATGGCCCGCTCCAGATTATCAACTACCGGCAGGATTTCCCGGAAAATCTGCTCTCCCGAATACTTCAGGGCATTTGACCGCTCACGCTCAATACGCTTTTTAAAGTTCTCAGACTCTGCAGCCATTCTCAACATTTTGTCTCGCAGTTCCGCAGCTTCCTGTTGCGCAGCGGCAAGCTCCTTCTCCAGATCCTGTCCCGTCTCTTCCGACTCAGCTTCGACGGTCTCCGAAGGCGACTCTACTTCCGCTTCAAGTATTTCACTTTCTTCTTGAAGATCATTGTCATTTTTGTCTTTGCTCACCGATTCCTCCAATCTCTCTTGCCTGAATAATCTTTTCTTTTCCCAAATGGCAGGTGTAGTACCCATGCTTCAGGAACACTTCAAAAAACCTGTGCGAACAATAAGTAGGCAATCAATAATGTCAAGATTGACGTCATAAAAACATGTCAATTATTTTCCTGTGCAACCTCTATAAGTTACGGGCAATTCAGAAGAAGCTGAAAGCAGCACCGATGACCAGAGGAATCCGCTTCAGAGATAAACTGTTTGATCTGCTGTAAAGCGACATCCACCTGCAATCGTATACGCAGACAGACAAAAGAAAAAACAGTTGATGATCGGTGTTTTCCGGAATAGAGAAACCGACTTCCGCCATAACGAATAGATGGATTCGACAAACATTACAAAAGAACTCATAGATTGCTTAAAATCAATCGTTTTTTTCAATAATGATCATGGCCTGATTTTTGCATTTCATTTTTAATTACTGGTAACTTCCGGAAGATTACTGTTTCTGAATATTTCAAACTCAATGTGTACGACAGATGCAATGGGGCATTGACTCGAGTCGACATGGTCGGTTGCATCTGTCTGCACACAGGTACATGTATGCGAACGCAAAAACCCAAGAGAAGCGGAATGATAGCCTGGGGAGGCAATTCATAACTAAACTTTAACATCTCGTTGGGGAGAGGGAAGGAGTTCACAATGCATACCATGAAAGATTTGATCCAAAAGACAACACAATTATTGCGGACATTGTCTGTCGCAGCGATGGCATGGCTGCTTGTATTCATGCTTGCTCCTCTGCCGGTAATGGGTGCCAAAGGCGGAAATTCTCTCGGTGGCAAAGCACATAAAGGGAACCATGACACTGCCGCGACTGCGTCGACTGACAGCACAAGTGATTCATCTCAAGGTTCATCGGGTTCATCAGGTTCCTCTGGTTCCTCTGGAGGTTTTGGTAAAGGGAAATCCGGCGACACAGGCGGAAACAACTCTTCAGGCAATTCCAGTGGAGATTCAGACAACAGCAGTAGCGGTCGATCCGGGAACAGCGGGGATGACGGAGACAGCGGCAATAGCGGTAGTAGTGGTCATAGCGGTAATGGCAGTAAAGGCCAGGCAGGAAACGACTCCGGCAATAACGGCGGAAAAGGCGAAGGAGATAAGGGCAACAGCGGCAACAGCAGTGGCCAGAATGGAGGAGCAAGCGGTGGACATGACAACACCAGCACAACCTCTGACAAGGGTTCTGAAGAAGATTCAGACCGTCCAGGCTGGGCCGGACCGACAGGAAATGATCCCAAGCCCGGAGGCGGCAACCACGGTAGCGACAAGAAAAAAGGTGACGACTATGGTGACCTGTTCGTTATGGCACGCAATGATGATGGTACCCTGCAACTTTTCGATGTCGACGGAAATCCCTGCACAGGAGACGATTGCTATGCTGCCGCAATCCTGAATGATGGAACATTATTCGTAATGCTCCCGGATGTAGAGGCATCTTCTGATGTTCAGGAGGTAGAGCTCGGCAGATTGAATATCGCCCGTGCACCGGACAAAGTACTCGATCATGCACTCGAAGAGGCGTTATCGAAACTCAATAGTCTTGAAATAACACTTGCAGATCTGGCTCTCCTGACTGACGCATCAGGACGTCTGTTACTGCCGGGCACAGCAACGGCAATAGATTCTCCACTTGAGAACCTGGCCATCTATCAGGCGCTGCTTGAAGCGTACGGTACCCCGGCATCTTATATTGAAGTAATCGACCCTGTTACAGGTGAGTCGACAACATTCATTGAGCTGAGCTTACAGACCACAAGTCACGACTCTGCTGCTACATCGACCTATACTCTTACCATCGAGCTGGACGCAGTACCCCTGGTCGCAGCATCTGCACTGGCTGGTGCCTCAGACAAAACCGGAACCCTTGAAATAGATGAAGTCGCCTATCTCAGCGGTTTCCTTGGGGTCGAGGATGAACTTGCCGAAATGGTAACAACGTTTCATGACTGGTATGACAGAAGCACAGTTTATGATGTTGAGATGACTGTTCTTTCATCATCATTGGATCTGGATGACCTTGATGCTCCGCCCGTAATGTCCTGGCAAGACATCAATCTACTAGACATGAATCTCTTTACAGATGTCACACCGATCGGTGATCTCACAACAGGAATAGATCTTTTCACCCAGGCAGCCGATGACTCAGTCCAGGTGTTGGAATATGTTCACGACAACACTTTCCAATAGAACTGCATTCTAATATTCTAATACTTATCTGCATGGGAACGAAGGAAGAGGCTTCGTTCCCATGCGAATATTCGGCATTTAGCATTATACTTCTTCATATTTATTCAACTTATTCTGCAGTGTTTTGCGGGTAATTCCCAGCCGGCGTGCAGCTTCACTCTTATTGCCTTCTGTCTGTTCAAGTGTCTCGATAATCATCTTTTTTTCAGCCTCGAAAAGAGACGCGGGTTGCTTGGCTTCACCCTGCGTGCTCTCTCTGGTCTGCTGTTGAAACTTCTGAACAGAGATAGGCAGACTTTTGTCGGTCAGCTGATCTCCACGCATCAGAATAATTCCACGCTCAATTGCATTTTCAAGTTCGCGGACATTTCCCGGCCAGGGAAAACTGTTCAGTAATTTCATACATTCAGGAATAATACCGGTTACCGTCCGTCTGTTTTTCGCGGCAAACTTTTCGACAAAATGTCGTACCAGTAACGGAACATCACCCTCTCTCTCCCGAAGCGGCGGCACCTGAAGCATGACGACGTTTAAACGGTAATAGAGATCTTCACGAAAGTTACCTTCTTTCACTTCAGTCTCAAGATCCCGGTTCGTTGCCGCGAGAATTCGGACATCCACTCTGATCGTCTTTTCGCCACCTACTCTTTGCAGCTCCTGCTCCTGTAAAACCCGAAGCAGCTTGACCTGCATGGCCTGAGAGGTCTCCCCGATTTCATCAAGAAAAAGGGTACCGCCATCCGCTTGAACAAATTTACCATCACGTTGCCTGTCCGCACCGGTAAAAGCTCCTTTTTCATGGCCAAACAATTCTGACTCCAAAAGATTCTCGGCCAGAGCAGCACAATTCACCTTGATAAACGGCCCGTCTTTCCGTTCACTATTTACGTGCAGGGCCTCAGCGACCAGTTCTTTCCCTGTTCCTGACTCACCATATATAAGAACAGTAGCCTCAGTCGGCGCGACGTAACTTATCATCTCAAGCAGTTCAAGCATCTTTGGTGACTCGCCAATAATCGCAGTACGAAGCCCTGAACTCCCGGTTTTCGGCTGTTGTTTCTTCTCCGCAACCTGCCGGTGATCCACCGCACGCTCAAGCGCCAGACGCAACCGGTCAAAATCAAGGGGTTTGGTGAGATAGTCATACGCACCTTCACGGATCATCAACACAGCATCATCAACAGAAGAATAGGCTGTCATGAGTATTACCGGTAATGCCGGACGCATTTCATGTATTCGACGGAACGCCTCCGTGCCATCCATTTTCAACATCCGTATATCCATCAGAACTGCATCGTAGCTGTTCTTTTCTACCGCGGCAACAGCGGTAGTGCCGTCATCCGCCTCAACACAGCGCCAGCCCCACTCTTTGAGCATCGAACTGAGCATATAGCGATGCACCTGTTCATCATCCACAATCAATACAGTTGTCTGCTGATTCGTCACTCGCAAATCCTTTTCTCAATTACTCTGCAGCATCAGCACTGCACTCTTTCAAGATTACGCCCTTTCAGGGAAATGGAAGAAGGAACTATTTCCTCGATTATTTTTCAAAAGAATAGAGTAGATCCGCCCCAGTGGCATCTGTAGACGAACGGGTCTCTGCCGAAAATCCGGAACCGAGGTCATAGCGCACTTTAACTTCACCCTTCTGATCGAAAAAATTATGATCATACCCGATAAAAAGTTCATCAGTCAGTTGCTTTCCTACAACCAGAGACACTTCCTCCTCCGAAGTTCCCTCGAAATACACTTCATCTATCGGCAGCATACTGGTCAGACTATCCACTATGCCGACACTCTTCTCAACCCCCAGAGCCATCGCCACAGAGCTTAAGAGACTCTCCTCCTGCTTACCCGTTTCAGACATAGATCGTCCCACAACCATGAATGAAAGAATATCACTATCATCCATGGCAGGATCTGAAAACAGCGCAAATTCGAGATTATCTGCCGTACCACTCACATCCACACCTACCTGCATGGTGTCACCGCGATTTATCTTATCCGCGACAATCTTCTCGGCCCTGACATCCACACCGGGATTATCTATGGGACCTCCGCTGAACAACACCCGACTCCTGACTATATCCAGCGTCCGCCCATAGACTGAAAAAACACCTTTTGCAAGAGAGAGTTCTCCTTTTCCTGTCATAAACGTACCGGGACGCTTTTCGACAGCAAGATTTCCTCTCAGATAACCTGTTAAGCCGTAGCCATCGAGATATACATCATCCCCCAGCATTACCTGCAGTGCCGTTGTAAACAGCCAGTCGGACGATTTTTCCTCTTCGGTCCCGTTCAGGTAAATGACATCATCTGAAACATCCAGAGAATCCTTCATCTCTTCAGGCGTCAGAACAGCATGCGGAACAGCCAGACGCCCGGTCAGAACGCCGCCATCGCGATTAAAGGAAAGCTGCAAATCAGGAGAAGTACGGACAACATACTCAGGCAGCATGACCGTATCAAAGTTTTCGCCGACAAAACGAAAATCTCCCGCGAGCCCCTTATCATCGAGAAACAACTTTCCTCCGGCCCGTAACCAGCCTGGGCCTGATGAAGCGGTTCCCTCTACAGCAAGAGTGTTTCCTGAACCTTTCAGTTCAAAGGAAGCATCAGTCATCGATATTCCCCAGTTCGGCATATCAATCTTACCGCCTGCAAGAATCAAGTCCCCCTCTACAACCGGTTTAGACATTGTCCCGGAAATATCGAGCGAACCCTGTAATGAACCCGAAGGGTGTACCGTGTAATATGAAAGCGGCGCAATAAAACCAAGATCCTGAATATTGGCATAGATTTTACCACGAAGAGGCAATGTTGCCGGATCTCGCGCAAACGATCCTGCTCCTGGCGTTTCGGCGGTTACTTCTACAACAGAACCATCAGTAAAATGAGCTGTGAGTTCACTGTTTAATGTTCCGGATGCAAGATTAATATCAAGCTGCCCCGAATCCAGATGCAGTTTTGCCCATTCTGAATGCTCTTCCTTTCTGCCTACACCGGCATCAACAACCTCGACGTACCCAACAGCCCGCTCAAGCTTACTGGTGTTTCCGCTCACTTTCATGGCAGCATTACTGATACCCCAGAGAGGTTCAGGAACATAAAAGAGATCATTCAGCCGTGAAAGTCTGAGCTGTTTCCAGCTTAGATCGGAATTCCAGTGTTTTTCCCGTGGCTGCCATTCTGCAGATACACACACGTTTTCAGACTGATATGTAAGACAGAAATCCTGGATATCAATTGTTTCTGCGGTAACTGAAACAGATGCGACATTATCCTGCAGCCATTCACCATATCGCAGATGCGAGACGTTCAGTTCACCAACCCTGCCGGACCATGAATACGAATCATCAAGTGAACCCCGCCCTGAAAAATCAGCTGTCCCTTCTGAATCCTGCACATCTACAGAAAATTTGTGTTCAGCCCGTGAACCATCAAGAGTAAGTTCCAGCCCATCGATCACCCATCCTCCGAGAGACAGCCCTTCACCGTGAATAGTGGCGGAAACAGACGAATCTTTGGTAACTCCCCCTGCAACTCCGACGTCCAGATTTTGGAGACTGACATCCTTATATTCCAGCTTCCGGGCCTGCATGCTGGCATCAATACGTGGCGCATCCCGGCTGCCCCTTGCCGTTCCTGCAATTCTCAGATCACCCTTTGCACCCTGTAAAAACTCACCGAGATTCTTTGAGTTAATATTTACAGAAAGATCGACATTCTCTCCGACGTGCCCTGCGACCTGCATGGTCGAGTCACCGCTTTGCAGCAGTATGTTGTCAACCGTCAAGACCTTATCTTCATCTATACGTACTATCCCCCTGCCGCTCACAGGAAAATCGCGTACAATTCCGTGCAAGGAGCCAATATCAGCCCAGCCCTGAATGTCGGTGCCAACAAGGCTCCCCTCGCTGGTTACATCCGTATTCAATTCCCCCGGATAACCATCCCAGAGAAGAGCCGGATCAAAATCGCTGAGACGTATACCCGCTTTCCAGACAAGAGATTCCTGCCACTTATCCAATCCTTTAACCATTGCAACACTGGCATCGGCGCGCAAGCTTGCCTTGCCGCTTTTCAACAGAACATCCTCTACAAAAACGGTATGTTCGGCTACCCGAAGTCTGCCGCCCCCCTGGACAGGATACCCTTTCAACACACCGGACAAAGCCTTGAAATCTGCATCTACAATAAGCAGCTCGTCATAGCTTCCGGAACTGACCAGTTCAGTATTGAGAGCTCCCGGATATGCGGGACTAAGCTGGGCCGGGTCAAAGTCTTCCACTTTCATGCTGCCGTGCCAGCGCAGACCGTTTTTCCATGCCAGCAGGCCGTCCGTCAGAATTGCTTTTCCCTGTGTATTCTCCGCTTTAATTCGTGCAAAGGCAATCTGATCATAATCTCCCTGCAGTTCAATTTCGACAGAAACATCCTTGAAAAAAAGATAGTCGAGCCTGCCGGTCAGTGTTCCACCGTAATTTCTAAAATCGCCCTCAGCTTTCCCTTTAACGCTGAAAAAGAGCTCAGGCAGAACAGCATGGCCATCAGCGAGCTGCACATCGGTAAGCTCAAGATCAGCTGTATACCGAAAACCATTCGGCAAATCAAAAATCAACCCTTCAATATGCCCAGGTGCCGGTTGATGGACGTCAACTACGGTCTTCAGGCAGGACAGAGGCCCTTTCAGAGATACATGTCCTGAGAATGGACCAGTGCCATATTCCTTATATTCGACATCCCCGGAAAGTTCGATATGCCAGTCTTGTTCCGTATCCAGTTCTCCTTGCAACGTAGCGCTATAACCTTCTGATACAACGTTTAAATCATGAAGTTCAAAGGTATGATGAGCACCGGCTATGCCAAGGGAAAGCTGTTCAATAACAGTAATTTCTGACGAATCAGAAAAAAGCAGGCGCAGGTTATCAAACTTCAACGTATCGAGCTGGAACGAAAAAGGTAAAGCGAACCTCGGGAGCACAATAGCCTTATCGCGTACAACTGCTTTTTCTTCCTGCTCCTTAAAAAGGATATCGACATCCTGTCCGCTTAGAGAAAAAACCTGAACATTTGCAGTAAAAAGATCTGCAGGATTCCAGGAAGAT
>JBFHGS010000211.1:0-8872 GCA_041582995.1 Desulfopila sp. | reverse complement strand
TAGGCTCAGGGTAAGCATTAAACTGAGCTGGTGCCCTGCCTCGACTCTGCAAACCTGGATGAGCGTTGAAAGGTGGAAGTGTCTGCTCATCTTCCTGAAATTTCTTTCTCTGACAATATATAATATTCTCAATCAGAACATCATCATACCGGCAACACCACACCTCTCCGACTGGCGTAATCTCATAAAGTATGATCTGATTACCCTTAATCAGTTGAGGCGTAAGGAGTAAAGATGAAGTGCGAACTGCATCAGGCGATTATTGCAACGAAAACAGCAGAACGCCTGACGGTTTTTCGAAGCACTCTGTTCAAATCTCTTCGACTGTCTATTCGAACTCTTTCAATAAGCCTTTTAACATCCTCTAACAATTGACCTTGCCGCCTCCATTACGAAAAGGTTTAATGCCATATAACCGCTTATTTTTTTCCAACGCTCAGCCAAGAGGTCATAATGAATACTACTGTTCCATCATGGGAAACACTTCGCAAACTCATCGTGGCGGCTGACGGTTCAGAGCTCTCTTTGTATATAGATGAGCTCAGCGGACCAGAAACAGCAAGGGCCATCTCCAGACTTACTTCGGAAGAGCAACTGCGCTTACTCAGCATGCTGAGCCCTGAAGATGCCGCAGATTTAATTGAAGATATACCGGAAGAACAGGCGGCAGATCTGGTCGAGGAGATGGATTCAGTTCAGGCCGCAGCAATCATGGAGGAACTCTCCAGCGATCATCTTGTCGATGTACTGGGAGAAATGGATGAAGAAGCCAGTCTCGCAATTCTCGATAAAATGGACAGCGAGGATGCTGAAGAAGCCAGAATGCTGCTCGAATATCCGCAAGACTCCGCAGGCGGATTGATGATTTCTGAGTTTCTCGCTTACCGTTCCGATAATACTATTCAGCATGTACTTGATGATTTACAGGCAAATAGCGAAGAGTACGCAGATTATCACGTACAATATTTTTATGTTGTTGAACGTAAAAATAAACTAGTAGGAGTGCTGCGGATGAATGATCTGCTCTTTCCTGCCAGAAGTACCCCCCTCAGTGAAGTTATGATTCCTGCACCTCTCAGGGTACATGACGACGATTCACTCAATGCCTTACAACAGTTTTTCGAAGAGCATAACCTTTTCGGAGCACCTGTTGTAGATGCAAACCAACGACTTGTTGGCGTTGTACTGCCCTCTGCAATCAAGGAGGCATCAGATAAAAAGAGAACCAAGACCTTCCTGCGAATCAGTGGTATCATTGGCGGCGAAGAATTTCGTACCATGCCTCTTTTGTCCCGTACCAGCCGCCGCCTCTCCTGGCTCAGCATGAATATAGTCTTAAATATTATCGCTGCGAGTGTAATCGCCATGTATCAGGATACCCTGGCCGCAGTTATTACACTTGCAGTCTTCCTGCCGATGGTGAGCGACATGAGTGGCTGTTCGGGTAACCAGGCAGTGGCAGTATCTATGCGGGAACTTTCTTTAGGCCTTGTCCGCCCCGGTGAATTGCTCTGGGTGCTGGCTAAAGAAGCACGAGTAGGATTAATTAACGGTATGGTGCTCGGGTTACTGCTTGGCGGTATAGCCTATCTCTGGAAAGGAAACCCCTGGCTCGGGGCTGTGGTGGGTGGCGCGCTTGCCGCCAACACCCTGGTTTCCGTGCTGCTCGGAGGAATGCTGCCCCTGCTTCTCAAACGATTGAGGCTTGATCCTGCCCTGGTTTCCAGTCCGCTGCTAACGACTGTTACTGATATGTGCGGTTTCTTTTTTGTTCTGAGCTTTGCCTCGGCGGTACTGCCGCGTATTAGCGGCGTATAAACAACACAGGCGGGCTGGATAATGTCCGGCCCGCCTGCTTGTATCAACGACGTCTTCGTATTTCTTTACGTCCTACTTCAGCCAGCGCAATTCATAGAGATCGGTACGTCTGCTCTTGGCATTCCGCACACTGCCCTGCGATCGCAATTCTTTCACCAGATCAAGGTCCAGATCTGTGATAAGTGTGGTCTCAATGCCCGGAGTAGCCTCCGAAGCTATAGCGTCATGTGGGAACGAGAAATCGGACGGAGTAAAGATCGCCGACTGGGAATATTGAATTCCCATCGTTTCTACTTTCGGGATATTGCCGACACTTCCTGAAATTGCAACAAAACACTCATTTTCAATAGCCCGTGCCTGAGCACAACACCGTACGCGCAGGTACCCGGTTTTAGTGTCTGTCCAGAATGGTACGAAGAGCATTTTCATCCCCTTCATAGCCTGCAAACGTGCCAATTCAGGAAACTCCACATCATAACAGATCAGTATGCCGATTTTGCCGACATCGGTATCGAACACTTTCAGATTTTCACCACCGGTAAATCCCCAGTGTTTATCCTCATCCGGTGTTATATGCAGTTTTGACTGATAATCCCAGGTTCCATCACGCCGGCAGAGATAACTGATATTGTAGAGCTTACCATCCTCATCCAGATACGGGACACTTCCTGTTATAATATTGATGTTATACCCGAGCGCCATCTCCACCATTGCCTGGCGCAGATTTTCCGTATGTCCCGCCAGCTCCCGCATCGCTTCTGCCGGGTTATTCCCCTCGTACGTATGGATAAGCGGCGCATTGAGAAGTTCAGGGAAAAGCACAATATCTGCCTTATAATCACTGACCGTATCTACGAAAAACTCAACCTGCTGCATAAAATCGTCAAACGAGTCGAACCGGCGCATCTGCCATTGCACAACCCCTATCCTGGCGATGGACTTGGCCCGGCCTATCAGCTTGGTCTTTTTCTGATAGTAGATATTTACCCACTCAAGTAACACCGCATTACCTTTAGAGTGATGGTCTTCAGGCCAGTAGTCGTCAAGGATGTTCCGCACATGGAAATCGTTTGAGAGCTGAAAGGTGAGTACAGGATCATACAGTTCCCGCTCTTTGACCTTCATGATATACACCTGCGGAGACATCTCATCTGCGTGTTTATGATATCCAGGAATCCTGCCACCAATGAGAACACCTTTGAGATTCAGATTCTCAGCAAGTTCCTTGCGTGCATCATAGAGTCGTCTACCAAGGCGCATCCCCTGATAATCAGGGTCAACAAAGACCTCGATACCATAAAGATAATCTCCTTCAGGGTCGTGAGTTGTATATGTACCATCGGCAGTAATCTGTTTGTATGAGTGGTGGTCGCCAAAAAGGGAAAAATCAACCGTCAAGGACAAGGCAATAGCAACCGCCTTACCGTTATCTTCGATACACACCTGCCCCTCCGGGAAGGTCTTTATCAGACGTTTGATGTACAATTCAGCCCACGGAGAGGAAACGCCACGATACACTCGTGCGCTGATATCCCGGAGCGTCTCGTAATCGTCCAGTTGCAAATGCCGTAATTTCAGTTTGTGTTCAATTTCAGTAGTCATCTTCTTTATCACTCAATTTAGTTATTTATAAAATCTGAAGATACATCAATATCAGCTATGTAAGCACCGATTTTAAAAAATCAAACGTGGTTTTTTAGACAATCCGGATGTACGCCTTTTAAATACCAGCAGATGCATATGAGTTTTAACATCCACTGTGGCATCACATTATACACGCAAGGCTATGATTCTCAGTTATATACTATTCTGTGGCATAGAGTTAAACTGCTCAAAATCCGAGGCGAGTTCTTCAACAATTTTCCCTGCGTCCGGGTCGCCTTCCAGAACTGCGATATGAAAAAGAGCGTCACCTTGATACACAAGGGGGAGTTGCAGTCGTCCTACGATAACTCCTGAAACCGGTGCGGACACCACTTGCTCCGTTACACCGTAAGGATCATTTACAACACCGATTATTTCACCTTTTTCAACTTGTCTGCCTATTTCAGCCCGTCGCGATAATATCCCGCTGATCGGTGCCCTTACCCACTTTGAAACACTCGAAGGAAATACAGGGTGGCTGCGTTTGGATGGTTTCTGCGGCAACATATCGATCGCACGCATTACCGAAAGAATACCACGCAACCCCGTACGAATGGAAAGCTCATCGAACCTGAGAGCTTCTCCTGCTTCATATAGCAACATTGGTATCCCAAGTTCGGAAACCGCTTCCCGAAGTGAACCATCACGTGTCTTTGAGTGGATCATAACCGGTGCACCGAACGCCTGGGCCAACCGCTTTGTTTCTTTATCTTTTAATGAAGCACGAATCTGGGGCAGATTAAACCGGTGATTTGCCCCGGTGTGCAAGTCTATTCCGTGCGTGCAGTGTGAAACGATTTCGCGCATAAACAAATCAGCAATCCGGGAGGCGAGCGAACCTGTACCCGATCCGGGGAACACCCTATTGAGATCGCGCCGGTCCGGCAGATATCTGGAATGATGAATAAAACCAAAACTATTTACAATCGGAATTGCTATCAGAGTACCGCGCAGACTTTCCAGAGATTTCCGCTTGAGCAGTCTGCGGATAATCTCGACACCGTTTATCTCATCACCATGCAGGGCTGCACTGACAAAAAGTCTCGGCCCCGGTCTTCTGCCATGAAAAACGTGAGTAGTCAGCGACATTTCCGTATGGGTATAGAGACGCGCTATCGGCAACTCAACAATCTGCTGGCTTCCCGGGGCGATTACACTGCCACCTATACGAAATGGTTCCTGTTTCACCCTTTGCTCCGTGTACGGGTATGAGTATCACCCTGGCTTGCTTTCTTTTCGATGTATTCGACAATCGCTCCGGCCACATCCTTACCTGTGGATGTCTCTATTCCTTCAAGCCCGGGTGAAGAGTTCACTTCCATCACCACAGGGCCATGATTGGACCGCAGGATATCCACACCGGCAACACTGAGCCCCATAATTTTGGCCGAACGCACTGCTGTAGACCGCTCTTCCGGCGTCAACTTGACGACAGTTGCCTTGCCGCCCCTATGAATATTTGAGCGGAAATCACCTTTTGCACCCTGCCTCATCATTGATGCTATTACCTTATCACCAACAACAAAACAACGTACATCAGCGCCTTTTGCTTCTTTAATAAATTCCTGTACCAGAATCTGAGCCTTCAGACCGCGAAAAGCCTCAATAATACTCTCAGCCGTGTTTTGACTCTCAGCAAGGACCACGCCAATCCCTTGCGTTCCTTCAAGCAACTTCACAACCAGCGGAGCACCACCAACCTGACGTATGAGATCCTGAGTATACATAGTGGAGTGGGCAAACCCTGTTACAGGCAAGCCAATCCCTCTTCGTGATAAAAGCTGCAAACTCCGAAGTTTGTCGCGGGACCTGCTGATTGCCACAGATTCATTAACGCTGTACACACCCATCATTTCAAACTGCCTGACGACTGCCGTACCGAAAAATGTTATTGAAGCTCCTATCCTCGGGATAATCGCATCATAACCTACCAATTCTTCGCCTTTATAATGAATTGTCGGCCGCTGGGAAGCGATAGTCATGTAGCAGCGCAGGGTATCCATCACGCGCACCTCATGCCCGCGTTCAATACATGCTTCAACCAGACGCCTGGTTGAATACAATTCCTGATTTCTCGACAAAATACCAATTTTCATACTATCCTCTTTTTATAAATTCTTCCGAGTTCCCGTCCACCACAGAAAGAGGCCTCAGAATCAACCAGGAACTGACCCGCAAGAGCGGTTCTTCCCAGCAACATTCGGAATTTCATATTATCGCGATTGGTAAGGGTAACTTCTGCCGGCCAGGTAATTCCCTTAAAAGAAATATCAACCCTGATCACATAGCGCAGTTCGCTGTGACCACCCGAATCTGTGACGATACGTTCATCAACTATAGGTGCTTCGCAGATAAGCTCCAGCTTACTATTGTTCTGTAAAGGATGAATCCCGAAACGAATCATCCTTTGCCCCTCACGACTGAATCGTTCGGTAAAAAAGGCGTGCAGAGCTGATGTGCGAGCGCCTGTATCAATTTTTGCTTTAATGGCGGGTATTGCAAGTGAAGGCAAGGCCAGCCACTCACGCCACCCAATTACTGTTTTGGTCTGATCCATACTGAATTTATCTGCCCTCTCGTCGTAAAACTGCTGCAGAAAGTATTTCACATCCACAACATTAATAAAAGAACTTGTACACCCAGTCGCCTGGCTTTCAGGCTGCACGTGGGAAAATGCACGTCTATTTGAAATAGGATATTGTAAATTCCCTTTCTATCTGCAATAAAGGGCAGGGTTAATAGCAATTGTTTACGGATTCGGCAATGGTTTTTATCCATCGGAGACTATCATGATGAACAATAAGTATTGTTGACGGCTATGTGGAAATCAGATGTCAATACTACGTTAGACAACTTCTATTTATTTTTCGTTCACGTTAGTATGAAACATACGCATAAAAGCAGTTGAACATGCTCTCTTCCATCATTTCATAGTGAGACATATGAAGGTTCTTCCTCCCCCTGTTGATACCGAAATGCAATACCTGCAAAATCGTGATATCGCTAAACGGACCTTTACCGGTTCAGGCATTTATCTCATACTTTGGATTGCGGTCAGTCTCCCTAATCAGATTTATCATTCATCCCCGAAAACCTGGTGGTCTCTCAGTCTGACATTTGTCCTGCTTGCAATTTTCAGGGTATCTCTTACGAAGAACTTTGAATTGATATATTTGAAAAAACCAATTCTCTGGAAAGCTCTGTTCTTTTCACCAATACTGCTTTCTGCCCTGATATGGGGTGGTCTCTGTGCGTTTGCCCTTGTGGATCCTCTTTTTGAGGATTTTTCATTCGTCATCTTAATCTGCACTGCCGGATTAACCAGCAGCGGTTGCTCGTCAACATCTCCAAACCTTTGGTTAACGAGGGGGCTCATTACAGGTTTTCTTCTGCCCACGGTTTGTGTGCTGGTCTTCACAGACAATAGTTACAACAGTTCTCTTCTTTTAGTCATTTGCATATACTGGTTCGGCATTTCCTCTCTGGCAAAGGCCCAGCACCGTGAATACTGGATCAGTCTGCAAAACTCATTTGCTGTGAAAAAATACGCCGAGGAACTAAAACGTCTCAATAGTATTGATGGACTGACCGGATTAAAAAACCGTACATTTTTTGATGATACACTGACAAAAGAGCGAAAAAAATCAAGCCGCACGCAAGTACCGCTGACAATTTTTCTCATAGATATCGATCATTTTAAATCGGTGAACGACAACTACGGTCATCTCATCGGCGATGAGTGTCTCAGGCAGGTATCTGCACAACTTGCACGGATCATACGACGGGAAACTGATATAGTTGCCCGTTTTGGTGGAGAAGAATTCGTTGTACTTCTCCACGGAACAACTGCTGAAAAAGCCGTTCATATTGCAGAAAAAATACGAATTGCAATTGCCCAATCAGAATTTGTAACGCCATCAGGAACTTTACGGATAACAGTCAGTATAGGGGTATCTAATACAGAAATAGATATTGCTACTACAAATGATGACATAATTGGCTCTGCTGACAAAGCTCTCTATATGGCTAAAGAGTCAGGCAGAAATAGAGTAATCATTGATGCACCAGTGCCGACACGTCCATGACCGATTGACCAGACAGGAGTTTTCTACTTTCCTAAGACAGCAAAACCATATACACGAATAAAAAATCCGCCAGCAGATTAATCTTTGTACGTACGCACAGATACGGAGGAACAATGCATGATTTCTTACTTTAACAACGTCATTTTGCGATTCCTGGCTTAATCAGGCGTCCCTCTGCGAAAATCTTCCGGACAAAAGGTTTAAGGCAATGATCTTGGTTACGGTTAACGTCTACACCCGGTTGACCCTTCCTGAAGAGACTGCCACACAATGTCTATGATAAATCCGGGTTAATCCCGCTGGAAGCTCTCCGTATTGACCTTCCCTGCCTCTGTTTTCCCACCGGCAGCCACTTTTTCAAAAGAGAATGCAATGCCAGGCTATCGAATGGCTTGGGCAGGTAACCATCCATTCCGGCATCAAGGCATTTCTGGTCATCACCCTTCAAAGCGTGGGCGGTCAGAGCGATAATCGGTGTACGACCACCGTGTTCAGCTTCAGCAGCGCGGATAGCCTTCGTGGCCTGATAACCATCAATATCCGGCATCTGCAGATCCATAAGAACAATATCGTAATGATAACGGTCCCAAAACCTCAGGGCTTCTCTTCCGGAGTTTGCCACATCAATCTTGCAACCAAACAGCCTCAAAGTTCCGACGGCAACCTCCTGATTTACGACGTTATCCTCGGCAAGCAGCACCCTTCCCGACAAAGAATTTCGAAATAAAGCCATGTTTTCGACATGACGTCGTTCTGATCGATTTGTAGAAGAACGCTTTGACCGCGCTGTCAGCAGTGCAGCTTTGAGTTCTGCCAATCTGACTGGTTTCGTGATGATTTGAAACGGAAATCCGAACTTGCCGTCATGAATTTCTGCATCGTATTTCGTCTGCGTCATAACGATCAGCTCGGGAGCTTTACTGTTGACTATTGAATGTATATGTTCTGCAAGCTTAAAACCATCCAGATCAGGCATGTACTGGTCGATTATGACATAATCAAATGACTGACCACTGATCACGTTGCTCTTATATTCTGCAATAGCATCGTATGCATGTCCTATTTTCAAGGTACTGACGCCGAGCAAAGAGAGCATTTCGGCCAGTATAGTCAGAGACCTCTCGTTATCATCGACAACAAGTGCCGTGCGTCCTTCAAATTGAGTCTCAGTCGTATCTTCTATACACTCAACATCTTTCTGCAAAGAGACAACAAACCACATTCGAGTCCCCTGCCCCGGGCTGCTTTCCATATGTATGGTGCCTCCCATTGCCTCGATAATACTCCTGCTGATAGCCAGCCCAAGCCCGGTACCTCCAAATTTG
>JBFHGS010000210.1:0-8949 GCA_041582995.1 Desulfopila sp. | reverse complement strand
TCTGTATATAATGATTGGATTTGAATATAATTTTATTGATTTCGAAGGCGAATAATGGGCACTGAGTGGCAGGTAACATTCTGGTATCTGGTAGTGTTCATGACAGTTGTGTTACTGGCCAAGATCGTCAGTATTGTGGTCGCGGGCAGGAACATCGTGTCGCAGGGTGTTTTTTTTCTGGCACCATCGCTTTGCATAGTTGTCTGGGAAGCGAGGAGGAGGGTAGGGAGGGCTGAGGTTTGGAAGCTGGTATTGCAGAGCTTGATAGCCATCGCTCTGCTCGTAGTTGCATATATGTTTTATGTCCCTCTGTATTCTGGTATGCTCTGGTGGCAACAGGCCTATCTGGCTGTGTTGCCTTTCTGGCTATTGCTTGAGGCGATGCAGGGGGCATGCAGGTTGCTCTGGTTATGCACGGGTAAAATTATTCCTCTTATCAGTAATAGCCCCTGGCGGGCAGGAACTGTAGCTGAATTCTGGGGGAAACGCTGGAATTTGCTTTTTGGTGACTGGCTTCGGCAGGTAGTTTTTCAGCGATTCAGCCGAAAACCTCGCAAGGCTATGTTGATGACCTTTCTACTGTCAGGATTTATGCATGAACTTCTGGTTAGCCTACCATATCAAGTTGTTTATGATAAAAGTGTCTGGGGTTGGCTGACTGCCTATTTTCTTCTGCAATATATGGCAATTCTTGTTGAAAAACGTTTACTCCGTTCCTATCACATGTGTAACAGAATTTTCTTCTGGTGTGCGGTTATCGTTCCTGTGCCGCTGGTTCTCAATCAAGGAACTTTGCTGATTTTTCACCTTGGCGGCTAATGCGGCCAGACGTCAAAAAGGAGAAGGCGAGTTAAACGTCATAATTGCGTTTGTATCAGGGTGCGTGAAAACGAGATGGCTGGCATGCAGCATCATCTGGTCGCCATCATTGCCGGAGCCGTAAAGACTATCACCAACAATGGGACAGCCAAGCCCAAGATGATGTGAGGCATGGACTCTGAGCTGATGGGTACGGCCGGTGAGAGGGATAAATCGAATACGGGTGGTCTTGTTTTCAAACCCAAGACGCTGCCATATGGTACTTCCCATTTTGCCATGCACAGGGTCATACACCTGGTATGGCCTGTTATCCAGATCGACTCGGAAAGGCAGATGAATTTCGCCACTTTCCGTTGTAACAAGGCCTTCCAGTAGTGCTGTATATTCTTTACTAACTGTGCGGTTCTGGAACTGTATTGAGAGGTTGCGGTGTGCCTCACGTGAGATCGCCACTACCATCAGACCGGAAGTATACATATCCAGACGATGCACAGATGGTTGCTCAATCATGCCGGGATACATTCTCTGAAGTCTGCGTGTAACGCAATCCTGTTTATCTTCACCCCGTCCAGGCACTGATAAGAGACCGCCGGGTTTATTGATGACGACAATATCTGCATCTTTATACAGGATATCGATTACGATTTTATCGGGCAGCATGTTTCCTTCCGAGGCCGCAGAGCAGGTAGCCAAGAATAGGCTGGCATTTATCCCGGCAGGAGGGATAGCAGTATCCGTGTCGCCTGGTACCTGATTTATTGTCGAGCCCCCAGTAGAATTCGACTATCCCGACAGGGGTAAGATCATGTGTTGCGGCATAATTCAATAACTTTGGTGCACAACAGTCACCGCAACCTGTTGGGATACCGTTGTTGCCGTTATAGGCACGATAGAGACTGGCACATTCCCCTTCAAAGTTATTCAGCCGATATATTCCATGGAGATCACGCATTAACTCTCGTGACATCTGTTTTCGAGCATGTTTGATATCCAGCCATTTTTCTGTATGCGGTCTTTGCTGATCCAGTTCTTTGCCGAGAGCCTTGATTTTCTTTTCTGTGTGATCATTGGTAGCCCTGAACTCCATAATATCGAAAAGTGGAGGAGCCCAGCCGGAAACATCCCAAATGCTGTTGTACTGGCCTGAAAATGCCTGGATAAAGGTCTGACTGCCATCGGCTGTTCTACAATCAAGAACACCGAACATCTTGCCCCGGGCCTTCCCAAAGAGGTAAGATGTCGATAACTGAGGATCAGTTTCGACTGACGGGTCCAGAGCAATAGTTTCATTCTGCTGAAAATGATGTATCAATTTCCGACAATGCAGGTATGCTTCACCCATGGGCAACCCATGGATGGTTTTGCATCTGTCGCAATAGCCGGAGGCGGTGATTATCTGGCTTGCTGGAATGGTCGGTCTCTTAATGCGGGATTTATTCATGGGCATGGTTGACTCAGGGTTACCTGCGCTTTCTACCTTTTTCAGGGTGGAATAGCCACAATTAGTGGTATGCGTAGTAAAGATTCTTGTAGCAGATATGGAAAAAAGGCGGGAACAATAGAAATGAACGAAAATGATAACGGGGAAGTATTTCATGATCTGGGGCCTGATATGGTGCTGGGTTTAGTTGAGCGGGCTCTTGATATTTCCCTGACCAACCTTTTCCGGCCATTGAACAGCTATATCAATCGGGTGTATGAACTGGAGCAGGATGACGGCACAGGTCTTATCGTCAAATTTTACCGGCCCGGGCGCTGGAGCGCAGATTGTTTGCGCGAAGAACATATCTATCTGCTAGAGCTTGCCGCAGAGGAGATTCCAGTTATTCCGCCTATCAGGTTTCCTGACGGAGAAACGCTTGGTACGTATAAAGGGGTACATTTTGCGTTGTTCCCTAAACGCGGAGGGCGCAGCCTTGATGAGTTTGATGATGATCAATGGATGCAGCTTGGACGATTACTCGGCAGGGTACATGCCATCGGTGAAAAATCTTCAACACAGTTCAGGCCGATAATGTCTCCATCTGCATCGACACGGCAGCAACTTGACTATCTGCTTACCGGTAAAATTGTGCCGGAGGAAGTGAAAGGCGGACTACGACAGGTCGTTGAGGAGATTATCACAACCACAGAACCGTTATTTGCTGGAGTGAAACCCATCAGGATTCATGGTGACTGTCATTTTGCCAATATTATTCATAGGCCGGGAGAGTCTTTTTTTCTCATTGATTTTGACGATATGGTTATGGGGCCACCTATACAGGATATCTGGATGCTGCTTCCAGGTACACTGGATGAGGCTTTTGTTGAGATGGATATGCTGCTTGAAGGCTATGAGATGTTCCGTCACTTTGACAGGAGAACTTTCAGACTGGTGGAACCGTTACGGGCAATGCGATTTGTGCATTACATGGCCTGGTGCGCGCATCAGGTTGCAGCCGACGGGATGACCCGTGTGCTCGATGATTTTGGAACACCGTCTTACTGGCAGAAAGAAATTGCTGATCTGCATGATCAGTTGGAAAGAATAAGGGAAGACTCTGTTCCGGGTGGTAATGTTCTGTAATCTGATGTGACTGTCAGCGATACTGGAGCCTGCCCGGGGGCCGACATGGGTCCCGGGCAGGCAGCCGGATCAAGCGGTAAATATCGTTTGCAGTCGTTGAAAAAAATTCATGTTGCTGGCGATAGCAACTTTCACAATTTCCTGAAATGGAATTCCGAACCGTTTTTCCATCTGCCGTAATGTGGCTTTTTCTCGCAGAATAGCGGACCAGAGTACCGGAAAATTCATTCGATTATGTATGATATTGCCGCGATTTGGCACAGGTAGAATGATCTTGTCTGTGAAGGAGTGATCAAGACCTCGAGATATTTCTATTATCGTCTTCGGTATGCCGCTCCAGATATTACAGCTGAGGATACCATCATCACAGAGAGCGGCTTTACATAATCGAAAAAAAGGATCGGCATAAATGGTTTCTGACATACCCTGTTCATCAAAAGCATCTACAAGAATCAAGTCATACTGTTTTGTGTTGCGGGTCTCTACCAGAAAATTGTATCCGTCGCAGCAATGAATATGTACCTGCTCATGTTCCGGGAGTTGAAAATAGCCTTTGGCAAGCTTGATAATATGGGGGGAATGATCAACGGCATCGATACGACAATCAGGGAAGTGATGATGCAGGAAACGAACCATTGAGCCTGCGCCAAGACCAATCAGCAGAACATTTTTAAGATTTGCCTTAAGAAGCAGGGCGAACATCATAAAATGAGTATAGGGAAGCGATAACGAAAAGGGGGCGCTGAGCGACATTGCACTTTGAAGGAATTCACCGCCGAAGTAGAGTTTACGGGTATCACCTTCATCATAAATTTCAATAAGACGATCCTCCCAGAGTGCCCTGTGTACTCGCGTAACTTTCGTATGATTCATAGCACCAGATCCGAAGTGGTTATGATTCCTGAGGAAAAAATGTAATATACTATGGGGATACGAGAAAGTCCTGTGAAATGGCGCGGTGTGAATTTTACGCGCAATTCGCTTGACTGGACTTTGAATTATCTGGCATACTGCTCTAAGTAACTATTTGCAGTTACAGGAATCTTAAAATACCACGAAAGGCAGGAACATTGGCGGATAAAGAATTGAAAGGAATAGTCCTCGTCATGGACGATGAGGATATGGTTGGAGAGATAGCCTGCCAGATGCTTATTCATCTGGGTTACGAAGCCATGCACGTGAAGGATGGTAAGGAAGCTGTTGCTGAATATCTGCGTCGATCTGAGGCGGGTAACCCCTTTGATGTTGTCATTATGGATCTGACTATTCCGGGTGGTATGGGCGGCAAGGAAGCTGTAACTGAAATTCTGGCGATCAATTCGGATGCGAAGGTTCTTGTTTCCAGCGGTTATTCTACTGACCCCATTATGACGAACTTCTCTGAATATGGTTTTGCCGGAGTGATTAACAAACCGTTTGATCTGGTATCCATACGCGAGGCGCTTGATTCCATTAACTGACCCGTGCCTGCAGAATTTCTGAGTTGTTTATGGGTATGGGTTTCCTGTCACGATGATGATTAATTGCATCTCTTCAACTTGCTGCTCCGGCAGGTCATGATTCATGATATTTATTTCTGTCGTTGTGCCTCTTTTTCAATTACCAGCATCTCCTGCCACTTGCCGGTGCTGAATCGTCCCGCTGAGAGCAGAAAAAGTACAATGATAAAGAGTAGTACACATGACCAGGCGGCTGTGATACTCATCGAAAATCTGGTTATTCCGAAGTAGACGGGCAATACCAGAAACAGCATTGACGATATCCCAACACTCCACATCAGAAAACGGGTATCCCCCGCTCCTTTTAAAGCCCCACTGAAAACCATGTAGAGGGCATCAAGCAGCAGGTAGGCTGAAATGATGCGCAGGAGCTGCGTACCTGTCGTGACAATAGCGCTTATGGATTCAGTATCCATGTCGGCATGTATAAACGGGCTGAGAACTTCTTCTGGGAAAAAGATAAAGAGCAGGTCGATGGCCAGAATATATATAAGCAGCAGGTGTGTGCTGGACCAGACGACTCGTTTGGCTTCGAGTGGATTGCGTCTGCCCAGAGCCTGGCCGACCATAACACTTACTCCCTGTGAGACACCCATTGACGGCATAAACGCTACTGCATTGATAGAAAGAACTATATTGGTTGCAGCAAGTTCTATGGTGCCGATTCTGCCAACTAGCAGGATAAACAAGGTGAAAGCCAGGATGTCGAGTGTGAATTGAAGAGAGCCCGGAACCCCGTAACGAAGCAACCTGCGGAAGAGTTCCGGATCGAATCTGTAGTTTTTGAAAATACCATATTCACGGTTGTTTTTCCGGCTGAAGATGAGCCAGCAGAGCAAAATGACATTTACTCCCCACGCGCTGACTGTAGCTATACCAGCCCCGGCAATACCGAGTTCAGGAAATCCCCATTTGCCGAATATAAGCGCATAATTAAAGGGAATATTGAGTATAACCGATACAATGGTTATGAGCATTACCGGTCGGGTAATGCCGCGACCGGTGAAAAACGTAGAGAGTGTGCTGACGGCAACATGCAGCACCGCGCCCTTGCAGAGTATAGAAAAATATATTTCCTCAAGTTCCCTGACAGCGATCTCATGACCGGCTATGGCGAAGATAGGGCCTGTTGCAAAAAGAGCCAGCAACCAGAAGATTATGCCTGAGAAAATGGAAAAATATATTCCCTGCCAGAGCACTCTGCCAATGCGGTCCATTGAACCACTACCAAAATATTGGGCAATGAATACTCCTGCATAACCGCCTACTCCGCCGAAAAAAGCCATGAATAGAAAAGAAGTGATACTGGCCGGAACTGCGGCTGAAATTGCTTCAATGCTGTAGTTGCTGAGGAAGGCCCGATCGGTGAACTCCATGATCGTGGTTGCGGACATACTGAGTACGAGAGGCAGACACACTTTCAGAACATCATCGTATCTAAATCGTTTTTTCCATTGCAGCAGGGTGTAGATCATGGTGGTCTTTAGAGTGAAATCCGCTGAAGTACCGGTCAAAAAGGTATCTGTTTAAAAGGCCACTTGTTAATACTTCACAGGCTGGGTAATGTGTAGCATTATTTTATAAATACAGTGTTTTCAGATAACAGTCAGTCAGGCTGAGCATGAGGGCGCAGGATATCCGCAGAATAGGTCAGGATCCTGAAGGGGAGATGGAAAAGCTCAACATAAAGATAGATGGCGGAAAATGCAGTGGTTGTGGTTTGTGCACCCGGGTTTGTCCGCATCGGCTTTTTCGGATGGACGGGGGAAGGGCTTCAGTAGTTTCCGGCGATTGTATGGGGTGTGATCAGTGTCGGGCTGTTTGTCCATCCGGGGCGATAGATATTGAAGGGCTGATTACAACTCTCGGCTTTCATAATCTTACAGAAACACTCGAGAGTATTGTGCCGGGAAAATACGATTGCGACGCTCTGGTACAGCTCATGCGTTCCCGGAGGTCCTGCCGCAATTATACCGATCAGCCAGTGCCACTGGACATACTTGAGGATCTGGTGAAAATCGGCACAACAGCACCTTCAGGCACAAACAGTCAGTCATGGAATTTCGTTATCTTACCAGAAAGGAAAGATGTCGAAGTGCTTGGAAACCTGACAGCTGGCTTCTATCGGCAGTTGAATGTGCAGGCCAAAAATCCTGTGTACCGTTTTTTTGCCCGGTTAATAGCTGGAGATGCTCTTGGCAGATATTACAGGAACTACTATGCATCTGTCGCGGAAGCACTGAGAGAATGGGATGAAGAACATGTGGACCGTTTGTTTCATGGTGCATCGGCTGCAATTCTTGTTACTGGCAGGAAAGATGCGAGTTGTCCTGCTGAGGATGCCCTGCTAGCCAGCCAGAATATTTTGCTTGCGGCACATGCCTTAGGGGTAGGTAGTTGCCTGATTGGTTTTGTTGTTGAAGCGATGCGACGAAGTCCGTCAACCAAAAGAAGCATGGCTATTCCTGCAGATGAAGAAATCTATAGTGTTATAGGGCTTGGATATCCTGCTATACGATATCCACATGTGGCAGGGAGGCGACCCGTGCAGCCGAGAGTGTTGCATCTGGGCGTGGCAGGCAGTTGAATACTGGGTTTTAAAAGAGCGGGCGGCGGGATTCTTCCTTTCCCCGGTAAAAAAAGAGGTAGTTAAAGAATGGCAAGAGTGAAAGCTGAAGAAAAATTTGAGGTGGTTCTGTATTCTTTCGGGTTCAAATATGGTCAACCCGAGGATGCCACATCGGTTTGGGATGTACGTTTTCTCCCGAACCCTTACTGGCAGGAGAAAATGCGGGATCTGACCGGTCTGGATAGTGCGGTAGCTGATTTTGTTATCGAGAGTGAATATGGCAGAGAGTTTCTTTATCGTCTCGCAGCTATGCTGAAATTTCTTCTGGAACAGAATCGTAAAGCAGGTAAGGCCGGAATGCGTGTTGCAATCGGTTGTACCGGTGGTCAGCACAGATCTGTCGCTGTGGTCGAGAAGTTGGTAGGACTTCTTAAAAATGAAGGCGCAAAGCTAACACATTTTCATAGAGATATTGAAAAAAAATAGTATGGCGTATCACGGTAGGCTGATGGCACCGAGAGTAACTATACTTAGAATTCCCAGGATTACTGCACAGCATAGAAATATTGTGCCCAGCAGGATGTAGACTATGCATCTGAATGAAAGGTGAGTAATTGTCAGAAAAAACTTGCATAGCATGTACAGGCTGATAGTGCAGAGTGTGCAGATGCAAGCGACTAACCAGGTGATGAGTGAAGTAACCAGCGTACACAGCGCAGCAAAAAATGCACGAAGCAGTTGCGGAGCTGAGATTGATATGATTGGGCTTCTGTTCATACTATAGAGATATGTAATAAATGGGTTAATGGGAAATTGTATCTTGCTTTACTGCAAGTATTGCAAGTATCAATCCACACCTGGAAAAATATGCAGTAATGTTTTTCTGAAGCGGTTTTTTTGCTAGAGGGTGTGTTTTAAAGTTCTGAAAATATTAGGTGTTGTTGCTGGTGTGTGTGGGCGGGGTTGTTGGAAGTAATCCTGATTCTGATGTGCCTCGCAGTCGATTTTCCTAAGCAATGTGTGCTTTCTACCACAGAAGACGTGCGTTGTCAGAATGCGATTTTTTATGTTTGCATGGATGTTTTATCAATTCATGCGGCGTCAGCGCGCAGTCTTTTTATGTAAAATCCTGTAAAATGCAAACGTTTTAGACGTCGCATACGCTGTTCATGGGAATTCCGGTTTAAAGTTCTGCTGATATGGGGCACTTCAACCAACCGGCTTATCCCTGCCTGGTCATTGAGCGTGATAAAGCGCTCTGTCTGCTCTGCCCGTAACACTTTTCAGACTAATGCCGGTCCTATATACAACCGTATCTTAGGTGATTTTGGTGACCAGGACACACTGCTTTGCATATTCCTTATACCTAATGCCTAACGCCTTATCATTATCGCTGAAAAAAGGGTAACCAGATAACCATTATATGAGAGAGGGTGCAGATAATCCAATCTCCAGAGAGAAAAACCTCCTCAGTGCCACGTTAGTACAAACGGCAG
>JBFHGS010000209.1:0-9012 GCA_041582995.1 Desulfopila sp. | reverse complement strand
CATCAGTTCAACTGTCGGAACTGCTCAAACTCATTCGCCCATCGTTTGAAAAGCACCGTTTGCGATTACTGTGCGGTTTTATAGCTTTACTCTGTGTGGACTTTATCCAGCTTATTATTCCTCGCTTCATTAAGCAGGGTGTAGATGGTCTGGCACAAAACACTATAAATCAGACAGGCCTGTTGAAGCTCGGTGGTCTCATCCTGCTTTTCGCCCTCATTGTCGCCTGTCTGCGCTTCTGCTGGCGCTACCTCATAATCGGTTTTTCCCGACTGCTGGAACGTGCTGTAAGGAACCGGATGTTCAGTCATATCCTAAAGATGGATGCGCTTTTTTTCGAAACGCACACCACCGGCGACCTGATGGCCCGGTCAAGTAATGACCTGAACGCTGTGCAGATGGCCTGCGGCATGGGACTTGTAGCTGCAGTCGATGCCTTTGTCATGTCCACCGCAGCCATCGCTTTCATGGTGCATATCCATGCTAAATTGACGATTATTGCCCTTCTGCCGATGCCGTTTCTGGCAATATTCACCCGAATTCTCTCGGGTAAACTCCATCGTCGATTTACAACTGTGCAAGAGCAGTTTTCAGAGCTTACCGAATTTGCCCGTTCAACACTCATTTCCATCCGGCTGATAAAAGCTTACACCACAGAACAGTTCCAGACTGCACGCTATGATGCTCTTGGCAGCGCCTACGTGAAAAGCAACCTGCGGGTCGCCGTCATTCAGGGACTCATCTTTCCCATTGCAACCCTGGTCGGCAATCTCGGCATGCTGCTGGTACTGTGGGTCGGCGGACGACTTGTAATAGAAGGAGAAATAACCATTGGCGATTTTGTCGCCTTTATCACCTATCTTTATATGCTTGTCTGGCCGATGATGGCTATAGGCTGGGTCACCAATCTCGTACAACGCGGCATAACATCTCTTAGCCGGATTCATGAACTCGTCGCCAGTCAACCAACCCTGCCCCAACTTGAGAATAATGACATTCCCTGTGTAGAAAAACCTGCATACAGCCTGAAAAATCTGAACTTCAGCTACAGCAGCGAAGCCCAGCCCGCCCTGAAAAATATTACCCTTGAACTCGGTCCGGGAATTCATGGCATAGCCGGTCGTACCGGCAGCGGCAAATCAACGCTCTGCAGATTGTTAGCCCGTCTTTACCCTGTAGATGACGGTACCCTCTACTTCAACAGTCAGGAAGTCAATTCTCTCCCGGTAGATTACATCCGCTCCCATATAGCCTATGTTGGTCAGGAGCCCATTCTTTTCTCCGATACTATCGGTGCCAATATTGCTCTTGGTAAACCGGAAGCGACTCAGGAAGAGATTGTGGAATCAGCCCGCCATGCCGCAATACACGACGACATTATGGCCTTCGCCCAAAAGTATGACACTATCATAGGCGAACGTGGCGTAAAACTTTCAGGAGGCCAGCGCCAGCGTCTTTCACTGGCCCGTGCTCTGCTCTGTGACAGGCCGCTGTTACTTATTGATGACGGTCTTTCAGCCGTGGATGTAGCAACCGAACATGAGGTCTTCGAAGGGTTACGCCGTCGCCTCGCAGGCAAAACCGTGATAATTGTCTCTAATCGCATCAAGTTGTTATCTATGACGGACCGTATCATCATTTTCGATGAAGGCGAAGTGGCCTTTGACGGTCTGCATCACAGGTTGCTAAAAGAAAGTTCGCTCTATCGATCAATGTATGAAAAGCAGATGCGGCAGACTGTTACAGAGGAGAGTGTCCCATGAGAAATTTTGGCTACGATGAAGGTGGTCAGAGCGTCTCGATCGGAGATTTCGGACTCTGGCAACGCATAGCCCGCTACAGCTTCGGGCGTTTGATTTCATTCACATTTGCAATCATACTTTCACTGGCTGTCACAGCTGCCACACTGGCACAACCATGGTTAATGCAGCTTGGTATAGACACCTATATCACCAGTGAAACCCTTGAAACCACAGCACGACTGACAGGATTATCATCCACCGCCTTCTGGTACGGGACCATGCTGATAGCCGTCTTTGTACTGTCATTTCTGCAAATGGTATTGTTGGAATATATTGGTCAGTCGATCATGCATTCTATCCGGCAGGATCTTTTTGGCCATATGCTGCGGCTGGAACTGCCTTTTTTCAACAGCAATCCAACAGGACGACTTGTCACCAGACTGACAAATGATATCCAGAACATGCATGAAATGTTCACCTCAGTCATGGTTACCATGTTCAACGATCTGCTGCGAATTTTCGGCATCCTCGTTGCCCTCTTTCTCATGAACAGCAGACTGGCTCTGGTAATGTCACTCTTTGTCCCTGTTTCTCTGACGCTGACTTTCCTCTTTGCCAGGCTGGCCCGAAATAAATTCAGAGCAATCCGCAGCCAGCTTGCCCGAATCAATTCTTTTCTCTCGGAAGCTATTTCTGGCATATCGATTCTGCAGCTTTTCGGCAGACAAAACAGATCGCGTTCTGAATTCGAGGAATTGAGTCTGGGGTATCTCCACAGGACCCTCGCACAAATTCGCCTCTTCGGTACGTTTATGCCGATTACGGAATTCATGGGATCGGCAGCAATGGCGATCATTCTCTGGTATGGTGGCGGCGAAATTCTACAGGAACGACTGACCATTGGCGAACTGGTTGCATTTATCTCATATATGAAATTGTTCTTTCAGCCGCTGCGCGAATTGAGCCAGAAATACTCAATTGTCCAATCCGCAATGGCCTCTGCAGAGCGCATTTTCCAACTGCTGGATACCCAGAGCAGCATCCTGGAACCGATAAAACCTGTAAGTCGCCAAACATTCCGGGGAGATTTGCAGTTTAAAAATGTCACTTTCGGTTATAGCCCCGAAAATCCGGTTTTACATGATGTATCTTTACGCCTTTACCCCGGGCAGACAGTTGCGCTGGTTGGCACAACCGGTTCCGGCAAGACCACGCTCGTCAACCTGCTGCTCCGTTTTTATGATCCTCAGACTGGCATGATCACCATTGACGGCACTCGGGTTAGTGAATTCACATTGCACCAGTTGCGTAATCTGGTCGGGGTGGTTCTCCAGGACGTCCTGATCCTGCAGGATACCCTGTTCACCAATATCGTCATGGATACCGGCCGCAGTCGTGAAGATGTCGAAGCGATAATGCATAACACAGGCATGCAACGATTTATCGACAAACTCCCTGAGGGGCTGGAGACCATCATAGGAGAAGGGGGACAGGAGCTTTCAACCGGTGAAAAGCAATTGCTTTCATTTGCTCGTGTGCTCTGTCGTGATCCGAAAATCCTGGTGCTTGACGAGGCCACCGCCGCAATTGATACAGAATCCGAAAACATCCTCGAAGCAGCTCTGGCTGACGCATTCACCGGCAGAACATCTCTTATCATTGCTCACCGCCTGTCAACCATCCGCCGCGCTGATCATATAGTGGTCATGGAAAACGGCCGGGTCACTGAACAGGGTAGTCACGATGAACTCATGATCGGCAATGGTCATTATGCCTCTCTTGTCGCCATGGATCTGGAAAACGGTAATCTGCGCTGAGCTGCAACTCTTCCACTGATTTCATCAATGTTTTTTGCATTTCAAACATAGCCCTACTATCATGAGATAAGTGGATGCAATAATCATATTTGCTTGTCTGCGATAGTAGGTAAAATCACTTTCACACCCCATTGGAAATTGCGATGAAAACGCTTTTTACAGCATTTCTCACTCTGCTTTCCATCTTTGCAACTGAATCAATTGCAGCAGAACGTATTCGCCTGACCAATGGAGAATGGCCTCCGTACCTCTCAGAACACCTTCCGCATTTCGGCTCGGCATCTCATATTGTCCAGGAATCATTTAAAGCTGTTGGTATAGAAGTGGAATACTTTTTTTCTCCCTG
Source organism: Desulfopila sp. (assembly GCA_041582995.1). Classification (GTDB taxonomy): domain Bacteria; phylum Desulfobacterota; class Desulfobulbia; order Desulfobulbales; family Desulfocapsaceae; genus Desulfopila. The sequence continues at coordinate 5,107 of JBFHGS010000209.1, read as the reverse complement.
GAAAAGATCGTATTTCCTTGCAAAAGAAGGCATGTGGGATGGAACTCTTGTCTGGGTCAAAACCTCCGAACGCGAACATGATTTCTATTACTCCGATATTGTTATCACCGACTCAGAATATCTTTTTCACCTTAAAGCCCGTAAGCTCGACTGGCATACCATTGAAGATCTCAAAGGACTCATCGTCGGCGCTACTCTTCATACTGCATATCCAACGCTGGAAAAAGGTGCGGCGGCAGGCCTCTTTCGCATTGATCGTGCAGGTAATTACGACAACCTCTATCGTCGCCTGCTCCGAAAACGAATTGACGTCATTCCACAGGTGCTTGAAGTGGGTAAATACTACCAGCGAACGGCCCTCTCTCCCGAGGAACGAGAGAGAATAACCTTTGCCAAAACAGTTCTGCAACAACGGCACTATCACCTGATACTCTCCAAAAAAATAGAAGCAAATAAACACAGAATAAAACTTTTCAACAAAGGCTTATCCAAACTTCGCGAAACTGGTCGATATGAAGAAATTCTTAAGGCAATGAATCGTGGTGAATATGATCACTCTCTCACAAAACCAGCCTTTCCTGCGAACATACCTGAGGATGACCAGTGACGTTATCTCAACACAAAGCGAAACAGCATTTTCTCACCAGTCGCCTTGCCCGTAAGCAACTGATGTCCATACTTCTTTTCAGTGCCTTCATCACAATCATAGGTACATCTGTTCAATTGTTTATTGAATACAAAAGCGATATCAGCTACGTGGACCAACAGCTGATTCAGGTACAGACAAGTCATCTCAGAAGCCTGAACAACAGCCTCTGGAATCTCGATGACAAGCAGTTACGAATCCAGCTTAACAATATTGTGAGCATGCGGGACATTATTTATATCGAAATATCCAATAACGACCAAGTACTCTATTCTGCCGGTGAGTCGGTTGTCGATCAGCAGACCATTTCTGAAAAATACCTGATGACATACAATAATGGCCAGGTTGTGGAAAATATCGGCACATTGACTGTCTACGCTTCGCTCTCGCACATTTACGAAAGATTATTCTACCGCATGTTTATCATCCTGATAACACAAGGACTTAAAACTTTTCTGGTCTCTCTTTTCATTCTCTTTATCATCCACCACCAAGTGATTCGTTATCTCCTGAAAATTTCATATTATGCCCAGCAATTCGGGCTGCAGAAGCATGATGATCGACTGGTAATTGACAGAAAAAGAGACGATGATAGCGATGAACTCGACCTCCTGGTTGACGCAATCAACGATATGCGTCAACGACTGCTTGAAGATGTCCGCTTACAACAGCAGGTCCAGGAGGCACTCCGGGAAAGTGAGGAAAAATATCGTTCTCTTTTCAAAGCAGAGCCTGATGCTATCCTTCTGGTAGACGCAACTTCCATGCAAATTTTGGACACCAACGACATAGCCTTGCAATTGTATGGTTACGAACGGGAAGAGTTTCTTTCACTCAGCTTCAACTCGCTGCCCCAAAAACATCATTCGGCACGTTCACTGCCGGAAGAAACAACTGACAACGAAGTCATCAAAATAACATGTGAGGAACATAAACGAAAAAACGGAACAACCTTCCCTGTCAATCTCTCCATCAGCTTTTTTCAGTTTGAGGGGCGTCGAACCATGTGCATAGCAATCCGCGACATAACAGTTCTTGTTCAGGCAGAGGAGGAACTCAAAAAATTCCGGACAGTCTCCGACAAAGCGGTTCACGGTAATCTGATCACTGACCTTGAAGGGAATTTCACCTATGTAAATAACAGATATGCGCGCGTCCATGGCTATAGTCCCGAAGAACTTATCGGCCAGCACCTGTCAATCTGTCACAACGAAGATCAGATAGACTCAGTCAGCAGAATATTTTCCGATATGATATTCAGTGGCAGCTTTAGTCCTACCGAAGTGTGGCATCACCATAAAGACGGAACAGACTTTCCAATGCTTATGAGTGGTGTGATGATCACGGCAGATAACGGCACTCCAAAATATATGGCTGCAACCGCGATCGATATTCGGGCCAACAAACTCATAGAAGAAGAAAAAGAACATCTGCAGAGCCGACTGAGCAGTGCAAGGAACCTTGAGGCTATTGGCAGGTTGGCAGGCGGAATCGCTCATGATTTCAACAACACACTCGGCATTATTCTTGGTTATACCGAATCCGCGCTTGAATCCATTACAAAGAACCATCCTCTGTACCAGGATATGCTGCAAATACAAAAAGCTGCTGAGCACTCACTTAACCTTACAACGAGCCTGCTGGCTCTCGCCAGCAAACAACCGATATCGCCGAAACCGCTTGATCTCAATGGCGCAATTGAAAGTAAGCTTGACACATTACGGCAGATCATCGGTGCACAAATGACGCTCAGCTGGTTACCTTCAGAAAATTCATGCTCTGTCCTTATGGACCCTGTACAAATTGACCAGATACTTGTCAGCCTCTGTAGTAATGCCAAAGAAGCCTGCGAAAGCAAATCATCCGGTCGAATTACCATAGAAACAGCAATCGCCACTTTCACCTCAGAATACTGTCGAGATTATCCGGGGTATGAACCTGGAGATTATGTACTGTTAGCAGTGAGCGACAACGGTATCGGCATGGACACTGGAATACGTGAACAGATCTTCGAGCCGTTTTTCACCACTAAAGAGGCGGAGACAGGTACAGGCATGGGTCTATCTTTGACATACGGCATCATCAGGCAGAATAATGGTTTCATTCATGTTTACAGCGAACAGGAATTCGGCACAACATTTCGGATCTATCTGCCGCAGCATTCTCTCACGGCACCACTGCCGGGACTGTCGGCCAATGCTCCCGAAGCTACAGATCATCAGCGTGGGGATGAAGCCATACTACTGGTGGAAAATGAACCTCAATATCTGAATATCATTACCCGTATACTTGAAAAATCCGGATATTTCGTGCATGCACTTAATAAACCTGCAGAGGCTATAGCACTTTTTAGAAACATACCCGATTCGATAGATCTTCTGATTACAGATGTAGCAATGCCTGAAATCAACGGGCGTGACCTTGCCAGCTGCCTGCAGTCCATGAATCCAGAGCTCAAATGTCTCTTTATGTCCGGTTATACCGACAAAGTGATCGAAGAGCATGGAGTACTGGAAAAAGGCGTTCAGTTTATTCAGAAACCATTCAGTTCTGACACTCTGGCTCTAAAAATCCGCCAGGTGCTGGAAGCGCAACCTCTTGTGCTGCAAGAGCCCGGTGCCACCTGCAAACCTGCAGCTGCCTGAAGTGTACCGATCTGGAACGCAAACTCTAACAAGATATCTCTGATAGAGATCCGACAATGTGCTACAAAAAGGAACACCTGAAACATTACCGAATACAATAGAGAATTTGAAATGTATAGTGGCTTTATGTAACGCTGATAGGTACCGGCAATGTTTCTTTGCAAAAAATATTTTAGTACGCTTTTTCAACCCCATAAACAATATGTTTGCACATTTTTCTTTTAATTCAGCATGTTACATGGCCAGTGCCCACATACACATAAAGAACTTTTTTTACTGTTATATCCAGCTACTTATCGATAAACATCAAAGATTTCTGTAATAAGCCACTTGAACAATCATGAATCTTTAGCCTATAATGTCAGTAGCATATCGTTTTTTATCTATCTATCTTCTTATCTTGCCGAGGCTCTACATGAAGGAATGTTTCTTGTTCGATCGCTCTACGCGGTCGTATCCGATCCAGTTGTGTGTCGCTGCAGCTACATTGCTGCTTACATTTCTACCACTACGAACCTTTGCGATAGGACAAGCCGATTCGACTGCTGTACTGGAAACGACAGTACTGGAAACTGCTGAAGTTGACAATCTGGATGAAGCTGATGAGGAAGATGACTATAAGGACTTCATTGACACAACACAGAGAGAAGCTTCGATTATGCTTTTAGATGCAGCACAATGGTTTGATAGTTTTTTTGATGACAGTCGCTATAGTGATGAGGAAAATAAGAGTCAGGCAAAATTGCGTATTCTCACCCGGTACCATGATGAAGACGGCTTCGAGTTCAGCCCCTCCATACGATGGCGAATCCATCTTCCAAATCTCTCCGACAAAGCCCAGCTCCTCCTCTTTGCTACTGAAGATGAAGAAATCGAAGCAACGGAGGATCCTTCAGGAACAAGCTCAGTCGGGGACACAGAAAAGGACAACGTTTCTGCAGCAATCCAGTACTTTATCAGAACTTCAAAAGAATATAATATATCAACAACCTTCGGCGGCTCTTTCAACTATCTCTATGGTGGACTGAGGTTTCGTTATTACAAGGATTTTGGTCCCTGGCAGGGGCGTTTCGTTGAACGGATACGATATTACACCGATGACGGCTGGGAAAATATGGCTTCCCTGGACCTTGAGCGACACATTTCTGAGAAGTGGTTGTTCAGGTCATCTGGACAAATATACTGGCAAGAGTGGGAGGACAGCAACAAACATACTTTGACCTTTCTACTCTATCAACTCCTGTCTGAAAGGAAGGCCTTATCGTACGAATGGATCAATACCTTTGGCACAGAACCTTGTCATGAACTCACTGATCTGAAATTACAGGTCCGCTATCGTCAGCAGTTTTATCGGGATTGGTTGATATTTGAAATAGCCCCCAATGTTAACTTCCCCGAGGAATATGACCATGATCCGCAATACGGGATAACATTTTCTTTTGAAGCCAGATTCGGCCACTTTGAAGCAAAAAAAATCCGGAATATTTTCAGTTTTTAGCCCTGTCCTTCGCAAAAAAACTTTGCATTATTCCAGCACCCGATAGACGCCTTATACGCCACCAGATGTAAATAAAGGCGTCTATCCTGCTCACATTTTCTGCAGTATCCCGTAACTGACCGAAGGCATACGGCCAAGATTCCTCAGATTTCCCACAACCTCCAAAAGCATTGAACTAGACACCTCCAGTACAGTTAAAAATTCAACTCCTGGCGATAAAACGCTTGCCAATGCCACAATTTCCTAGCACTCTGCCCACTGTGTAATTAATACAGCTATCTGATTACCTCTGAATCTTACTGTGAACAGGTGAAAAGT